>CAZEMI010000132.1:0-39727 GCA_964513235.1 uncultured Acidobacterium sp.
ACGGTCGCACCTTGCGACAGCAGCGCGACCGCTTCCACGTGGCGCTTTTCGTCGGAACATCATTTCGAAGCCTCCCGAGTGATCGTCATCCCCGCCGTCATCATCGCCACGAAGCTCTCGACGAGCAGGGCCCTCTTCCAGCCTTTCTGGGTCTCCTGCCACAGCTCGTCAAACGCTTCTTCGGGTTGCAGCGCGGTCTTGTAGGGTCGATTCGTCGTCATCGCGTCATAGGCGTCGACAATGGCGACGATCTGGGCGCACAGTGGGATCTCGTCGCCGCGGAGTCGATCCGGATAGCCTGTTCCATCCGCGCGTTCGTGGTGGTGACGGACGATCGGTCGAACGTCTTCCAGCGATTTCAACTCACTGCACAGACGGTCGCCGATGATGGTATGGCGCTGCATCACGGCGAACTCCTCCGCCGACAGCGGTCCGGGTTTCAGCAGAATCGCGTCGGGAATGCCAATCTTGCCGATGTCGTGCAGAAACCCACCCCGATACAGCGCGCGGCATTGCCCATCGTCGAGCCCCAGCCACCGACCGTGCGCCGTCGCGTATTCGGCGAGCCGTTCGCAGTGGCCGCTCGTGTACGGATCGCGCGCTTCGATGGTGCGGGCGAGGCTCAACACCACCGATTCGGCGGAATCGAGGCCGTCGGTGTGATGTTTCAGTTGCACCAGCGACCGCACGCGTGCCTCGAGTTCACCACTGTCAAACGGCTTGGACACGAAGTCGTCCGCGCCGGCGTCAATGCCGCGAATACGGTCATCGCTCGCCGACAATCCCGTAATCAGAACAACAGGCAGGAGCCGCGTGGGCGGGTGCTGTTTGATGCTGCGACACACCTCGAAACCATCGCGGCGCGGCATATTGACGTCGAGCAGGACGAGGTCAGGCCGTTCCCTCCCGACCGCATCGAGTGCCGCTTGACCATCGGCCGCACTCACAACGCGGCAGCCGAGCCGCTTCACAAGGCGAGTGAGCACGGCCAGGTTCGCCGGCTCGTCATCCGCGACCAGGACCGTGCCGGAGAGGTGACCCATCACGATCGTGCTCCCTGCGCGTCCAGCACATCGCGGACTTTCTTCGCGAGCGCCGCGGGCGCGAAGGGCTTCTGAATGAAGTTCGCCCCGGCAGACAGGATGCGGTCGCGCAACACGGCATGGTCGGTGTAGCCGGACATGAACAGCGCGGGCGTCCGGCCACGGCGCTGTTCCACCTGCTGAACAATCTCGGGGCCGCTCAAACCCGGGATGACAACATCACTCAGAACCAGGTCAATCATCCCGTGATGGTCCGCCGCGATGGCGATTGCCTCCTCCCCATCGCACGCTTCCAGGATGTCGTAGGAGCGACTCGTCAAAATGCGGCGCACCATGGCTCGCACCTGCGCGTCATCCTCGATCACCAGAATCGTTTCCTTCCCTCTCGCCAGCACCGTTTGTGCCGCGGTGTCGATCGAGGTCGCAGCGGCCTCAGCGGCCGCCACCGGCAGATACACCTTGAAAGCTGTGCCTCGGCCCGGCTCGCTGTAGACCCAGATCCACCCTTCGCTTTGCTTCACGATCCCGTAGCACGTCGACAGCCCCAGCCCCGTGCCCTTGCCCTTCTCCTTGGTTGTGAAGAATGGCTCGAACAGTCGCCGCTTGGTGTCGGCGTCCATGCCGCAGCCCGTATCGCTGACGGCAAGCATGACGTACTCTCCGCGCGCCGGCCCCAGGTGCGTGCTGGAATACACGTCGTCGAACACGACGTTGGCCGTTTCAATGGAGAGTTTCCCGCCGAGGGGCATGGCGTCGCGTGCATTGACGACCAGGTTCATGATCACCTGTTCGATTTGCCCGGCGTCGGCGTGGACGGCAGCCAGGCCGTCGGCCAATGCGCTGGTGAACTCGATGTCCTCGCCGACGATGCGACGAAGCATCTTTTCAAGGCCGCGAACAATTTCATTGAGATTGAGAATCCTGGGTTCGAGTACCTGCCGGCGGCTGAAGGCGAGCAGCTGCCGGGTCAATCCTGCCGCGCGCCGGGCCGCGTCCAGGATCGCCACGGCGTCGGCTCGCCTGACGTCGTTCTCGTCGTTCTCAGGCAGCGATTGCTGTAAGAACTCACCGTTGCCGATGATCACCGCCAGGATGTTGTTGAAATCGTGTGCGATGCCACCGGTCAGCTGCCCGATCGCCTCCATCTTTTGCGATTGCCGGACGTGCTCCTCGGCGCGTTTCAGTTCGGTAATGTCGGCGAACGTTCCTTCCGCGCGCTCGATGCCGTCCGGACCGATCCTCGAACGCGCATGCGACCTGATCCAGATCCAGTGGCCGTCCTTGTGTTGCCACCGGTATTCGGCCGCGTAGTCGGACTTGGCGATGTGGCTATAGGCCTGGCGCACACGATCGAGGTCCTCTGGATGAATCCGATCGAACCAGAAGGATGGGGCGGCGCGACGGAACTCCTCGGCGGAGAAGCCGCAGACGTTGACGACCGGCTCGCTGATGAACGTGAGCTCGCCGTCGAGCGTCGCTGACCAAACAACGTCCGGAATGCTTTCGATTAAGGTCCGGTACTTCTCCTCGCTGACGGCCAGGTTTCGTCGAGCCTCGACACTTTCCGTCACGTCGCGGCCGACCGCGAACACCACGTTCTCGCCGCCAACCTGCACGGCTTTGTTGGACCATTCGACGTAGACACAAGAGCCGTCGAGACGCGCGATCGGGATGGCCGGCATTCGCCCCGTCCCATCGAGTGCGCCTCGATATTCGGCGACGTTGCTGTCTTCGTATCCCGGCGCCGCGAACTCACGGATGTGATGACCGATCATGCGCTCGCGGGGCATCTGCAGAATCTCTTCACACCCACGGTTGGCTTCCAGGATGATGCCGTCGGGCGTTAGTATGGTGATCGCGTCGTGTGCGTTGTCGAGGAGGCTCTTGCACCGCGCCTCAACGGCGTGCGCTTGCGCCAGCAGCTGTCCGATCTGGCCGGCCATCCGCATGACGTACGGATCAGGCTTGCCGGCGGCTGCCACGTGGCCATCACCGTCGAGGAGATGAAGCAACGCATCGACTTCTCGGGCCACATTCGGAGACCGCTCCAGCAGTGCGTGTACGCCGGCGGCTGTCGCCAGCTTTCGATCCTCGGCTCCCTCGAGATGATCCGTCACGAGCACGACGGGAACGCCGCCGAGCTGTGGGTCTGACCGAAACAGAGAGGACAGGATGAATCCGTCAAGATCGCCCAGGCGAACATCACTGATGAGGGCGTCGGGGCGATCCGCGCGAGCGGTAACCAGCGCCTCCGATGCCCCAGTGGTGGCGCGAACGGTGAGTCCTGTGGCTTCCAGCTCCGTTTGCATACGCCTCAACTGGATGGGATCGCCATCAACGACAAGCACGGAGCGCCCTGCTCGATGGGACGAAAAATCGGACGACGACTCCGGTGTTTCACAGACGCGCATGGCATTCCCTTTCAAAAGGCTGACGGTTGTGTGCCCGAGGTAATTGGCAGCCCTTACGGCAACCGGCATGCCGGGTGGATGAGCCGGGAATTTCCGTGTCAATTCGCTGGAAATTGAGAAGGGCAGGCACGAGCCCGAAGGGACATTCTCCGCACACCGGGGAGTATTCCCCTTCGCGCGGCTTCTATGCCGCCAGTTGGATCACGGCCCGATCGTTGACCGGATGGAGTCAGAAGAACAATGCGGCGGTGCCCGCTGCCGCCATTGCCAGCAGCGCCGCGCCGGCGTGCCATTTGAAGCGCCCGGAGCCCACGACCACCGCGATTCCCGCTTTCATCAGCGAATTGGCGACGATGCCCATCGTGATGGCACGGGCGGCGGCCTCGAGCGGCGTGCCGCTGGCCACGCTGCGCGTCATCGACAGCGTCAGCGCATCCACGTCGGTCAGCCCGAGCACAAATCCGCTCGCCAGCAGGCCACTCTCGCCAACGGAGCTCCGGACGTAGTGCACCGCAAACAGCACCACCTGAAACAGCGCCGCCATTTCAAGGGCGGAGCGGAAGTGCAAGGGGTTTTTCAGCTGGGTCGGTTCGATCTGCGCGCCGCGAAGGGACCGCCACGCGACCAGCAGCGCAGCGACGCTGGCCACAAAGGGCGCCGCCAGGTATCGCGCGAGCATCGGCAGGACGGTCGCGTCCAGGACCGTCACGGCGACGGCCACGCGCAAGAACAGGATCGTGCTCGCCGCCACGGCGCCGGTGGCGAGTGGGCCGTCCTGTTCCGGATGTGACTTGCTGAGCCGCGCGAAGGTCAACGTCACGCTGGTCGACGACACCAGGCCGCCAAGTAGCCCCGTGAGCGGATACCCCGCGGCGCCGGTCATGCGCTGCGCGATGAAACCGACGAAGCTCATTCCCGAAAACAGCAGCACGATCATCCACAGGTCTCGAGGACGAATGCCGGGCCCTGGCCCGTACGGGCCCTCGGGAAGCAGCGGCAGGATCACCACGGACATCACCGCGAACCGCGCTGCGGCGAGCATCGTCTCGTCGTCGAGCCGCGCCACCAGGCCGTGCAAGAGCGGCTTCTCGGCAAGCACGAGAACCGTCAGGGTGGTCACCGCAGCCGAGAGGCGCAGCTCCCCGAGACCCGCCATCACGCCTGCAGCCAGCACGACGACTGCCGCCACCTCGGTCGTCGCGTCAATATTGCTCCGGCTCGCGCGAAGGTAGGCGGCAACGGTCAGTGCCAGCGCGCCGGCGATGAGCAGGGCCGCCGGAACGATCAGCGCCGACTTGATGAGCAATCCGGAAATGCCGCTGACAGCGCCAAGCAGCGTGAAGGTGCGTAGGCCGCCGAAGCGCGCATCGGGACCCGTGGCATGTCCTGACCGCTGTCTCTCCACGCCAACCGCCGCGCCGCCAAGGATGGCGACGGCAAGCGGGATGAGGGTCGCAATGGTCGGGTCCACGCGTTGAGCATACGGCGCGCGGGCGGAATCTTCCCCATCGCACTGGAAATCCCCCGACGCCCTCAGGGGTGGAGCCTTCCGTCTTCAAGAAACAAACGTGAATTCGCAACGTCTCATCGGCACGCTTTTCGCCTTGCCTGGTGGATGGAGGACTACATATGCACTTCAAGCTGCTCGCCGTCGGTGCCTTCGCCGGCCTCTTCCTGCTCGCGCCGGCCGCCGCCGACGCCTCGTGCTGCGACCAGAAGGGACACTCCGCTCAACACACCCAGGGCGCTTGCTGCGACATGCCGTGCTGCATGGCCGCCAAGACCGGTGCTGAGCCCAGCGCGGAAGAGATACTGCTGTCGATGATGGATCCGCAGTTCGGCCCGGCGCCGCCGGTCCAGCAACGGGCCGAGGTGTGGTTTCATCGTCCGGTGCTCGTGGGCAAGTCGATCCTGCAGGGCCGTTACGTGATCGAGCACGACAACGATCGCATGGCGCGCGGGGAGCCCTGCACGCACATCTACGCCTACGACGATCCGAAGACACCGGTCGTGGCGTTCCACTGCACGCATCTCGAACGCGATCGCGCGGACCAGAACCTCGTGGTGGTGTACACGACGTCGGACGGCAACCTGCAGAAGCTGACCGAGTTTCAGTTTGCCGGCGAAACCGCGTCGCACGGCTACCCGACGGTGCGTTGATCGCTGTTGACGAAGGATCGGGGCCATGCGTCGATTCGTCCAATCGGTCGCCGCAATCGCCGTGCTCACGGCAACAGCCTCCGCCCAGCCGGCGCCGCCACCCGCGCCCGTCGAGACCTCGACGGTCGGATGGTCGGTGCTGGCTGGGTACGAAGTGTTCGCGCTCCGCGACATTTCGCGGAGCGGGCGGCCGCCCGATGCATCGCCGGTGTCGTGGCGAGGCTCCGGGCCCTCGGTGTCAGGCCGTTACGACATCGTCCGCGTCCGCTCGTCGCACCTGATTGAAGCGACCGCGGCGCGGGCGCGCGACTTTTCGTACGTGGCGCCCTCGCGTTCGATTGCTGCGCTCCGCAGCGATCTGGCGAGCCGTTTCGCCGTCACGTACGAATATCGCCGCTACCCGTGGCGCAACATCCTGTTCGATGGTCTCGATCTTGGCGTCGGGGCGCAGGGCCTCGCGACGCGCGCCGGATTCGATCGCCACATCACGCAGGCCCTCGCCACGAAGACGCGAATCACCGGCGGCGGCGCCGCCGGGGTGATCGCGATCGGCCTGCACCGATACGACCGGCTGGGCGTCGATGCGTCGTGGGCCAACGGCGCCGTCGTATCTCACCGCAGCGCTCGGCACTCCGCTGAGGGCGACACGGAAAGCTACAGCGGCGGCAACTGGCTCAGCGACACCGTGGTTCGCGTGACTTGGCGCGTGACCCCCACGACGCGATTGGCGGCCGCGTGGCGCCGGGCCTATGACGGTTATTCGTCCTCGCACTATTCGTACGCGGGCCATCGCCATGCCATCGAACTGGGGGTGAGCTATGCGCGCTAGCGCCAGGGCCGCCGGAGCCGTGGCGGGGCTGCTGCTCTCCGGTGGTTGCGAATTCGTGTACGGCCCGACGTCGCCTTCGGCAGGCGTTGAATGGGCCGTGTTCGAATCCTCCCGCTACGTCCTTCACGTGAGGCCCGGCTCATTCTGTGAGTCCCAGGCCGCCGCGCTCGCGGAAGTCCTGGAGGAGCAATACGCACACACGGTGGGCGCACTGCAGATCGACATGGGCGGTCGCATTGCGATGTTCCTCTATAACTCCGGCGGCGAGCTCGATCCGCCATTGCCGTCGGCGCGGGCCGGCGTCGCATTTCCAGAAACCAATGCCGTGCACGCGGTCTGCTTCGCGCCGCTCGACAACGATCTGCGCGCCCTGCTCACGCACGAAGCCAATCATGTGATCATTCAGAACGGACTCGGCCGCGCCGGCACCAGCTTCATGAACGAAGGCCTCGCCTCGGCGCTGGTGTCGGAGCGTTTTGGAGACATCGGACCGTCGTTCCTGCACCGCTGGGTTCACAACAACCCCAATCGCGTGATGGCGATTGGCGATCTCGCCGACGACGCCAAGTGGAGCAGCTCTTCCAACGAGGGCTACCGATCCAGCGCGTCGTTCCTGGCGTTCCTGCTCGAGCGGTACGGCGCCGCGCGCCTGAAGCTGGTGTACCACGCGAGGTCATCGCAGCTGCCGGCCCGGATGCAGGAGGTGTATGGACGCCCGCTCGAGGCGCTGGAAGCAGAGTGGCGCAGCGCCGTGAGGTGACTCGGGTTCAAGCTGGAAACAACCAAGTGAGCATCGGGCCGACGCGTTCGGCCCATGCCTGTTCGCTATGCGTCGCGCCCTCGAATTCGGCGTAGTGCATATCGACGCCCTCGACGAATCCCAGGCCCACCAGCGCCGCCTTGAGCAGCCTTGCATCGTCGAGACCACGCTTGCCCTCGGCGGTGCCCATGTCGACCCACACGCGCGATTTCGGTTTGGCACGCGCCTGGCGCACGGTCTTCAGGATGGCGCGCCGGTTCCACCACACGCTCGGCGATAACACCGCAAGTCGGCCGAAGACACCCGGGTGGGTAAACCCCAGATATAAGGTGACGAGCCCGCCCAGCGAGGAGCCGCCGAGGCCGGTGTGCTGCGGCTCCGGACGGGTGCGATACGTGCGGTCGATGAACGGCTTCAGCTCCTCGACGATCATCCGTCCATAGTCGTCCGCGTGGCCGCCGCCAAGCTTCGCGTCTCGCGTGGGGGTGTACTCCTCCGTGCGGTGGTCGCCGGTGTTGTAGATGCCGACGATCATCAGGGGCTCGATGCTGCCGTCCTCGATCAACGTCGCGGCCGTCTCGCCGAGGCGCCAATGCTCACCCTTCTGAAACGCCGTATCCGGTTCAAAGAGGTTTTGCCCGTCATGCATGTACAGCACGGGGTGCCGATCGGACGCTGCGCCGTAGCCGGGAGGCAGCCAGACGAGCACGTCGCGGTCGTGTTCGAGGAACTCCGAGTGGAATGCTTGGTGACGGCGGAGCTGGCTTCCTGGCGGGTGCATCAGCGGGCATGATCAGTATAGGCTTCCCTAGCGGCAGCACCTCGTGCACCCTGCGCACCATATGACTCGCGACCACCATAAGTGGTTCTCACGCTCGCTCAATCGCGACATGGAGCTGCTGGCCTTCGGTCACGACGGGCCGCCGGTGATCGTGTTTCCGACGTCGCAGGGCGCGTTCTTCGAATACGAGGACCGCGACATGGTCGGCGCGCTCGCCGACAAACTCGAGCACGGACGGCTGCGACTTTTCTGCGTGGCCTCGCTGGACAGCGAAAGCTGGTACTGCAAGAAGGTTCACCCGCGACAGCGGGTCGAACGCCATCTCCATTACGAGGACTACATTCTCAACGAGACCGTGCCGCTGGTGCGTCACCTGACGCGCCACGACGGCATCGGCGTCACCGGCTGCAGTTTCGGCGCGTATCACGCCATGGTGCTGGCGCTGCGCCACCCCTACACGTTCACGTCGTGCATCACCATGGGCGGGGCGTTCGACATCTCGCAGTTCCTCGACGGCTACTTCGACGAGGACTGCTACTTCCTGAATCCACCGTCGTTTCTGCCCAACCTGACCGACGACTACTACCTCGATCAGTTTCGGCGGAACAAATGGGTGCTCTGCACCGGCGACCACGACATTTGCCGCACGCCCAACGAGCAGTTTTCGGCGCTGCTGCGGGCCAAGGGCATCCCCCACAGCCTGCACGTCTGGAACAACTCGAGGCACGACTGGCCGTTCTGGCGTCCGATGGCCGCCGCGTACCTCCCGTGAACTAATATGGCATCCGTGAAAAAGATCGGTGTCCTCTTCGGGATGGAGAACACGTTCCCCGCCGCGCTCGTCGAGCGCATCAACGGGATGAGCGTGCCGGGTCTGGCGGCGGAGTTCGCGCAGATCGGCGACGTGCGGATGGCCGAGCCGTGCGGCTACGACGTGATCGTCGACCGCATTTCGCACGACATTCCGTTCTACCGCGCGTGGCTGAAGAACTGCGCGCTGTGCGGCTCGCAGATCATCAACAACCCGTTCTGGTGGAGTGCCGACGACAAGTTTTTCAACTACGCGCTGGCCACCAAGCTGGGCGTCGCCATCCCGCCGACGGTGCTGCTGCCGCACAAGGAACACCCCACCGGGACCACCGAGCGGTCGATGCGCAACCTGCACTACCCGCTCGACTGGGATGCGATCTTCCAGTACGTCGGCTTCCCCGCGTTCCTGAAACCCTTCGATGGCGGCGGCTGGCGCGATGTCTACAAGATCAACAACCGCGACGAGTTCTTCAACGCCTACGACCAGACGCGCACGCTGTGCATGACGCTGCAGCGGGCCGTCAACTTCACGGAGTATTTCCGGTGCTACGTGGTGGGCCAGGAGAAGGTCCACATCATGCCCTACGATCCGCGCGCGCCCTTCCACGAGCGCTACATCCGCACGCCGCCGGATTATCCGCGCGAGCTGCTGGCGCGGGTCACCCGTGACGCACAGGTGCTCTGCCGCGCGCTTGGCTACGACCTGAATACCGTCGAGTTCGCCGTCGAGGACAGCGTGCCGTACGCGATTGATTTCATGAACCCGGCGCCGGATGCCGACCTGCATTCGGTGGGTCCGGAGAACTTCGAATGGATCGTGACCGCGGTGGCGGAGCTCGCGGTGAAGAAAGCCACCGATCCGCCAGCGCCCGCCACCTACCGATGGGACGCATTTCTCCGCGGTAACTGATGAAGCCCTCTTTCACGATCGGGATCGAGGAAGAGTACCAGACCATCGACCCTGAGACGTTCGACCTGCGTTCGCACATCAACGCCGAGATCATCTCGAAGGGCAAGCGCCAGCTCGACGAACGCATCAAAGCGGAGATGCACCAGTCGGTGGTCGAGGTCGGCACGGGCGTCTGCCGCAACATGACAGAGGCGCGCGCCGACATCCTCAACCTGCGGCGCGCAATGGTGCAACTGGCGCGCGAGAACGGCCTGCTGCTCTGCGCCGGCGCCACGCACCCGTTCGCCGACTGGCGCGCGCAGGACATCTATCCGGACGCGCGCTACCTGCAGGTGGTCGAAGACATGCAGCTGGTGGCGCGATCGAACCTGATTTTCGGGCTGCACGTCCACATCGGCATCGAGGACCGCGAGACCGCGATTCACTTGATGAACCAGATGCGCTACTTCCTGCCGCACCTGCTCGCGCTCTCCGCCAACTCGCCGTTCTGGATCGGCCTCGACACGGGCTTGAAGTCGTACCGCTGCAAGGTGTTCGACAAGTTCCCGCGCACCAACATTCCCGACACGTTCACGAGCTGGGCCGACTACGAGGGCTTCGTCAACCTGCTCGTCAAGACCAACTCGATCGACAACGCGAAGAAGATCTGGTGGGACATCCGGCCGCATCCATTCTTCTCGACACTCGAAGTGCGGATCTGCGACATCCCGATGCGCGCCGACGAATCGCTGGCCCTGGCGGCCTTGATCCAGGCGACCATGGCGAAGCTCTACAAGCTGCACTCGCGCAACCAGGGCTTCCGCATGTACAGCCGCGCCTTGATCATGGAAAACAAGTGGCGGGCATCACGCTACGGCCTGAACGGAAAGCTGATCGACTTCGGCCAGGAAAAAGAAGTGCCGGCGCGCGAGCTGATGCTCGAGTACCTCGAGTTCGTCGACGATGTGCTCGACGAACTGGAGAGCCGCGGCGAGGTGGAGTACGTCCACACGATGTTGAAGAACGGGTGCGGGGCCGAGCGCCAGCTCGAGGTGTTCGCGCAAACACAGGATCTGAAAAAAGTCGTCCAATACATGGTGTCGGAAACGGCCGCCGGGCTTTGAAATAAAGACCAAACAATAAAGAATAAAGACAGTATGACCACGGTGTTTGATCAGGCCCTGTCACCCGGCGCGCGAAATGCGATCCGCGTCTGCCTCAACGTGCAACCGCACGAGCGGGTGACGGTGATCGCCGATCGTGAATGCGAGGGCATCGCCGCCAGCCTCGTGCACGAAATCGAGGCGGTCGGCGCGCCCCACCAGGCGTTCATTCTCGAAGACGTGGCGCCGCGTCCGCTGACCGATTTGCCGGCGGTGATCGCGGCGGATATGGAACAGAGCCAGGTCAGCATCCTCGCCGTCCACGTGCAGCCCAACGAGCTCAAGTCGCGCATGCAGCTCACCGACATCGTCAATCGCCGCAAGATGCGCCATGGCCACATGGTGAACATCAACCGGCAGATGATGCTCGAGGGCATGCGCGCCGATTTCCACAAGGTCGATCGCCTCAGCCGGAAGGTGATCGACATCGTCCGCACCGCGAAGGAAGTGCGCGCCACCACGAAGGGCGGCAGCCACTTCGTGGCGACGCTTGATCCCAGCTACAAGTGGATCAAGACCAGCGGCCTGATCAGCCCCGACAAGTGGGGCAATCTGCCCGGCGGCGAGGTGTTCACGACGCCCGGTAACGTCGACGGCACGCTGGTGATCGACGGCGTGGTCGGCGATTTTCTCTGCGAGAAGTTCGGCAGCCTGCAGCATTCTCCTCTGACCCTCCGGGTCAGGGACAATCGCCTGGTCGAGGCGCACAGCGAGAACAAAGAGCTCGAGACCGACTTCTGGAACTACACGCACACCGACGAGAACTCGGATCGCGTGGGCGAGTTCGCGATCGGCACCAACATCGAGCTTCAACAGGTGATCGGCCACATCCTGCAGGACGAGAAATTCCCCGGTATCCACGTCGCGTTTGGCGATCCCTACGGCGCCCACACCGGCGCCAGGTGGTCCTCGTCCACGCACATCGACGTCGTGGCCACGCGCTTCGACATTTGGGTCGACGGCAGGCAGATCATGAGCGATGGCAGATTTTTGATTGATGATTGATGATCAATTGCTGATCGCTGATTGCTGATTGCTGTGATTCCTGAGCTTCGGGCGTCGTTTAACGCCACGTGGACCGACGCGCGCTATCGCGATCTGATCGCGCGGCTGGAGATGCGCACCGGCGCGACGCTCGGCTTCCCGATCAGCGAGACGCCGTGCTTCCTGCCGCGGTCGCTGATGGCCACACTGGCCGCAACCGGCCAGACGCTGATCAACCAGATTCTCGACACGCCTGAGGCCATGGCCGCCGCGGATTCGGCCGTGCCCGAACGCTTCCGCCCCTCGACTTCGCTCGGGGCGGGTGGCATGGGCGCCGAGGACACCCCGACCTTCGCGCAGGTCGACTTCGGGCTCGTGCGAGACGCGGACGGATCGATCAAGCCCAAATTGGTCGAGCTGCAGGCGTTTGCCTCGCTGTACGGGTTTCAGCCCGCCGTCGCCGAGGCGTATCGCGATGCCTTCAGCCTCCCCTCGTCACTCGATCTCTATCTCGACGATCTCACGCCGGATCGCTACCACTCGCTCGTCGCCGACGCCATCGTCGGCGATCACGATCCCGCCGAGGTGGTGCTGATGGAGATCCAGCCCCGGCAGCAGAAGACGTGGCCGGATTTCGTGGTGACCGAACAGATGTGGGGCGTGCGCGCCGTGGACACGGCGGCAGTCAGGCGCGAAGGCCGGCGGCTCTACTATCGTCGCGACGGCAAGGTCACCCAGATTAAACGGATCTACAACCGCGTCATTCCTGACGAGCTCGAACGGAAGCGCCTCCAGCTGTCGTTCGGTTACGGCGACGACCTCGAGGTGCAATGGGCCGGGCATCCGGCGTGGTATTTCCGCGTGAGCAAGTTTTCGATCCCCTGGCTGACGCACGCGTCGGTTCCGGAAACGTGGTTCCTCGACGGCATCGAGCAGCTGCCCATCGATCGCGATCGCTATCTGCTCAAGCCGCTGTTCTCATTCGCGGGCGGCGGCATCGTATTCGCGCCGACCGACGCGCAGATCGCCGCCATCCCGCGTGCGGAACACAAGAACTACATCCTGCAGGAACGCATCAGCTTCGAGCCCGTGATCGACACGCCGGAAGGTCCCACCCAGGTCGAGATTCGGATCATGTATGTCCGCGACCGTTCGACTTCGCTCAGGGCAGGGGGCGCGAGGCTTCGTCCCGTCTTGCCGCTGCTCCGCATGGGCCGCGGCAAGATGATGGGCGTCGATCACAACCAGGGGCTGCGCTGGGTCGGCGCGTCGGCGGGGTTCATGTCGTCCGATCCCCCGGCTTGAGCCGGGGGCTATCGACCCGGCCCTGATCTAGATACAGAACGCGATCGGCGATCGCGAGGATCTCGTCCTCGTCATGGGTGACGTAGACCAACGGCACGTGAAGTTCGGTGCGGATGCGGAGCACGTACGGCAGAATGCGGTCGCGACGCGCGCGATCGACGGCGGCGAGCGGCTCGTCCAGCAGCAGGATCGACGGCCGCGTCATCAACGCGCGGGCAATGGCCACGCGTTGCTTCTCACCGCCCGACAGCGCCTGGACGCGACGGTCCAGGAGCGATTGCAGCTCCAGGATCTCGACGAGCCCGTCGAAGGTCGCGCGCCCATCCGGATTGCTCCCGCTCTCGCCATAGCGGATGTTGCCCGTGACATTCATGTTGGGGAACAGCAACGCGTCCTGGGGCACGTAGCCGATGCGGCGATCGCGCGCCGGGACGTTGACACGATCGCGTGACGAGAACAACTGCCGCTCGCCGACCCGAATCTCGCCGGCGTCCGGCGTGCGGATGCCGGCGATGGCCTCGAGCAGCGAGGTCTTGCCGCTGCCCGACGGTCCGAACAGGCCAAGCACTTCCACCGCCGCGGATTCGCGCACGTGGAGCACGAACGATTGTTGCCGAAGCGTCACGTCCAGCGTCAGTGCGATCACACCATTCCCCTCCGCTCGCCCAGACGATTCGAAAGGTAGATCGCGCCAAACGCCAGCACCGCCGAGATCAGCACCAGGCTCCAAGCGGCCTCCTCACGGCCGGTCTCGACCAACGTGTAGATGCCGACGGCGAGCGTTTGCGTCTGGCCGGGAATGGAGCCGGCGATCATGATCGTCGCCCCGAACTCGCCGAGCGCGCGAGAGAACCCGAGGATCGCGCCGGCGATGATGCTCCGCGACGCGAGCGGCAGTGTGATCGAATGCAGGATCCGCAACGGCCCGGCGCCGAGCGTGGCGGCGATGTGCTCGAAGCGCCGATCGACCTGCTCGATGCCGGCACGGACGCTGCGCGCGACCAGCGGAAAGCTGATCACCATCATGGCAATTACCACCGCCTTCCACGTGAAGACCACGTCGATGCCGGCGGCATCGAGCGCGCGGCCGACCGGGCTGCGCCGCCCGAAGATCCAGAGCAACACCAGGCCCGACGCCACCGGCGGCAGCACCAGCGGCAGCGAGACAATGGTCTCGAGCAGCGCCTTGCCGTGGAACTGGCGCCGCGCCAGCAGCCAGCCGATCGCGATCGCCGGCGGCAGGACGAGCGTGATGGCCATCAGGGCCATCAGCACGGTGAACCGCGCGATGGCCCACGTCTCGGATGTCACGGCAGCGAAAATCCTCTCCGCAGGAAAACGTCGCGAGCCGCTTTACTCTTGAGAAAATCGAGGAAGCGCCGGCCGTCGGCTTCCCTGGCACCCTGAATGACGGCCGCGTGCTGCACGACGCCGAGGTCCTTGCCTGAGATAACGGCGATGACGCGCGCCGAGG
Source organism: uncultured Acidobacterium sp. (assembly GCA_964513235.1). GTDB lineage: Bacteria > Acidobacteriota > Vicinamibacteria > Vicinamibacterales > UBA2999 > 12-FULL-67-14b. The sequence continues at coordinate 14,610 of CAZEMI010000132.1, forward strand.
CGGTCATCGCGTCGGTGCGATAGACGATGCCGGCGTCCACTCGTCCGGCGTTGATGGCTGCCACCACCGCGCTTGGTGTTGGAAAGGGAACGACCTTTGGCGCAAGGCGCGCCCATGCGCCTTGCCGTTCCAGCCACCGGCGCCCATACACGCCGACCGGTACGCTGGTCGTTTCACCCATACCCAGACGCGAAATCCCCGCCTCGAGTATCCGTTCCACCGTCAGGGCGGACGTCGCATCCTGAGGCGCGATGATGGCGAGATCGTTCGTCAGCAGGCGCGTTCTGGTTCCAGGCGCCAACCGGCCGGCCTTTTCAACGACGTCCATCTGAACGTCGTCGGCGCTGAGGAATACGGCAACCGGTGCGCCTTCGACAATCTGGCGCGCGAGCGTATTGGAGCTGCCGGTATTGAGGGCGACAGTGACGCCCGTCGCTGCACGATACAGGCCGGCGATCTCGGCGAGCGCGTCGTGAATGCTCGCGGCGACCGAGACGACCAGACCGGGGGGCTGTGCAGCGACGGGCGTGCTGAATGCCGCCAAAAGGGTAATGCCCGTCAACCACCGCTGCATTACTTTTGTGACGCGTGGCAGAGCTACGAATCTCATGTCTGTTGCCCTGTAATTTAATATGATTTAAAGCGAATCTGGTGGCGATTTGAGGTGATTTTGACATGCTGGGCAAAACCGTGAGGAACGTCGCGGCCGGGCTCGTTTGCACACTAATTACTGTGGTGTCCGCATCGTGGCCGATCTCCTAACGGTCCGCGCGGCCGCCGATCGACTTGGCGTCGCCTACTCGACCCTCAAGCAGTGGATCTACGACGGCGAGATTCGCACCACCAAAACTCGCGGCGGGCATCATCGCATTTCCGAAACCGAGATCGCTCGCGCCCTGCTGAGCAAGGACCAGGGCTCCCCGTCCGCGGCACCGCGGAAACGATCGCCGGCTGCGCCGGGAGTATTGGTGGCGATCAGCGGGAGAAATCAGCTGCGCGGCATCGTCGACGAAGTGCGCGGAGACGGATTGCTCTCGCAGGTCCGTCTCCGGATCGGCGATCAGGTCCTGACCGCGGTCATCACGCGCGACGCCGTCAATGAGCTGAAGCTCAAGCGAGGCGACGAAGCGGTGGCGATTATCAAGTCGACGGAAGTCATGATCGGCCGGACGCGGTAGATACTCGGGGCTTGAGGGCTTGAGGGCCGGATGAGGTGGCCGCCCGATCCCCGATCCCCGATCCCCGATCCCCGATCCCCGATCCCCGATCCCCGATCCCGGCTAGAATCCCTTGCTGGAGGAAGTTCCCCATGCGTCGCATCCTCGTTGCCCTTGCCCTTGCCTCGTTGCCGGCCGTCATCGCCGCTCAGAACACCGCGGCCTCCGATCGGCTGACCCTGGACCTGTACTGGGAATACGAAACGGTCTCGGACCCGCAGCTGTCGCCGGACGGCTCGCAGATCATCTACACGCGCCAGTGGTTCGATCGGGTCAACGACAAGCGCGAGTCGTCTCTGTGGACGATGGGCGCCGACGGGTCCAGGAACCGCGTGCTCGTGCGCGGCAGCAACGCGCGCTGGTCGCCCAGCGGCGATCGCATCCTGTACATCGCGCAGGGTGAGCCGCGCGGCCAGCAAATCTTCGTGCGCTACATGGACGCCGAAGGCGCCGTCTCGCAGATCACGCGCGTGCTCGAGTCGCCGGCCAATGTCACGTGGGCGCCCGACGGCCAGTCGATCGCCTTCGCCATGAAGGTCGAGAAGAAGAACGCGTGGTCGATCAAGATGCCCGAGCGTCCCGAAGGCGCCAAGTGGACCCAATCGCCTCGCATCGTCGAGCGTCTCGACTATCGCCAGGACGGACAGGGCTTCAATGATGATGGCTATCGGCACCTGTTCACGGTGCCGGCCACCGGCGGCACGCCCCGCCAGCTGACCAACGGCGACTGGGATCACAACGGCATCGAGTTCACGCCCGATGGCAGGCAGATCCTGTTCACGTCGCTGCGCGTGCCGGACGCCGATTATGAATGGCGCGAATCCGAGATCTACTCGGTGAACGTCGACACCGGCGCGATCGCGCAGCTGACCCGCCGCAAGGGACCCGACAACAACCCGAAGGTCTCGCCCGACGGCACGCGCGTGGCCTACACGGGCCTCGACCACTCGCGCAACACCTGGACCGACACCAAGCTGTGGGTCATGAACATCGACGGCAGCAACCCGCGCCTCGTCTCGGGCGATTGGGATCGATCGCCGCAGAATATCCAGTGGAAGGCCGACGGCACCGGCATCTACTTCAGCGCGCAGGACGCCGGCAGCCAGAACCTGTACGTGTTGCCGATGGCCGGCGTTCGCTCCGACGTGGTGCAGCCGGTGACGAAGGGTTCGTACATGTTGACGACGACCACCGTGTCGAAGACGGGCCGGGCGGTCGGCGTTCTCACGGCGCTGCACCGGCCGCCGGACATCGTCACCTACGACGTCGCCAAGCCGGAGCAGGTCAGGCAGCTGACCGCGGTCAACGACGACATCCTCGAGGGCAAGAAGCTCGGTGAGGTGAAGGAGATGTGGTACACGTCGCCCGACGGCCTCAAAATCCAGGGCTGGTACATCACGCCGCCTGATTTCGACGCGGCGAAGAAGTACCCGATGCAGCTGCACATCCACGGCGGGCCGCACAGCATGTACGGCGTGGGCTTCAACTACGGATGGCAGGAGCAGGCGGCCAACGGCTACGTGATCCTCTACACCAACCCGCGCGGCAGCACCGGCTACGGCAGCGAGTTCGGCAACCGGATCAAGAACGCCTACCCGAGCAAGGATTACGACGACCTGATGGCCGGCGTCGACGAGCTGCTGAAGAAGGGCTTCATCGATGAGCGCAACCTGTTCGTGACCGGCTGCAGCGGCGGCGGCGTGTTGACGGCGTGGGTCGTCGGCAAGACCGATCGCTTCGCGGCGGCCTCGGCGAATTGCCCGGTCACCGACTGGCTGAGTTTCGTCGGCACCACCGACAGCGCCGGCTGGTACTACAACTTCGAGAAGCTGCCGTGGGACGATCCGGCCGAGCACTTCCGCCGCTCGCCGCTCAGCTACGTCGGCAACGTCAAGACCCCGACCATGCTGATGACCGGCGTCAACGATTTGCGCACGCCGATGCCGCAGACCGAGCAGTTCTACAGCGCCTTGAAGCTGCGCAAGGTGCCGACCGCGATGATCCGCTTCAACGACGAGGCGCACGGCACCACGTCGAAGCCGTCGAACTTCATCCGCACGCAGCTCTATCTGCGGTACTGGTTCGACAAGCACAAGCGCGGGCAGGCGGTGACCACCACTGCTCCTCAGCAATAAGTCTTTGGAGGGCGCCCCCCTTCATGGGGCGCCCTCGTTCGAGGCTCACATGCGACGTTCCGTCCTTCTCACGATCGGCCTTCTCGGCATCACGGTTGGGCTCGGTGCTCAGACAGCAAACCCGCTCGATGCCGCCACGATCAACAAGATCCGCGGCGAGGCCGTGGTCAACTCCCGGGCCATGGAGACGCACTGGTGGTTGTCCGAAGCCTTCGGCCCGCGCGCCACCGGCACGCCCGGATACCAGCAGGGCGCCGACTGGGTGATGAAGAAGTTCGCCGAGTGGGGACTGCACAACATCCACATCGAGCGCTTCCCCTTCGGACAGGGATGGACCATCGAGCGCTTCTCGGCGCACATGATCACGGCCCAGTCCTCGGCGCCGCTGATCGGTCAGCCCCGCTGGTACTCGCCGTCGACCAACGGACCGGTCACCGCTGATGTGGTCTACGTGAAGGCGGCGAATGAGGCCGACCTGGAAAAGTTCAAGGGCCGGCTCCAGGGCAAGATCGTCGTGTTGCAGGCGCCGCGTGCGGTGCGCATGCTCGACGGCCGCGTCGTGTTACGCATGACCGACAGCGACTGGGCGGAAGCGATGAAAGTGCCGCCGCCCGCCGAGGCGGCCGCCACGGCACCGCCTGCGGCCACGCCCTCGGCGGCGAAGCCGCTGACACCACAGCAATTCAACCAGCTCGTCCAGCGCTTCCTGGTCGCCGAAGGCGCCGCGGCCGTCCTCGATCGCGGATCGGACAACGATCTCTCGGCCGGCGGCAGCGATTTGTCGTGGCGGACGCAGCGCGTGGACGGCGGCAACATTTTTCCGGGCAATGGCGGCAGCCGCGATCCCAAGGCTCCGCAACAAGTGCCGTCCGCGACGATCGCCGTCGAACACTACAACCGCATCGTGCGCCTCATCGAGCGCGGCCAGCCGGTGCGGATGGAAGTGAATATCCAAACGAAGTTCCACCCGGAAACCGATCCCGCGGGGAATGCGTTCAACATCATCGCGGAGATTCCCGGGACCGATCTCGCCAGGGAAGTCGTGATCATGGGCGCGCACTTCGATACCTACCCATATGCGACCGGCGCCACCGACAACACCACGGGATCGGCGGCGATGATCGAAGCGGTGCGCGTCATCCAGGCGCTCGGCTTGAAGCCGCGCCGCACGATCCGCGTCGCGTTGTGGGCCGCCGAAGAGCAGGGCCTTCTCGGCTCGCGCGAGTACGTGAATCGTCACTACTTCGATGCGGCGACGAAAACGCCGAAGCCGGACCACGCCAACGTGCAGGCGTACTTCAATCTCGATAACGGCACCGGCCGCATTCTCGGCATTTGGGGCCAGGGCAATACCGCCGCGATGAAGTCATTCGAGCGGTGGGGCCGGGCGCTGAAGGATATCGGCTGGAAGAACGTCAGCCCGCGCTCGGTCAGCCAGACCGACCACGTCGCGTTCGAAAATGCCGGCCTGCCGGGATTCCAGTTCATCCAGGAGCGCCTCGAATACAACTCGCGGACGCATCACTCGAACATGGACACGTTCGATCACGTGCAGAAAGACGACGTGATTCAGCAGGGCGCGGTGGCCGCGGTATTTGCGTGGTACGCGGCAAATACCCCGGAGCAACTGCCGCGAAAGAAGCCCTAAGACCGCCTGCCCTGAGCGAAATGGAGGACTCTCAGTCCTCCATTGAGTCGAAGGGTGCAGAGACGAATCTGGTGGCCAGTGTGCTGAAATCGATCACATGTTCCCACCCCAGCTCACGTTTTCACTGAGGACAAACCCTTGAAACACTGTGGTTTGGCCCGGCTGGGCGCGGGGGTATGCTTCTTGCCCTCGGCAACACGGTTGTCCTTGCCGCTCTGGGTCCCCCTCAGACTCCGCGCAACCAACCTTGGTGTTCATGACGCCGCTGCGGCTGTTGCAAGTCGAAGACACAGAGGACGATGCGGCCCTGGCTGTAGCGGCGCTAACGCGCGCCGGCTACCACATTTACGCGCGCCGCGTTGATACGGCCTCCGACCTGAAACGCGAGCTCGGCGAAGCCGAGTGGGACCTCGTAATCGCGGACTACACCATGCCGGGCTTTAGCGGCACGAAGGCACTGGCCATCGTCCGCGAACAGCATCCGGATCTGCCGTTCATTTTTGTCTCGGGCACCATCGGCGAAGACACCGCCGTGGCCGCGATGAAGACCGGCGCCCACGACTACATCATGAAGGGCAGCCTGGCGCGGCTGGCGCCGGCGGTGGATCGCGAGCTGCGCGAGGCCACGGTTCGCCGCGAGCGCAACCTGGCCAATCAGCGCGTCGCCTATCTTGCCTATCACGATTCGCTGACCGATCTGCCCAATCGCGCGTTGTTCCAGGACCGGTTGCAGCAGGCGATCCTGCGATCGCATCGTGATGAGCGCGGCCTCACCGTGCTGCTGATCGATCTCGACGGCTTCAAGGAAGTGAACGACGCGCTCGGCCACCACGCCGGCGATCAGGTGCTGCAGGAAGTGGCGATGCGGTTGCGCGGCGCCCTGCGGGCGTCCGATACGGTGGCCAGGCTGGGCGGCGACGAGTTCGCCGTGTTGCTGCCGGCCACGGATGTCAATCGCGCCGAGCTTGCCGCGCGGAAGGTCCTGCACGATCTCGAACACCCGTTTGTGGCCGACGACCGGCCGCTGATGGTGAGCGCGAGCATCGGCATCGCCGGCGTGCCGTGTCACGCCGCCAGCAGCGAAGAGCTGCTGCAGAAGGCCGATTCGGCGATGTATCTCGCCAAGCAGGACAAGACCGGCTACGCCGTCTACAACCCGCAGCGCGATCAACGCATCTACCAGCGCGTCAGCCTCGCCTCGTCGATGCGTCAGGCGATCGATGGCCGCCAGTTCATCGTCGAGTACCAGCCGATCGTGCACCTGCGCTCCGGCACGGTGCTCGCGCTCGAGTCGCTGGTCCGCTGGAACCACCCCGAGCTGGGCCGGTTGCTGCCCGACGACTTCATTCGCGTCGCCGAGCAGACCGGGCTCGTCAATCCGCTGACCTCGTTCGTGCTCGAGCGCGCGCTGACGGACTGGCCGTTGTCCGAGCGGCCGGATGCCTGCGGCATCGCCGTGAACATCTCGCCGCGCAGCCTGCATCACGCGGCGTTCCCGGGCCGCGTCCGCGAAATGCTCGACAAGCACGACACCTTGCCCTCGTCGCTGACGCTGGAGATCACCGAGAACCTGGTGATGTCGGATCCGGATGGCTCGGCGCGGTGCCTCGACGAGCTGCACGACATGGGGGTGAGGCTCGTCATCGACGATTTCGGCAAAGGCTATTCGTCGCTCAGCTACCTGCGCCGGCTGCCGGTGGACGCGATCAAGATCGATCGATCGTTCATGCTCGGCCTCGCGGACGGCGAGGACGACACGCTGGTCCGGTGCATCATCGACCTCGCCCATAACCTCGGTTTGACGGCGGTGGCCGAAGGCGTGGAAACCGAAGCGGTGTGGCAGCAGCTCGACGACCTCAATTGCGACGCCATCCAGGGCTATTTCGTCTGCCGCCCGGCGCCCACCCAGGGGCTGCGGGACTGGATCGACCGCCGATTTGCCTTGCCGGCGCCTGATCAATTACGCTTCTGAGGTCAATGCGGTCCGTTCACCACGTGCCTCACCTCCACCATCACCGTTCCCCGAACGGCCCGGCCGGAGTCTGCGCGTAGCGAACCAACGCTAACTTTTGGATCACGCAGAAGCCCGCTGGGAAACCGGCGGGCTTTTGTTTTTCAGGTGCAGCCATGGACTTTTCGAAGATGAACGGGTTGTTGCCGGCGGTGGTGCAGGATGAAGTCACCAACGAGGTGTTGATGGTCGGCTTCATGAACCAGGAGGCCTGGCGGCGGACGCGCGACAGCGGCTACGTCACGTTCTTCAGCCGCACCCGGCAGACGCTGTGGATGAAGGGCGAGACGTCCGGCAATCGCCTGCTCGTGCGCCAGGTGCTGCTCGATTGCGACGAAGACACCGTGCTCTTCAAGGTGCGGCGCGAAGGCGAAGGCAACGTCTGCCACCTGAACCGCGTGTCGTGCTTCTGCACCTACGTGGAGAACGCGGAAATCGGAGAGCGCCGATGAAGCTGAAGCTGGGAATTCCGAAAGGCTCGTTGCAGGATGCGACGGTGCAGTTGTTCCAGCGCGCCGGCTACCTCATCCGCATCGATGCGCGATCGTATTTTCCGTCGATCGACGATGTGGACATCGATTGCATGTTGATTCGCGCGCAGGAGATGGCGCGCTACGTCGCCGATGGCGTGCTCGATGCCGGGTTGACGGGACAGGACTGGATCGCGGAACACGAGATCGGCCATCCGGAGCAGGCGAAGCTGGCGCGGGTGTGCGACCTGGTCTACTCCAAGCAAAGCTTTGGCAAGGTGAAGTGGGTGTTGGCCGCGCCGGAGGACTCGCCCTACAAGTCGGCGGCCGATCTCCACGGCAAGCGCATTGCCACCGAGCTCGTTCGCGTGACGAAACACTACTTCACGTCGCAGGGCCTGACTGTCGACGTCGAGTTCTCGTGGGGCGCCACCGAGGTGAAACCGCCGGTGCTCGCCGACGCGATTGTCGAAGCCACGGAAACCGGATCGACGCTCCGCGCCAATCGGCTGCGGATCCTCGAGACCATCATGGAGTCGAACACGCAGTTGATCGCCAACCTGGGGGCGCTCGCGGATCCGTGGAAGAAGACCAAGATCGACAACCTCGCGCTGCTCCTCAAGGCGGCGATCGAGGCGCAGGGGCGTGTCGGATTGATGCTCAATGCGAAACGCGCCGATCTTGACAAGCTCATTGCGCTCCTGCCTGCCCTGCAGCGGCCGACCGTGTCGTCGCTCAGCGACCCGGACTGGGTGGCGATCAATACGATCCTCGAAGAGAAAACCGCCCGCGACCTGATTCCACGCCTGAAGCTCGCCGGTGGCCAGGGCATCGTCGAGTACCCGCTGAACAAGATCGTCGTGTAATGCGCATCGTGTCTTCGTCCAACCGCCGCGCTGTTGCTCGACTCTTGTCGGCCACGCGTATCCGCGACCGCGCGACGGAGTCGCGCGCCAAAGAAATCGTCGCGGGCGTGCGCCGTGGCGGCGATACGGCCGTGCGGCGGTTCGCGAGCAGGCTCGACGGGCTCACCGGACCGATCGAGGCGACACGCCGCACCTGGGAGGCCGAGGCGAAACAGCTGCCCAGAGCCGTGCGGGCCGCGATCGCGCGCGCGGCCCGCCACATTCGATCGGTGTCGCGCAAGCAGGTGCCCAGAGGCTGGCGCCACACGGTGGCCGCGGGCATCACCGTTGAACAGCGGGTGGTGCCGCTGTCGCGCGTCGGGTGTTATGTGCCCGCCGGCCGGTATCCCCTCCCCTCGTCGCTGTTGATGACCGCGATACCCGCACGTGCGGCCGGCGTTCCGGAGATCGTCGTCTGTTGTCCCAGGCCGGACGCCGCGGTCTACGCGGCCGCCATCGAAGCGGGCGCCGATCGCCTGTTCCGCATCGGCGGCGCGCAGGCCATTGCCGCGATGGCGTACGGCACGAAGTCCGTGCCCCGCGTCGACAAAATCGTCGGCCCCGGCAACCGCTGGGTCTCGGCGGCCAAGTCCCTCGTCGCGGCCGACTGCGGCATCGACTTTTACGCCGGGCCCACGGAGATCCTGATCGTCGCCGCCACCGGACCGGCGCGATGGATCGCCGCCGACCTGATTGCCCAGGCTGAACACGATCCGGACGCGCGCGCGGTGTTGGTCACGTGGAACCGCCGGCTGGCGGATCGCGTCGCCACGGAGGTCGAACGGCAGATGCCGTCGGACGGCCCGGCGGGGCGATCGCTGGCGACACACGGCGGCATCATCGTGTGCCGGAACATGCGCGAGGCGATCGATCTGGCAAACCAGGCCGCCGCGGAGCACGTCGTCGCGGGAACCGAGGCCATCGCGCGATTGGTCACCAATGCCGGCGCGGTGTTCGTCGGCGCCTGGACCGCTCAAGTGGCGGGCGATTATGCGATTGGCTCGAACCACGTGCTGCCCACCGCCGGCGCCGCGCGATTTCGCGGCGGCCTGAACGCCGCGGATTTCGTGAAGCTCGTCTCGGTGCAGCGCTTGTCGAAACGCGGTTTGAAGAAGATTGGCAAGACCGTTACAACCCTTGCACGGGCTGAGGGTCTCGAGGCGCACGCACGATCCATTGAACTGCGGACTGCGGACTGAAACTGACGACTGTTGACTGAACTGACAACTGTTGACTGAAAACTCTTAACTGCCGACTGTCGACTGCGGACTGTGACACCATGATCATCCAAGGAGTTCCGGATCTTGGACCCGGACTCAGGCTTCACCTCAACGAAAACACCGGCGGCTGCTCGCCGAAAGTGGTCGCTGCCGTGCGTGCGTTCGACGGGAAGGCGCTCGCGACGTATCCCGATTTTCGCGACGCCATCCTTGAAACCGCGGCCTTCCTCGGCGTCGATCCCGATCGCATTGTCCTGACCAACGGTCTCGACGAAGGCATCCTGCTCGCCTCGATCGCGTATCTCGGCAACCGCACGCCCGATGCCCTCGTGGCCTTGGGCGCGCCGTTGACCGCCACCTCGGGCGCGCCCGAGATCCTCGTGGCGCAACCGGCGTTCGATCCGTACGTGTATGCCGCGCAGGCGCTCGGCGCGCGGGTCGTCTCCGTTCCCGCCGGTCCAGACTATGCGTTTCCACTCGACGGTGTGCTTCGCGCGCTGACGCCGAACACGCGCATTGTCTACGTCAACAATCCGAACAACCCGAGCGGCCGGCCGATTGAGAAGGACGCCATCCGCCGGGTGGCCCGCGAAGCCGGCCACGCGCTGGTGTTCGTGGACGAGGCGTATCACGATTTTCTCGGCGAGAACTTCCTGTCGGAGGCGCCGGCGTATCCCAACGTGCTCGTGGGACGCACGTTTTCGAAAGCCTACGGGCTGGCCGGCATGCGCGTGGGCGTGATGATCGCCTCCCCGGAGATTCTGCGGCCCATTCGCAAGGCGATGCCGCTGTTCAATCTCAACGTGGTCGCGGTCGCGGCGCTGCGAGCGGCGCTCACGGATCCGGCGTTTCGCTCGTGGTACATCGCGCAGGCGAACGAGTCGAAGGCGCTGGTCTACCAGGCCTGCGAGCGAGCCGGGTTGCGCTGCTGGAAGAGCGCGGCCAACTTCGTCCTGATCGACGGCGGATCACGCGCGCGCGCGATCATCGACGGGCTGATGGAAAGAGCGGTGCTGGTACGCGATCGCACCAGCGATCCGTCCTGTCCGAACTGTTTCCGGCTGACCACCGGCGTGGTCGAACACACGCGCCATGCCGTCGAGACGCTGGAGGCGCTGTGCGGCCGCCTTCGCTAAAGCTACGGCGGGCCAGGCACGCTGTAATCGATCGCCGCACGACGGAGACGGCGATCAAGATTTCGCTGTCGCTCGACGGCAAAGGCCGCTACGACAATCGCACCGGCGTCCGCTTTCTCGATCACATGCTGGATCTCGTGGCTCGCCATGGCGGCTTCGATCTCAAGGTGAAGGCCGCCGGCGATCTGGATGTCGATCAGCATCACACCGTTGAGGACGTCGGGATTGCCCTCGGCGAGGCGGTGGCGGCGGCCGTTGGCACCAAGCGCGGCATCAACCGCGCCGGGTACTTCGTGATGCCGATGGATGAAACGCTCGCGGTCGCGGCGATCGATCTGAGCGGACGGCCGCACGCCGTGATCGACACCAAGGTCACGGTGCGCCGGGTCGGCGATCTGCAAGCCGAGCTGGTGCACGACTTCTTCGAGGGGTTTGCCAACGCCGCCCGCGCCAACGTGCACGTCAAGGTGATCTACGGGCGATCGAACCATCACAAGATCGAAGCGTGCTTCAAGGCCTTCGCGCGCGCGTTGCGCATGGCCTGCTCGAAAGACAAGCGGCTCGCGCGCACGCTGCCAAGCACCAAGGGATTGCTGTGATTGCACTCATCGACTACGGCGCCGGAAACCTGGCGTCGGTGCGAAAGGCCCTCGCGGCCATCGGCGCCAGCGTCTGGACGCCAACGGTGGCCGGCGAAATCGGCCGCGCCCACGGCATCATCGTCCCCGGGGTGGGTCACTTCAACACCACGCGCTCGTTGGGCGACGACTGGCGTAAGGCCATCCAGACGATGGCCGATGACGGTGTGCCGCTGTTGGGAATCTGTGTTGGACTGCAATGGTTGTTCGACGGTAGTGAAGAAGCCAAAGAGGTTGCCGGACTGGGCTCGTTTCCGGGCCGCTGTTTCTTGCTGGGCAACTCCCCAAGCCCCAAGTCCCCCGCCTTCGCCAAGGCTACGGCGGGCAAGCAAGGCCCAAGCCCCAAGCCCCAAGTCCCAAGTCCCTTGAAAGTGCCACATGTTGGCTGGAACTCACTCGTCATGCCGCGGCCGTCACGATTGATGGCCGGGGTCACGGACGGAACGCAGGTTTACTTCACGCACTCCTATGCCGCGCCAGTGGTTGACGACACCGCGGCCATCTGCGAATACGGCGTGCCGTTCAGCGCCGCGGTCGAGCGAGACAACGTGTCGGCGGTGCAGTTTCATCCTGAAAAATCCGGCGACGCGGGCCTCCGGATCTTGAGCAACTGGCTGAAGCAGACGGAGAGCCTGTCTCGCCGTAGCTCGTCAGAAAGCCAGCGAGCGTAGGCGGAGCGGATGCTGTCGAAGCGCATCATCGCCTGCCTGGACGTCCGCGACGGCAAGGTCGTCAAGGGCGTGAACTTCGAAGGGCTGCGCGACGCCGGCGATCCCGCCACCCTGGCGCGGCGCTACAACATCGAGGGCATCGACGAGGTCATCATCCTCGACGTCACCGCCACCATCGAGCACCGCCAGGCCCGCGCGCACACGATTGCCGCGGTGGCGCGTGAGATGTTTCTGCCGCTCACCGTCGGCGGCGGCATTCGCAACGAGGCGGACGCGGCGGCGGCGATCGAGGCGGGCGCCGACAAAGTGAGCTTGAATACCGCCGCCCTCGACGACCCGCGGCTGATCACCACGCTCGCGAAGAAGTACGGCAGCCAGGCGGTGATCGTGGCGATCGATGCGAAGCATGATGGCCACAGCTTTGCGGTCTACGCACGAAGCGGCCAGGCGCTGACCAATCGCAGCGCCATCGAATGGGCGACGCAGGCCGCCGCGATGGGCGCCGGCGAGATCCTGCTGACCTCGATCGACCGCGATGGGACGAAGGCTGGGTTCGATTGCGAGCTGACCGCGGCCGTATCCGACGCCGTCAACATTCCCGTGATCGCCTCGGGAGGCGCCGGAACATTCGAACACTTCGCCGAGGTGTTCACCAGTGGACACGCCGACGCGGCACTCGCCGCGTCGATCTTCCATTTCAACGAGCGCAGCGTGTTTGCACTGAAACAATATTTACAGGCCCGCGACATAGCGGTAAGGATATGAGACAGGCCCAAGTCCCAAGCCCCAAGTCCCAAGCCCCAAAATTCCTATGCTGATTCCGTCGATCGATCTTCAGGGCGGTCGTGTCGTCCAACTGGTGCAAGGCGACAAGCTCGCCATCGCCTCCGACGATCTCGACGGCTGGATCGCGAAGTTCAAGAAATTCCCCAAGGTGCAGCTGATCGATCTCGACGCCGCGATGTCGCGCGGCAACAACGACGCGCTGGTCAGCCGGATCGCCGCCGCATTGCCGTGTCGCGTCGGCGGCGGCGTGCGCAGCGTGCGCCGCGCGGAAGAGTTGATCGCGGCCGGCGCCTCAGCGGTGATCGCCGGGTCGGGCTTGTTCCGCCGCTCGCCGGACGGCGACCTCACCCAGATGATCGATCACGACTTCGCCCGCGCGCTCGCGGACACCGTGGGCATGAACCGGCTGATTGCCGCCGTCGATTCCCGCGCCGGACGCGTCTGCATCCACGGCTGGAAGACCGCGCTGCCGCTCACCGCCGTGCAAGCCGTGCAGCTCCTCGAAGGCTACTGCGAGGAGTTCCTCTACACCCACGTCGACAAGGAAGGCCTGATGCAGGGCACCGACATGGCCGCGATCACGGCGGTGGCGAAGGCCACCGAGCGCAAGGTCACCGCCGCCGGCGGCATCACGACGCGGGAGGAAATCGACGCCCTGGACGCCCTGGGCATCGATGCGGTGGTCGGCATGGCCATCTATACAGGCTCGCTCGCAATCGACTAGCATCCAACACCAGTAAACGCGGTTTCCCGTTCCCCGTTCCCGGATCCCGGATCCCGGATCCCGGATCCCGGATCCTGGAGGATGCCCATGACCCCATTGCTGTCGTTGCTGATCCCGATCGTGGTTTCGGCCGTGTTCGTGTTCATCGCCAGCTCCATCATCCACATGGCGACGCCGTTCCATAAAAGCGACCTCAAGAAATTCCCGAACGAAGACGACGTGATGAATGCGCTGCGCGGCCTGGGCCTGCGCCCGGGCGACTACGCCATGCCAAAAGCGGACTCGATGAAGGAGATGAGCTCTCCGGAGTTCATCGCGAAGATGAAGGCCGGCCCGGTCGCCTTCATCACGGTGCGTCACGCCGGCGAAGTCAGCATGACCGGCAACCTCGTGCAATGGTTCCTCTATTCGATCGTGGTCTCGATCTTTGCCGCCTACGTCGCGGGCATCTCTCTCGCGCCGGGCGCGGAATACCTGAAAGTGTTCCAGATCGCCGGCGCGGTGGCGTTTACGGGCTATGCGCTGGCCTTACCGCAGAGCTCGATTTGGTGGAGCAAGAGCTGGGGCGCCACGATCCGCTCGATGATTGACGGCCTCATCTACGGCCTGCTGACCGCCGGCGTTTTCGGCTGGCTCTGGCCGCGATAAACTGAGGGTATGCGGTTTTCGCTGGCGGTCGTTCTCGTGCTGGCCACCGGGCTGTCGGGCCAGGAGCTCATCCCTGGCACGGCGCGGCCACTCCTCGAAAATCTGCCCGCCACCACGAGCGGGTTCATCTGTCCGATGCACCCGAACGAAGTGAAGGCCGAGGCGGGCACGTGCAGCATCTGCGGCATGACGCTGGTGGCCGGCGATCCGATGGCGACGGCGGATTACGTGCTGCGGGTGGTCACCGAACCGCGCGCGCCGAAGGCCGGGCAGAAGACCACGTTTCGATTCAGCGTGCTGCACCCGCTCACCGGCGAGCCGGTGCAGGCGTTCGCCGAGGTTCACGACCGGCTCTTTCACCTGTTCATTGTCAGCCGCGACATGACGCAGTTCTTCCACGAGCACCCGGTGAAAGAACCGGACGGGTCGTTCACCTACGAGCACGTGATCCCAACCGCCGGCCACTACATGCTGTTCGCCGACTTCATGCCCATCGGCGGCGGTCCGCAGATGATCCCCACGCCGCTGGTGACCGCGGGCTTCGACGGGGACATCGTCTCGTCGTTGCCCAAGCTGACGCCAGACAAGTCGTGGGTGAAGACGGCGAACGGCGTGACCGTGGAACTGCAAATCGACCCGTCGCAGCTCATCGCCGGCGAGGAAGCCGATGTGCCGATCCACTTCACCGACCAGAAGTCCGGTGAGCCGGTGAAGGACCTGCAGCGTTACCTCGGCGCCTTCGGCCACGCGATGATGCTCAGCGAAGACATGATCGAGCACGTGCACGCGCATCCCGAGGAGATGCTGGAAGGCACGAACATCACGGCCGGCGGCGGCCCCGACCTCGTCTTCCACGCGCTGTTCCCGAAGCCAGGGCACTACCGCATCTGGCTGCAGTTCCTCCGCAACGATACGCTGTCGACGGTGCCGTTTACGGTACGTGTGTGGCGCGCGGGCGAGACCCTGACCGCCCAGTGATGTGCAGCGCCGGCCGCGCGTCCAGCGCGGTCTCGGTGGGGTTGTCGTAATAGGCCGTGACCATCAGGCGCGTTCCGGCGGGGAGCGCCACCGGTTCCCTCAAGATGTAAGACGTCGGCCACTCAACGCGATAGTTGTTCAACCACAACATCGGCTCGACGGTTCCATCGGGGCGCAGCGCCGTGACTTCGAACGACCTGGCGCCGGGGCCAAGCAACGGCCATAGCGCCGTGGCGTCCATCGCCGTCTTGATGGTGATTTCCCTGCGCACGCGCTCGCCAGTCTTGCCGGGCACCACGGTCACGCCCATCGTCGTCCACGAGAACCTCGTCGCCGGCTGCGCCGGCGGTTTCTCGAGGAAGTAGAGACCCAATTCTCCGGCACCCGATCCGTCAGCGTCTTGATTGCCCCGATACCCGATCTCGATCGTCAGCCTGCCGTTCGGGGGCAATGGGATCGCTGATCCATCCGGCTGCGCGCTCACCTGGCTCGACGGCGTCCACGTGCCGATCCAGCGGCCGGACTTCGTCTCGTACACCGCCGCGTACCGAATCACCCGGCGATCGGCCGGATTGAGCTGCAACGCGCGCAGCCATCGTGCCTGCTTCAATCCAGTCGCGATCTCGAAGCGCTCGACGCGGAACGGAGAGCCGGCCGCCACTTTCGTGTTCTCCGCGACCGTAAGAACTTCGTCGGGCTCGCCCTGTTCCCAGCGGTCGAGCGATGGCACATACACCGGCTGCTTGTCCTCATCCGCCAGCAGCACGCCGCTCGGGGCGCCGCCGTCGGCCCACGCCAGGATCAAGCTGACCTCACGCGCGGTGAGGCTCATGTCATTGGCAAAGTGACCATAGCCACCCGCCGCGCTCCACGGCGGCATCTCGCGGTCGAGAATCTCTTCCTTGATGGCCACCGCCCACGGCCGCGTCTCTCTGTAAGTGGTGAGCGCCATCGCGACGTTGCCGTCGGTGTGGCACTGGAAGCATTTCTTCTGGAAGATCTGGGCGATCTCGCGGTTGAAGACGATCTTGGTGGTGATCGGGACGTGACGGGACTCCACCGGCTCCGGCGCGAGCATTTGATGCCCCGCCACCGCCGCGCCGACGACCAAGGCTGCCGCGATCGGCCGCATCCACATCACGACTTCATTATAGGTCCACGGATTTCACGGATTCCACGGATGAGATTAGCCACAGGGACACCGAGACACCGGGTCCGAGGACCCGCGTCGGCGCGGGTCCAGCTAATCCGTGTCATCCGCGTAATCCGTGGATGAATTGATCTTCGACAGCACGTCTTCGGCTCCGCCGCGCAGCGCGAGATCGACCGTCGCGGATGCGGGCGTAACCTCGGGATTGATCTCGACCGTGAATGCGCCGTGGCGCCGCGCGAGGTCGATGAAACCCGCTGCCGGATAGACGACGGCCGATGTCCCGGCAGTGATGAACACATCACAATCCGCGGCGTCGGCGGCCGCCTCGACAATCTCCGGATCGAGCGGCTCGCCAAACCAGACGACGCCAGGACGGATTACATCGCCGCAATGCGGGCACCGCGGCGGAATCTCCTTGAACGGCACCGTCTCGTCGCGCCATCTCGGCGGAGACCCGGCGCAGCCACGCCAGCACGACACTTCCCAGATCGAGCCGTGCAAACGAATCACGTCGCGGTCGCCAGCCTGTCGCGCCGTCTTGTCCGCCGTAGCGCGCAGCGCGAAGGTGGAAGCCTTGGCGAAGGCGGATTCGTGGAGGCCGTCGACGTTCTGGGTGATCAATCGGAAATTGGGAAAGCGGCGGCTCCACTCGGCGAGCACATGATGCGCCGCATTGGGCTGGCACGCCGCGATCTGCCCCCGCCGCCAGTCATACCACTCCCACACCAGACGCGGATCCTTCGCAAATGCCTGTGGCGTGGCGAGCGATTCGAGTCTGAAGTTCTTCCACAACCCGTCGGCGCCGCGAAACGTCGGGACACCACTCGCAGCCGACACGCCTGCGCCCGTGATGACGGTAATCCGCGCAGTCGGCGTGAGTCGCTGAGCAAGCCCCGCGACCAACGCCGACGTCGAATGGGCGAGCCCTGAGCGAGCGGCAGCGGGCCCGGCGGGCCCGCTGTTGCGAGTCGAATGGGTCACTGCTTGGTCGGGGTTGCCGCGGTGCCTTTCTTCTGACGAGACATGAACTCGAACGCCTTGGGCAGATTCGGCACCACCATGTCGGTGTGACTGCCGCCCGCCACTTCGATGTAGGTGACGTCGGCGCCCGCCTTCTTCAACGCGGCCACCATGTTTCGCGATCCCGAGACGTTCACGGTGTTGTCCGCGTCGCCGTGCACGACCAACTGCGGGACGGCCTTCATCGCCTCAGCCAGCGCGGGGCTGCCCGTGCCGGAAAACGGCACCAGCGCCGCCCACATCTGTGGATACTTCGAGCCCAGTAACCACGTGCCGATCGCGCCCATCGAATGACCCATGAGATAGATGCGTGACTCGTCCACGTGGTAGGCCGCCTTCATCAGGCGCACCACTTCGAGCACATCCTTCTCGCTGTACTCGGTCTTGCGGCGCGAGGCGGCGTCGGCCACGCCCATGATCGGCGACCCGTAGAATCCGTCGGGACGATAGCCGAGCGGTGCGGCCATCAGGAAGCCGTGCCGCTCGGCCAGCTGCGGCGGCAGTTGCGAGTAGTGATCGAAGAACGAATCTTCGGTGCCGCCCAGACCATGCAACGCGATCACGAGCGGCGTGGCCGTCGACGCGGCGTACGCCTTCGGCACGTAAACGCGATACGGCATCACTTCGTTGGCGCCCTGCAGGACGTAATGCCGTTCGAAATCTCCGGTGCGGCCCTTGAACGGATCCTTGCCGCCCTTGGCGCTCGCGAGAATCGTTTCCGCCTTGGCGATCTCGTTTTGCACGTGGAACGCGCCGAGCTCGATGCGGCCCAGATTCACGTTCTTGATGACGTCGGCGGGATAGACCACGTCGGCGCGGACGTCTTCCGCCACCGTTGCGGCCGCGATCTCGAGCGCCTTGAGCCTGGCGTCGAGACCCTGGTGAAGAAACACGCCCAGCGAGGCGGTGCCAAGAGACGTCGTCCCGTCGAGAGCCTCGGCGTCCAGCAGGTAGGCGCCGTCGGCGATGCCGGTGAGATCGACCTCGACGGCAAACGGCGAATCGCGCAGATCGCGGCTCATGCCGTCGAACGCGCCCAGCACGCGCGGCGGTTGCGCCGGCATGGCAGGCGCACCCGGCCGCGCCGGTGTGGTGCGCGGGCGAATCGACACCGTGGTGGTCAAGGCAGGCGTCAGCTCAATCGCTGGGCGGTAGATCTGCTCGATGCGGAACCTGTACGGCGCCGACGAATCGATCACGGTGCGATCGCTGCGCAGCGCGAGTGAATGCCGGTAGTCGAGCGCCGGCGTCCACGCGACGTTGTTGAGCAGGGCCATGCCCTTCGCGAACTGACGCCGCAGCTCACCGGTATGGCCCGCGCGCCTCGCCTCGGCAATCGCCTTGTCCACTTCGTCGAGTTGCGCCTTCAGCTCACCGTCGGCCTTCGCCGCCGTCTTCTGCGAGTTGTAGCGCACGGACAGCGAATTAATGTTCGGCAGCGCCTGCGCGATCGCCAGCGACGGCGCGAAGATCAGGGCAACGATGATGACTGTGCGCATTTTTCAGGACCCCAAGACCTTATGACAAGTTGCTGATAATCTTACGCCGGAGCCTCAATGACGAAACAGCTTCTTCTGGCGACTTCGTGTGCCTTCCTGTTGATCGCGGCAACTGCGGCTTCAGGCCAAACACCAAACGCGGCCGCGATTTACAAGGAACGCTGCGCCTCGTGTCACGACCCGGGCCCCGGCGCCGAGGCCACGCGCGCGCCGGCGCGCGATGTGCTCAGAAGCCGGACCGTACAACAGATCTTCGCGTCGCTCGAGCCTGGCGGCAGCATGGCCGCGAACGCCGTCGGGTTGTCGACGGCCGAGAAACAGGCCGTCGGCGCATTTCTCTCCGGGACAAGCTCGACCGACGGATCCGATCCGGCGGTGGGTTGGTGTGCGACCGCGGCGCTTCCCGATCCCGCTTCGCTTCCGGCGTGGAACGGATGGGGCAACGATGCGTCGAATTCGCGGTTTCAAAACGCCAAGGCCGCGGGCCTGACGGCAGCCGATGTGCCGAAGCTGACGTTGAAATGGGCGTTCGGATTTCCAGGCGCGACGGTGGCATCGGGACAACCGACGGTCGCCGCGGGCCGTGTGTTCGTCGGCAACGTCAACGGCATGGTCTATTCGCTCGATGCGAAATCGGGATGCACGCATTGGACGTTCAAGGCCGATGGCGGCGTGCGCACGGCGATCACTGTCGCGCGGCTCGCGATCGACGGCACCCCGCGCACGGTGGCGATGTTCGGCGACATCCGCGCGAACGCCTACGCGATCGACGCGCAGTCGGGCACGCAGATCTGGAAGACGAAGGTGGACGATCACGCGATGGCGCGCGTGACCGGCGCACCGTCGTATCACAACGGCCGCTTGTATGTGCCGGTATCGTCGATCGAGGAAGTCGCAGGTGCGCGCCCCAACTATCAGTGCTGTACGTTCCGCGGCAGCGTGGTGGCGCTCGACGCCGCAACCGGCAAACAGGTATGGAAGACGTACACGATGGAGGAGCCGAAGATAGCCGGCAAAAATTCCGCCGGCACGCCGCAATGGAAACCCGCGGGCGCGGCGATCTGGACAGCGCCGACCATCGACACGGCGAAGAATGCGATCTACGTCGCCACCGGCAACGCCTACACGACGCCCGCCGCGCCCACCAGCGATGCCGTGATCGCACTCGACATGACCACCGGCGCGATTCGCTGGGTGCAGCAGATCACACCCAACGATACATTCGTCATCGGCTGCAAACCCGGCGTCGCACCGTGTCCCGACGAAGTCGGCCCCGATTTCGATTTCGGCAACGCGCCGATACTGCGGACGCTACCCGGAGGTCGTCGCGTGCTGTCGCTTGGCCAGAAGTCGGGAATGGTCTACGGATTGGCGCCCGATGAGAACGGCAAGGTGCTGTGGCAGTATCGTGCGGGCAAGGGCAGCATGCTCGGCGGCATCGAATGGGGATCGGCCGCCGACGATCACAACATCTATGTTCCGGTCTCCGATGTGCTCGCGCCTTCTGAACAAGCCGGCGGACTCCACGCAGTGCGACTGGCCACCGGCGAGCGCGTGTGGCAGACACCGGCGCCGCCATTGTCGTGCACGGTTGGAGCCGGGTGCACCGGCGCGCAGTCCGCGCCGGTCAGCGTGATGCCGGGCGTCGTGTTCTCCGGATCGATCGACGGTCACTTCCGCGCCTACTCGACGACGGACGGAAAGATCGTCTGGGACTTCAACACGATGCAGCCCTTCGAGACCGTCAACGGCGTGAAGGCTCAAGGCGGATCGATCGACGCCGCCGGTCCCGTGATCGCCGGCGGAATGGTCTACACCAATTCAGGATACGGGCAGTGGAGGGGCAAGCCGGGGAACGTGCTTCTTGCCTTCGGTCTGCCGTAAGCCGCCAAGAGGTTCGAAACCAAGATGAGTTAGGATTCCCAGTCCAGAGGGATCCTTATGAAGACCGTCATCCGTACCGCCGTCATCCTGACCGTCGCGCTTCTCACTTCTGCACCGCTTGGCGCTCAAAACACCAATGTCACCGGCGACTGGGCGTTCGACGTCACCACCGACCAGGGCGGCGGCACCCCTACGATCACGTTCAAACAGGACGGCGAAAAGCTGGCTGGCAAGTACAACGGCCAGCTCGGGGCCGCTGATTTGACGGGAACGGTCAAGGGAAACGACATTACGTTCACGTTTACCGTCGACGTCCAAGGCCAGCAGGCGCCTGTCACCTATAAGGGAACGGTCGAAAAAAACACCATGAAAGGCACGATGGACATTGCCGGGATGGTCAACGGGACCTTCACCGCCACTAAGAAATAGCCCTTGCCCACCGAAGGCCTTGGCGACTTGTCCGCCGTAGCTTCAGCGGAGGTGGAAGGTGAGGGCCATTGACAGGGCTGCACGGGTGCTGCTTAATGCACCTTTAACAGGGTCTTAACACCCTGTTTTTGTTGACTGACCCACGCGCCGTGGGCCGTTGGGGAAGTTTTTCAAGGAGGGGCTGTTGATGCGTTCGCTCACGGTTTGTTGCTTTGTTTTTCTTGCTCTCGTCATCGCGCCGGCTTTCGCCTCGGCGCAAACCAGCACCATCTCGGGCACCGTTCGTGACGCGTCAGGCGGCGTGCTGCCAGGCGTCACGGTGGAAGCGTCGAGCCCGGCGCTGATTGAAAAAACGCGTGCCACGGTCACCAGCGGATCGGGAAACTATTCGATCCTCGCGCTGCGTCCCGGCACGTATACCGTGAAGTTCGAGCTGCCAGGCTTCACCACCGTGATCCGCGAAGGCATCGAGCTCACCTCCGACTTCACGGCCACGATCAACGTGGACCTGAAAGTCGGCGGTCTCGAAGAGACGCTCACGGTCACCGGCGAATCGCCGATCGTCGACACTCAGAGCATCACCCAGCGCGTCGTGATGACCGCCGAAGTGCGTGACGCGCTTCCGACCGGGCGCAACATCCAGGCCGTCGGCATCATGATCCCTGGCACCACCATCGCGGTGGGCGGCGGCGGCGCGCTGTCGCGTGACGTCGGCGGCTCGGGCAACCTCCAGCAGTCTCCGCTGCAGTATCGCGGCTCAGGCGACACGGTGCAGACCGTCGAAGGAATTCGTCTCAACAACCTCTGCGCGCAGGGCGCCTATAGCGGCGTCTACTGGAACGACGCCAGCTTCGAGGAGTTCAGTTATGTGACCGGCGCCGACACCACCGAAATGGGCCAGGGCGGCATGCGCGTCAACCTGGTTCCGAAGGACGGCGGCAACACCTTCCGCGGCTCGGTGATCGCCAACTTCGCGGGTGAATCGTTCACTTCCGACAACTGCGGTTCGCCCGGCATCGGCCTGCCGTGCACGCGTTCGAACCTGAGTGGCAGCAAGACCTTCAACTCGAACAACACGCTCACCAACGTCGACGCCATCCAGGAGATCTGGGATGTGAATCCGTCGATCGGCGGTCCGATCGTGCGCAACAAGGTCTGGTTCCACTACACCTTCAGGCATTGGGGCTCGTCGAAAATCAAGGCCGATTCGTATTTCGACGCGAACCCATCGCAATTCGTCTACGCGCCTGACTTCACCAGGCCGGGCATCGATGACGGCCACCTGGTCAGCAACGCCGGCCGCATTTCGTGGCAGGCCAGCACCAGGGACAAGCTGTCGGTCTATCACGACAACCAGCGGAAGTATCGCAACCACTGGGGCATTGCCGCCGCCATCCCGCCCGAGGCGGCAGGCGTGCAGGTCACGCCCACCAGCTTCGTCAACGTGACCAAGTGGACGCGCACCCACACGAACAACCTCCTGCTCGAAGCCGGCTTTGGCATCTACAACCAGAACTACACCGAGCTGTATCAGCCGAGCGTGACCGGCAGCGAGGAGAAGGTGTGGGACGACGATCTGATCGCCAACGCGCGGATCTACAACGTGGTCGATCAGTCGAACAACAGGCAGGCGAACGCGTGGCCCAACCCGGCGGATCACTATTCGGTGTTGCGCACGTTCATGGGCGCGGCATCATACGTGGTCGGCAGCCACAGCCTCCGCGCCGGCGCCACGCTCAGCAACGGCGACTGGAAGCTGCTGACTCGCTGGACGGGCGACATGCAGCCCATCACCTACAACAACGGCGTGCCGGTGCAGGTCACGCTGCGGCTGCCCGCCGACCGCAACAACGGCATCGCCCGCGATCTGGGGATCTATGCCCAGGATCGCTGGTCGCTCGGCCGCGTGACCCTGAACCTCGGCATCCGCTTCGATCAGTTCATCGGCGAAACCCGGGAAAGCTCGGTGCTGGCAAGCCGGCACGGCGCGGGCGCCACGTTCGGCGAGTGTCCCGACGGTCAAGTCGATCCCGGCGAGTTGTGCACCGGCACCGTCCAGAACTGGAAGGACATCTCGCCGCGCGTGGGCTTCGCCATGGATGTGTTCGGCAACGGCCGCACCGCGATCAAGGCGAGCTACGCGCGCTACGTCGCCGGGCAGAACATCGCGTTCGCCAACCAGGTGAACCCGATCGGCGCGCTGACCGCCACCGATACGCGCCCATGGCGCGACCTGGACGGCAACGGCCTCCCGCTCGACAGCGCCGGCAACATCCAGTTCAACGAGCTGACCAACTCGGCGGCGACCCCGACTTTCGGCCGGCTCACGGTGCCGACCGTTCAGTACGATCCCGCCCTGCTCAATGGCTGGGGCAAGCGCGGCTACAACAATGAGGTCACATTCGCCGGACAGCACCAGCTCGCCGATCGCGTTTCCGTGAATGGCGGCTACTACCGGCGGACGTTCGGCAACCAGACGTTTACCGACGACTTGCGATATGACGCGAGCAGTTACGATTCGTTCTGCATCCGGGCGCCGGTGGACCCCAACCTGCCGGGCGGCGGTGGCTATCAGGTGTGTGGCGTTCAGGACTTGAAGCCCTCGGTCTTTGCGCAGCGCCTGCCGGCGAACAGCCTGATCCGGTTCTCAGACGATTTCGGCGGCGAGACCAACCTCTATCAGGGCTTCGACGTCAACCTCGAGGCGCGCTTCCGCAACGGCGCCTTCCTCCGCGGCGGCATCGCCGCCACCGCGCGCACGTTCGACAACTGCAACCTGCTCTCGGCCGGTCTCGACGCCGTGCAAGCCGCGGCCGCGCAAGGAACCGAAGTCTATGAAGATGGCTCCACCGGCTGCCATCGCGAATACGGCTACCGGCCCGATGCGAAGCTGTCGGGCTCGTACACGTTGCCCTGGGACATTCAGCTGGCCGGCACGTATCAGTTTTCGCGGGGCGTGCAGAATGGCGGAGCAGGTCCGAGCGTCGGGGCGAGCTGGCCGGTGATCAACGCCGTCGCCAACCCGCAGATTGGCCGCAATTGGACCGGCGTGGCTTCGCGCACGGTGCAGTTGATGCGCGAAGGCCTGGACTACGGCGATCACAACCTGAACCAGCTGGACATGCGGCTGGCCAAGCGCTTCACGGTCGGACGGACGCGCCTGCGCCTCGACTTCGACCTCTACAACGTGTTCAACAGCAGCTGGCCGTACACGATCAACGTGACCTACTCGACCGCCGCCACCGGGCAGTGGCGCCGGCCCACGAACGCCCTGCAGAGCCGATTCTTCAAAATCGGCGGGAACGTCAGCTTCTAACTGGCGAAGTGCGAAGTCAGAAGTCAGAAGTAGGAAGTACGAAGTACGAAGTACAATCGGAACGTGAAGAACGGGAAGTCCAAGGCACTGATTTTGGGCTTCCCGTTTTTCTTTGTACTCTTCTCACTTCTCTCTTCGCACTTCTCACTTGCGGAGCAACACACCCCGCACACTGTTCCTTCAATTCCACAAGCACTCCTCGAGCGATCGCTGCCGATTCGCACCGGCATCGGCGTTGCGCATGACGATGCGGGGACGAAGTCGGCTGAGGCACAGGCGTTCTATGATCAAGGGCTCGCGTATCTGCATTCATTCGTCTGGATCGAAGCCGCGCGCTCGTTTCACCAGGCGCTGCAGCACGATCCGAATCTTGCGCTCGCGCACGTCGGCCTGAGTTACGCCTATATCGAGCTGGGCAAGCCCGCCCAGGCGAAGCAGGCGATCATGAGCGCGCAGGCGCTGGCGCCGAAGGTGCGGGACCACGAGCGGCGGCACATCGACGCGCGCGCCTTGCAGATGGCCGCGGAAGAGGCGCCGCGCGACCAGTCGCGGCTGGCCGCGTATCGCACGTCGCTCGACGCGGCCATCGCCGCATTTCCCAACGACGTCGAACTGCTGCTGAAACGCGGC
>CAZEMI010000133.1:0-12086 GCA_964513235.1 uncultured Acidobacterium sp.
TCCGGGCCGCCCTGTGTTTCTTCCTCGGTGATCGTGACGTCGTACACCGGCTTCCCCTGTTTGCGGAGGAAGCTCGCCAGTCGCGCTGATTCCTGTTCGGAGATGTACGGCCCGTGCAGGCGAATATGGCGGGACGAGGCCGGCGGCAGGTACAGCATGTCGCCCCGGCCGAGCAGTTGTTCGGCGCCGTTGCTGTCGAGAATGGTGCGCGAGTCGATCTTCGACGACACCCGGAACGAGATGCGCGACGGCAGGTTCGCTTTGATCAGGCCGGTGATGACGTCCACCGACGGGCGCTGCGTGGCGAGGATCAAGTGGATGCCCACCGCGCGCGCCATCTGCGCCAGGCGGCAGATCGATTCTTCCACTTCGTTGCCGGCCACCATCATCAGGTCGGCGAGCTCGTCAACCACCACCACGATGAACGGCAGCGGGCGAGTGGGATCGCCTTCCTTGATCGGCTCGCCCGACTCGATCGACGCGCGCACGTTGCGATTGAACTGGTCGATGTTGCGGACGCCGAACGCCGCCAGCGCCTTGTAGCGGTCTTCCATTTCACGCACGGCCCAGCGCAGCGCGTTCGCGGCCTTCTTCGGATCCACGACCACCGGCGTCATCAGGTGCGGAATGTCCTCGTACATCCCGAGCTCCAGCCGCTTGGGATCGATCATGATCATCCGCACATCATCGGGCGTCGACCGGTAGAGGATGCCGGTCAGCATCGCGTTGAGGCCCACCGACTTGCCCGTGCCGGTGGAGCCGGCGATCAGCAGGTGCGGCATGGTGGCGAGATCCGCCATGTACGGCTCACCGTGAATCGTTTTGCCGAGCGCGAACGTGAGTTTCGAGGTCGAACGCGTGTAGGCATCGGATTCGAGCAGCTCGCGCAGCGAGATGGCTTCGCGATTCGGGTTGGGAATCTGGATGCCCACGGTGGCCTTGCCGGGGATGCGGTCGATCAGGATCGATTCCGCCTTCATCGCCAGGCACAAATCGTCGGCGAGGCCGGTGACCTTCGAGTACTTCACGCCGGCGTCGGGCTTGAGCTCGAACGTCGTGACGACCGGACCGGGGTGAATCTGCACCACCGAGCCCTCGACCGAGAACTCGCGGCACTTCTCTTCGAGGTGGCGCGCGGCATCCATCAGCTCGCGCTCGTCGATCTTGAGCTCAGCCTTGGCCGCATCGAGCAACGACACCGGCGGCAACGTGTAGGTGCCGAGCCTGCGCTCCACGCGCTCGGGTTCGGGCAGCGGCAGCGTCGGCGCCATCGCGGTCCGGGTGACCGGCTTCTTCTGCACGACCGGCGGGGCCGTCTTGGCCGCCGGCGCCACCGGAATGTCTTCGTCGCGCGGCGCTACCTTCTCGAGTGCAGCGACGGCGGGCTTGCCTTGAGCGGAGTCGAAGGGCGTGTCGATCTTGGCGGTCTTCCTGGTCTCGACCGTCGCCACAACGGGCGCGTCCTTCTTCCCGTACTTCACGAGCACATCGCGGCGAGCCCTGGCCTTGCGGCGTTGGTCGCGCCACTGCCCGAACGCCTCGAAGCCCTGGGCACCAAGGCCGCCAAGCGCGGCGAAGACGGCGCTGAAGAGGCGGCCGAACGAGAACTGCGTGGCGAGAATGACCGCGGCGACGATCAGCGCGAGGATCACAATCAGCGATCCGGTGCGGCTCAAATAGTCGGACATCACGCCGCCCAGCCATTCGCCAAGGTATCCGCCGGCGCGGAACGGCCGCGGCCCGAAATCGACGCGGCCGAGCGTCAGGCCGAGAAACGCGCTGCCGCACGCGAACAGCATCACGGCGCCGGTCAACTTCGTATACACGGCGTCGATCGCGCGGCACCAGAAGTAGTGCCAGCCGGCGACGGCAATCGCCGCCGGAATCAGGTACGACGCGTAGCCGAGCATCTGGTACGACAGCTCGCCCAGGAACGCACCGACCCGCCCGGCAAAATTCGCCGGCACCTCGTGGGTGCCGGTGCTGAAGAACCAGACCGGGTCGTTCGGGTCGTAGGTCGCCAGCGCGATCAGCCAGATCAGCGCCGCGGCAAACAGCGCCACGCCGACCACTTCGCTGACGCGGCGCGACAGGGCAGAACCGGAGGCAGCCACGCTAGACAATCCTCTCTGTGTCATCTGTGCCTTCCGTGGCTCAGATCTCCATCACCACCGGCAGCACCATCGGGCGCCGGCCGGTCCGCTTCTTGAGAAATTTGCGCAGCTCGATGCGAATCCGATCCTTGATCAGGCCCGGATCGGTCCGCTCCTCGACGCTGCACTCGTCGATCACGCCCGCCAGCACCCGCGCGCCCTCGGCGAGCAGGTCGGCGGTGCCTTCGTCGCTCACAAACCCGCGCGCCACCAATTCGGGCACGCCTTCGATGATCCCGGTCTGGGCGTTGATCGCCACCACCGGCACGATCAGGCCATCGGTCGAAATGTGCCGGCGATCGCGCAGCACCTCGTCGTCGACTTCACCCACGCGGGTCCCGTCGATCAGCACGCGCCCGACGGGCGCCTTACCGGCAAGCGTGCCGCCCCCGGCATCAAAGCGGAGCACGTCGCCGTTTTCCGCCGTGAGCACTTCAACCGGGGAGGGCAGGCCACGCGTGACGAACTTCGCCACCCGCGCGTGCCGCGCCAATTGCCGGTACTCGCCGTGAACCGGCACCAGGTACTTCGGCCGCACCAGCGACAGCACCAGCTTCAGCTCTTCTTCGGATCCGTGTCCCGACACGTGCACGTGCTTGTTGGACTCGGTCACCACCTCGACGCCGCGCCGCGCGATATGATTCATGACCCGGCCAATCGCTTTTTCGTTGCCGGGAATCGCGCGGGCCGACAGCACCACGCGATCGCCCTCCTTGAGCGCGACGTGGCGATGGTCGTTGATGGCGATGCGCGACAGTGCCGCATTGGCTTCACCCTGCGAGCCGGTGGCGAGGCACACCACGTCCTGCGCCGGGAAGATCGAGACATCAGCCTCCTTGATGGCCACCCCGGTGGGCACGTGCAGAAACCCGAGCCGCTGCGCGATGTGCGAGTTCTCGATCATGCCGCGGCCGACAAACGCGACCCGGCGATCGAATTGCGCCGCGAGGTCGACGATGATCTGCAGCCGATACAGGCTCGACGCGAACGTGGCGACGATGATCTTGCCTGCGGTGCTGGTGAAGATCTCTTCGAACGCGTCTTCCACCTCCGCTTCGGAGCCGGTATAGCCGCGGCGGTCGATGTTGGTGCTGTCGCAGAACATCGCCAGCACGCCTTCGGACCCCAGTTGCGCGAACCGATGCAGGTCGAACGCCTCGCCGTCGAGCGGCGTTTGATCGACCTTGAAATCGCCGGTGTGCAGCAGCACGCCTTGGGGTGTGCGAACCACCACGGCTACGCAGTCGGGTATGCTGTGCGTCACGCGCACGAACTCGATGGTGAACGGCCCAATCGAGACGACCGAGCCGGGCTTCACCTCGACCGTCTTTGGCTCGCGCTCGTGTTCCTTGAGCTTGTTCGCCACGAAGGCGAGCGTGAGGGCCGTGCCGTAGACCGCGCCGTCCAGGTGCGGCAGCACGTAGGGCACGCCGCCTATGTGATCCTCGTGTGCGTGCGTGAGCACCAGGCCTTTGAGCTGGCCCTTGCGGGCGTCGAGATAAGCGAGGTCCGGTACGATCAGGTCGACGCCGAGCAGATCTGTCTCGGGAAACATCGACCCGGCGTCAATGACGATAGTCGTGTCCTGACACGAGATCGCCATCATGTGGAGGCCGAACTCGCCAAGGCCGCCAAGCGGCACGACCTCGACTGGAGGCACGCCACCATGCGCGGCGTGCGTGGACACACTCATACGAAGTCCCAGCCGGACGCCTGTTGCCTGCGTCCAGAAAAACTAACTGGGCAACCAAAGGACTCGGGCGAGTCCGAAAGGCCACCGGTTCAGGCCGCTGGGAGCGCCTGGAAAAACGAGGCGGGTTTTCGTCGGAAACTATAGCACAGCTTCAGCTTATCCCCCTTCGTCCCTTCCGGACTTCGGGGTCAAGCGGGGCCGTGGAAGGCTCGCGCGAGGGCGGCAAATTCCGCCAGCTCGAGTGTTTCGGGGCGCCGTCTGGGGTCGATCCCCGTCGCGGCCAGCGCCGCGGAGGCGGGTCTGCCGATTTCCACGCCGAAGGGTTTCAGGGCATTGCCGAGCGTCTTCCGGCGCTGGGTGAACGTGGTTCTGACCATGCGAACGAATGCGTCCGGGGCCCCCACGTCCACCTTCGGCGGCCGGAAGGCGAGCCGGACCACCGCCGAATGCACCTTGGGCGGCGGCCGAAACGCGCCGGGCGGGAGCGACAGCACCCGCGTGACGTCTGCGTTGAGCGCGGTCAGCACGGTCAACACGCCATAATCGCCCGTGCCAACCTTCGCGATCAGGCGATCCGCCACCTCTTTCTGGAGCATCAACAGCGCATCGCGAACGCCATTGGTGGTGGCCGCAAGCGCGAGGAGGGTGAACAGGATGGGCGACGAGATGTTGTAGGGGAGGTTGCCGACGATCCGAAACTGGTGACTCGGCCCTGGCGCCGCTCCGAGCCAGCTCGTCACGATTGGCGCGAGATCGACCGAGAGCACGTCGCCGGTGACCACCGTGACGTTGGCGGGTTTGGTGGCTTCGAGCTCGGCGGCCAGGTCACGATCGATCTCGATCGCCAGCAGCCTTCCGGCCTGCTCGGCAAGCGGTCGCGTAATGGCACCGCGACCCGGGCCAATCTCGAGAATCGCATCGTCCCGGGTGGCGCCGATCGTCGTCACCAGCTTGTTGACCCACGCCGGCTCGAGAAAATGCTGCGCGAATCGCCTTCGGACGTGCCCTGTGCGAGGCGCCCGCGCTCGCGCGCCGAGTCGAAGGGCCTTCATGCCGGTTCGTCGGGTTTTTTGTTATTCGTTATTCGTTCTTCGTGATTGCTGTCATCGGGATCCGGTTCGCCCCGCCAATACCGTTCCTCGATCTCCATGATCTCGTCTTCCTCGAGCCCGAAGTAATGACCGAGCTCGTGGATCAGCGTCTCGCCAATGGCGATGATGATTTCATCTTCGTCACCTTCGGCGTCATCTTCGATGTCGTTCTGGAACAGCGTAATCCGGTCGGGCAGTTGATTGACGTACCCCCACTTTCCTCGCTCGGGAAGCGGCGTTCCTTGGTACAGCCCGAGCAAAACGTCCTGCTCCGGGTCCATCTCCAGTTCCGCGAGCAGCTCGGGCGAGGGCTCGTCTTCGATCACGATGGCGAGGTTGTGGACCTCGCGCGCAAATCGCCGCGGGATCGTGTCAATGGCCTCTTCGACCAGGGCGCGGAATTCCTCGCGAGTCATCGAGCGCGCACCTTGGCACGTTTGCCTTTGATCGGCGTATTCTGCGCCTTCTGCGGCCCTGTGATAATGCGCGCGGCGATCTTCCGGTTCCTTGCCCTGAGCGAGGAAGGCTTTGCCTGCGAAGGCTCCCGAGTCGAAGGGTTCATCGGCTTGGTCAGAATGCCTATACGGTAAAAGTCACAATGTGGCCGGACGTTACAGCGCCGGCAAAGCGGCTTCGGCTTGCAGATGCGACGACCGTGAAGAATGAGCGCATCCGAGGCCCGCGTCCATCGCTTGGGCGGCAGCATCGCGCCGAGTTGCGCCTCCACCTTCACCGGATCGTCGTTTGTGACGAGCCCGATCCGATTCGCCACTCGCAGCACGTGCCGATCCACGGGAAGACCGGGCACGCCGAGCGCGTGGCCCAGCACCACGTTCGCGGTCTTGCGACCGACGCCGGGAAGCTTGACCAGCGCCGCCATGCCTGCCGGCACCTGCCCGCCGTGCTCCTCGAGCAGCATCGTCGACATGCCGATCAGCGACTTCGATTTCTGCCGGAAAAATCCCGTCGAGAGGATCAGTTTCTCGAGCTCGCCCAGGTCCGCCGCGGCCATGGCCCGCGCATCGGGAAACCTGGCGAACAGGGCAGGAGTGACGAGGTTTACTCGGGCATCGGTCGACTGTGCCGAGAGGATGGTCGCCACCAGCAACTCGTAGGCGTTGCGATGCACCAGCTCCGTATCGGCATTCGGGTGGTGCCGATCGAGCGCATCGAAGATCTTGATAACGGTAACTGTGGGCTTCATAGGAAGAAAATGACGAATAACGAATAACGAATAACGAAAGGGCGACTCTCGTTATTCGTTATTCCTTAGTGTACAGGTCCCTTGTCGGGCGGTACGGGCTGCGGGTTCTGCGAATGCGACTCCGAATAGATCCGCATGTTCTCCTGCAACGCCGCGATCAGCGTCGGCACAAACTGCACGGGCAGTACGAGCCGGGCGCGAACCGGCGCGCGGACCACGTGTTCGGCCTCGGCGTCGCGGATTTCTTTTTCCGACAGGGGCTGGACCTCGCAGAAGGTCAGCGTGAAATCAAATGGGGTGTGGTTCACCGCGCAGAAGTTGGCGTAGGTGCGCGGCTCGGTGCCCCCTTCTTCGGGGACGATGGTGAAGTTGATCTGTTTACGTTCGGTCATGGTGGTGACCGATTGTAACGGGACTTGGGTCCTGGGTCCTGGGTCTTGGGGTCAATACTTTCGCATGACGCCGACCACCACGCCCTGGATGTGCAGGGCATCCGGTTCGACGTAAATCGGCTGCATCGCGGGGTTCGCCGGCTGCAGGCGAATGCGGTTGGCTTCCTTGTAGAACTTCTTCAGCGTGGCGTCCTGGCCGCCGACCAGGGCAATCACCATCTCGCCGTTGTCCGCGGTCTTGCGATCCTCGACGACCACCCAGTCCCCATCGCGGATCTGCTCATCGATCATCGATTCGCCTTTGACGCGCAACACGTAGGTATCCCGCTTGCCACTAACGAGCGAATCGGGAACGCTGATGGTTTCGTTGCCGGTGACGGCCTCGATCGGCATGCCCGCCGCGACGTAGCCCAGCATGGGGAGCTCGATGGCGCGGCCACTTGAGCGGCTGGGCAGCAGCTCGACCGATCGGCTGCGATTCCATGCGCGGCGGATGAAGCCCTTTTCCTGGAGGTTGGTGAGGTGCTTGTGCACCGTGGCCAGCGACGACAAGCTGAAGCGTTCGCCGATCTCCTCGAGGCTAGGCGCATAGCCGTGCTGCTGGATGAACTCGTTGAGGTAGTCGAGAATCTCGCGCTGGCGCTTCGTCAGTGGCTGCATATTTTTTCTTTCACCGGCCCTCCGGCCGGCGTCCTACTCCCTTTCTTCGCCCTGAAGAGGGAGCGTAAACAAACAAAAGGCGAAAGTCAACTACGCTGTAAAATGGGGCTATGCGCTGGACCTCTTCGCTCGTTGTTGTGTGCGGGATGACCGGCGCCCTGTTCGCCGCGGCCGGCCTGTCGACGCCTCAACTCGGCGACGCGTTCGCCAAGAAGGTCGTGGTCGTGCAGGACCATGCGAACGCGGGTGTCAAGAAGCCGCTGGCCACCAGCTTCAGCCAGGCTGAAACCAATTCATATTTGAGATACAACGCCGGTGATCTGTTGCCGACGGGACTCACGCAGCCCGAGGTAACCCTGCACGCCCAAAACCGCTTGTCCGGCAGGGCGATCGTCGATCTCGACATCGTCCGCCAGAAATCGAGCAGCGGCGGCTGGTTCGATCCCACGAGTTATCTCGCCGGCAAACTGCCGGTCACCGCGTCGGGCCGCATCATCACCGGGGACGGCAAGGCCCGGTTCGAGGTCGACCGCGCCGAGGTCAGCGGCATCACGATTCCACGATCGTTTCTCGCGCAGATGGTGAACTTCTTCACGCGCACGGCGGATAACCCGAAAGGATCGTCGATCGACGACACCTTCGAAATGCCCGCGAAGATCCGCCGCATCGACGTCGAGCCGGGCCGCTTCACCGTTCATCAATGAGGGCTTGCTTGCCCGCCGTAGCCTTGGCGGAGGCGGGAGGTCCTGCAGGCTTGAGGACTTGATGGCAGACGACGTGCTGCAGATGCCCTTGCAGTACCTGAAGGGCGTCGGTCCCCGCAAGGCCGCGGATCTCAAGAAGGCCGCCCTCAACACCGTCGAAGATCTGCTGTTCCGTTTCCCCCGCCGCTACGAGGACCGCAGCAAGCTGCAGAAAATCATTTCCCTGCGCCCCGGCATGACTGCCGCCATCTCCGGCATGGTGCTGAATGCCGGCCTCGCGCACACGCGGCGTCCGGGGTTCAAGCTGTTCTCGGCGCTCGTCCAGGATGAGAGCGGGCAGATCCAGGCCGTGTGGCCGAACCAGGCCTTTCTGAAGGATGTAATCCGCTCGAAGCAGAGAATCGTGCTGTTTGGGAAAGTCGAGATCTGGGGCTCGCGCGGATTGCAAATCACCGACCCTGAATTCGAAATCGTCGGCGATGCCCGGATCCCGGCAGACGTGCAGCTTCATACGGGACGAATCGTCCCTGTTTACGAACGCACGGGCAGCGTGACCACGAACATGCAGCGCCGCTTCGTGTGGCAGGCGCTCGAGCAATTGCCGAAGGACACCTTCGATCCCGTGCCCGACGACATCCTCAAGCGGGAGCGATGGCCCGGGCGGAACGAGGCCTTGCGCACGGCGCACTTTCCGCCGTCGGATGCGCCGATCGACGACTTGAATAACTTCGTGACCGCCGCGCAACGCCGGCTGGTGTTCGAGGACTTTTTCGTCTTTCAAACCGGCCTCGCGCTGCGGCGCAAGGAAAACGCGCAGGTGCGAAAGCTCCTGGTGTCGAAGGTGGACGACCGCATTCGCCAGCGCGCCCGCGAAGTGTTGCCGTTCAAGCTGACGGCGGGGCAGCGTGACGCGCTCGCGGCAATCGTGGCGGACATGCAGCGCGCGTGGCCGATGCAGCGACTGCTCCAGGGGGACGTCGGCGCGGGAAAAACGATCGTCGCGCTTCTGGCTGCTGTGGTCGCGATGGAGAACGGATTTCAGGTTGCGGTGATGGCACCGACCGAGATCCTTGCGGAGCAACACTACCGCACGATCGTGAAAGTGCTTTCGGGCAAGCCGTATCGCGTGGCCCTATTGAGCGGCCGCGTGACGGCGGCGACACGGCGCGATCTGCTGCCGGCCATCGAGCGCGGTGAGATCAACCTCGTGGTCGGCACCCAGGCGCTGATCCAGGAGCACGTCAAGTTCAAGGCGCTCGCGCTGGCGGTGATCGACGAGCAGCATCGGTTCGGCGTGGTGCAGCGCGGCACGCTGGCGGCCAAAGGCGCCAACCCCGACGTGTTGGTGATGACGGCCACGCCGATTCCGCGCACGCTGGCGCTGACCGAATGCGGCGACATGGAAGTGTCGGTGATCCGCGGGCTGCCGCCCGGCCGCCAGCCAATCAGGACCATCGTCAAAGCCGATTCACGCCGCGATGAAGCCTACGCGATGATGCGCGACGAGATCCGCCGTGGGCGGCAGGTCTATGTGATCTATCCGCTGGTCGAGGAGTCCGAGAAGATCGATCTCAAGGCCGCCACCGAGATGTGCCACGAGATCACGCGCATCTTTGCCGAGTTCAGCGTCGCCTTGCTGCACGGCCGCATGAAAGGCGACGAGAAGGAAGCGGTGATGCGCCGCTTCCTCGCGGGGGAGCTGCAGATTCTGGTGTCGACGACCGTCGTCGAGGTCGGCGTCGACGTGGCGAATGCCACGCTGATGGTGGTCGAGCACGCCGAGCGGTTCGGCCTGTCGCAACTGCACCAGTTGCGCGGCCGCATCGGCCGCGGCGCGCACGCCTCGACGTGCGTGCTGCTGTATCAGGCCCCGTGGTCCGACGATGCGCGGGAACGGCTGAAGGCGATGGCGGAAACCACCGACGGCTTCGTCATTGCTGAGCGCGATCTCCGGCTGCGCGGCCCCGGGGATTTCTTCGGCACGCGGCAGCACGGCCTGCCGGCCCTCCGCGCCGGCGATCTCATGCGCGACGCCGACCTGCTCGAGCGCGCGTTCGAGGAGGCGCGGACGCGCGTCGACAACGGCACCTTGACGGCCGCGCAACAGGACTACGTCCGTAGCGTCTGGCAGCGCCAATTTGGTTTGATCACCGTCGGCTGATATCCCCAAGCCCCAAGCCCCAAGTCCCAAGCCCCAAGTCCCATGAGAATCATCGCCGGCGCTCACAAGGGGCGAACCCTGAAGTCTCCGAAGTGGGACGGCCTGCGGCCGACCTCGGATAAGCTGCGGGAGACCTTGTTCAATATCCTGGCGCCGCGCATCGAAGGGGCACGCGTGCTCGACGTGTTCGCGGGCACCGGCGCCGTGGCGCTGGAAGCCCTCAGCCGCGGCGCCGCCGCCGCCACGTGTGTCGAGAGCGATCGCCGCGCCGCGAAGCTGATCGAGGAGAACGCGGCGCTCTGTGGCGAGCAGAAACGCTGTGCTATCATCCGCGACGGTGTCGAGCGTGCGCTGCAACGGCCGTTGCCGGGCGGTCCCTTCGACATCATCGTGCTGGATCCGCCGTACGAGTACGCCGCGCTGGAAGAGGCCGTGAGACAGGCGGGCGGCCAGAAGGCCGCGGACGGCATCGTGGTGCTCGAGCACGCGTCGCGGGTGACGCCGCCGGCGCCCGCGGGCCTCGCGCTGACGCGGACGGTGAAGTCCGGCGACAGCGCGTTGAGCTTCTACGCATGACGAGTCACCTGCCCCGCATCGCGATCTATCCCGGGTCTTTCGATCCGCTGACCAGCGGCCACGTCGACATCATCGAGCGCGGCGCCAGGATCTTCGACGCGATCATCGTCGCCATTCTCGCCAATGACGAGAAGACGCCGCTCTTCAGCGAGAGCGAGCGCATCGCCATCATCCGGGAGGTCTTCAAGGGGCACCAGAACGTGCAGGTGGAGACCTTCAACGGCCTGCTGGTGGACTACGCCCAGCACAAGAAGGCGTCGGTCCTGGTGCGCGGCTTGCGCGCGGTCTCGGATTTCGAGTACGAATTCCAGATGGCGCTGATGAACCGCCATCTCGCGCCCGGCCTCGAAACCGTGTTCATGATGCCGGACGAAAAGTACACCTACATCAGCTCGCGGCTGATCAAGGAAGTGTTCAGGCTCGGCGGCGAGGTGACCGGTTTGGTGCCGCCGGTGGTGGAAGAGAAATTACGGGCCAAGCAGAAGGCGAAGAAGGGCAGCAAATGACTTACGCGTCGCGCATGAGCCGGGTGGTGGCATCGCCCACGTTGCGGGTGGCCGCGGAAGCCGACCGCCTGCGCCGTCAAGGCGTGGACGTGGTCGACCTGGGCGCGGGTGAGCCAGACTTCGGTACGCCCGAACACGTGAAAGACGCGGCGCACGCGGCGATCACGGCCAATTTCACGAAGTACACACCGTCGGCGGGCGTGCTCGAATTGCGCGACGCCGTGTCGCAGCGGTATCAGCTCGATTACGGTGTGCAGTTCAAACCGGAAGAGGTCATCATCACCGCGGGCGCGAAGCAGGCGCTCTACAACACCGCGATGGTGCTGTTCGGACCCGGCGATGAAGTGATTACGCACGGCCCGTTCTGGCCGAGCATCGTCGATCAGATCAAGCTGGCGGACGCGACGCCGGTGATCGTGCGGACGCACATGGAGGACGGCTTTGCGATCACGGCCGATGCGATCATCGACGCGATCACGCCTCGCACCAAGGCCATCATCATCAACTCGCCCTGTAACCCGACCGGCGCGCTGATTTCCGAGGACGATCTGACGGCGATTGCCGACGCCGCGGCGGCCCGCGGCATCTGGATCGTCGCCGACACCACCTACGAAAAGCTGATCTACGACGTGGCCTCGCACAACGTGATTGGCATCCTGTTCGAGAAGATGCGCGACCGCACGGTGATTTGCAGCGCCGCGTCCAAGGCCTATGCGATGACCGGCTGGCGGTGCGGCTGGGCGATCGGTCCCAGGGACATGATCGGCCAGTGCAATGTCATCCAGGGCCACTCGACCTCGAACATCAATTCGATCACGCAGAAGGCCGGCATCGCCGCGCTCACCGGTCCGCAAGACGGTGTGGCGATGATGCTCAAGGAGTATCGAAAGCGGCGCGACTCGGTGCACGCCTGGCTGACGGCCGACCCGCGCTTCGTGTGCCTGAA
>CAZEMI010000134.1:0-3724 GCA_964513235.1 uncultured Acidobacterium sp.
ACGCCATCGGCCAGAAGCAGTCGACGGTGGCGCAGGTGGTGCGCACGCTGGAAGAAGCCGACGCGATGCGCTACACGATTGTCGTCGCCGCCACGGCATCCGATCCGGCGCCGATGCTCTACATCAGCCCGTACTCGGCCACCGCGATGGGTGAATACTTCCGCGACTCCGGCCGCCACGCGCTGCTGATTTACGACGACCTTTCGAAGCACGCGCAGTCGTATCGCGAAATCTCGCTGCTGCTGCGGCGTCCGCCCGGGCGCGAGGCGTATCCCGGCGACGTCTTCTATCTGCACTCGCGCCTGCTGGAGAGAGCCGCGAAGCTGAACGACCAGAAGGGCGGCGGCTCGCTGACCTCCTTGCCGATCATCGAGACGCAGGCCGGCGACTTGTCCGCCTACATCCCGACCAACGTGATCTCGATCACCGACGGCCAGATCTTCCTCGAGGCGGACCTCTTCAACCAGGGCGTCCGCCCGGCGATCAACGTCGGCAACTCGGTGTCGCGCGTCGGCGGCTCGGCGCAGATCAAGGCGATGCGCCAGGTGGCCGGCACGCTCCGTCTCGACCTCGCGCAGTTCCGCGAGCTGTCGGCGTTCGCGCAGTTCGGCAGCAGCGACCTCGACAAGGCCACCCAGCAGCAGCTCAATCGTGGCGCGCGCCTGGTCGAGATCCTGAAGCAGCCGCAGTATCGCCCGCTCCCGGTTGAGCAGCAGGTGGTGGTGCTCTACGCCGGCACCCAGGGCTTCTTCGACGAGATCCCGGTGCCCGACATTCGCGCGGCACAGGACGAGCTCGAGAAGTTCATGCAGACGCGGTACGGCAACGTGTTGGCGATGATCAAGGAGAAGAAGACGCTCGACGATGGGTTGAAGAACGCGCTGACCGAGTCGCTCAAGGAATTCCAGCAGCACTTCAAGTCGATGAAGGACATGGCCAAGGCGTAAGGCTTTTCAAGCCCCAAGCCCCAAGCCCCAAGCCCCAAGCCCCATGCCATCACTCATCGACATCCGGCGCCGCGTTCGCGCGGTCAAGTCGACGCAGCAGATCACGAAGGCCATGAAGATGGTCTCGTCGTCGAAGCTCCGCCGCGCGCAGGAGCGGATCGTCAGGAGCCGCCCGTACGCGAAGCAGATGCTGCGGGTGTTCAACAACCTGGCCACGCGCACCGAAAACGTGGCGCACCCGCTGTTGAACGACGACCCGGAGTCGGGCCGCGCGCTGCTGATCGTGATCACGGCCGACCGCGGCTTGTGCGGCAGCTTCAACACCAACGTCGCGAAGGCGGCGCTGCAGTTCACCCTCGAACAGCCGACCCTTCGACAAGCTCAGGGTCGCCCCGACCCTTCGACAAGCCCAGGGTCGTCCCGAGCATCGTCCAGGGACGAGCAGAGTCGAGGGGCGAAGGACGACCAAGGCCGCGATGTGGCGATGGCGCTGGTCGGCCGCAAGGGCCGCGACTTCTTCATGCGCCGCGGCTTCGACGTGCTCTACGAAGAGGTCGGCCTGTTCCAGAACGTGAAGTGGTCGCACGCGCAGGCGATCGCGCAGACGGCGATCAAGGAATTTCTGGGACCCGACATCAGCTCGGTGTATCTCGTTTACAACGAATTCCGTTCGGCGATTTCGCAGCGGGTGGTGCTCGAGAAGCTGCTGCCGATTCCCCGGCTCAACGAAGCCGAAGCCACCTCCGCGCAGAACTCCTCGGGCGCTACGGTGGACAAGGCCCCCAAGGTCGACGCCTCGGCGTCACCCGCCGTCGATTATTTATTCGAGCCCGATCCGGAGCAGCTGCTCAACACGCTGCTGCCGCTGCACGTGGCGGTGCAGCTCCAGCGCGCCTTGCTCGAATCATCGGCCGCCGAGCATGCGGCGCGCATGCAGTCGATGGACAGCGCCACGCGCAACGCCAAGGAAATGGTCGAGCGGTTGACGTTGTACATGAACAAAGTCCGTCAGGCCGCGATTACGAGAGAGATTATCGAAGTAGTTTCGGGAGCGCAGGCAACTTAAGCCGACCGCCACAATGTCGGCGACCGGCCGCAATGTCGGCGACCTATATGGTTTGTTATATAGGCGGCCTTTAGGCCGCCGGTCAGAGAAAAACATGGCGACAGCTACAGCAACAGAAACCACAGTCGGCAAAGTCATCCAGGTCATCGGGCCCGTCATCGACGTCGAGTACGAGGGCGGGCACATGCCGGCCATCTACAACGCCGTCCGCATCGCGGCCACGCTCCCCACCGGCGAGAAGATCGACATCGTCGCCGAAGTCGAGCAGCACCTCGGTGAAGGACGCGTGCGCACGGTGGCGATGAAGCCGACCGATGGCTTGCAGCGCGGCATGGAGGTCACCGACACGGGCGCGCCGATCTCGGTGCCGGTCGGTCCCGCCACGCTCGGCCGCGTGCTGAACGTGCTCGGCGAACCGGTCGACTTCCCCGACAAGCCGGTGAACGCGAAGGAGCACTGGCCGATTCATCGTCCCGCCCCGACGCTCGAGCAGCAGTCCACCGAGCTCAAGATGTTCGAGACGGGCATCAAGGTCATCGACCTGCTCGAGCCGTACCTGCAGGGCGGCAAGATTGGTCTGTTCGGCGGCGCCGGCGTCGGCAAGACGGTCATCATCATGGAGCTGATCAACAACATCGCCATGAAGCACGGCGGTGTGTCGGTGTTCGGCGGCGTCGGTGAACGCACCCGCGAGGGCAACGACCTGTGGCTCGAATTCCAGGAGTCGGGCGTGATCGACATGAAAGACATGTCGAAGAGCCGCGCGGCGCTGGTCTACGGACAGATGACGGAACCGCCGGGCGCGCGCCTGCGCGTCGGCCTGTCGGCGCTGACCGTGGCCGAGTACTTCCGCGACGCCGAGAACAAGGACGTGCTCCTGTTCATCGACAACATCTTCCGCTTCACGCAGGCGGGTTCTGAAGTGTCGGCGCTGCTGGGCCGCATGCCCTCCGCCGTCGGTTACCAGCCGACGCTGCTCTCGGAAATGGGCCAGTTGCAGGAGCGCATCACCTCGACGAAGAAGGGCTCGATCACGTCGGTGCAGGCGATTTACGTGCCCGCGGACGACTACACCGACCCGGCGCCGGCCACGACGTTCGCGCACCTTGACGCCACCACCAACCTGTCGCGCCAGATTGCGGAGCTTGGGATCTATCCGGCGGTCGATCCGCTCGCCTCGTCGTCGCGCATTCTCGACCCGCGCGTCATCGGCGAAGAGCACTACAACGTGGCCCGCACGGTGAAGCAGATCCTGCAGCGCTACAAGGACCTGCAGGACATCATCGCGATTCTCGGCATCGACGAGCTGTCGGAAGAAGACAAGCTGGCCGTGTCGCGCGCGCGCAAGATTCAGCGCTTCCTGTCGCAGCCGTTCTTCGTGGCGTCGCAGTTCACGGGCCTCGAAGGCAAGTACGTGACGATCGACGAGACCATCAAGGGCTTCAAGGAGATCACCGAAGGCAAGCACGACGGCCTGCCGGAACAGGCGTTCTACCTGGTGGGCACGATCGAAGAAGCCATGGCGAAGGCGAAGACGCTGAACCAATCGGGGCTGGGGGTTGGGGTATCTGGGATCGGTAAACCGCCCTATCCCCGAGCCCCGACCCCAACACCGATATGGCCTTACCAACAAAACTGACCCTTCACATCGTTTCGCCCGACACATCGATTTCCCAGGAGGTCGACGAGGTGTCGCTGCCCGGCAGCGAAG
>CAZEMI010000135.1:0-7647 GCA_964513235.1 uncultured Acidobacterium sp.
GGTCGGGGATTCGAACCCGTGTTGGAAGCATCACCAGGAGCAACCGCGACAAACAACGACCATCGAAATCACAGGGACAGCCCTGCATCTGCCGCCTTCTGTGGCCCTGGTCTTTTGAATCTGCGCCTAATCAGCGTCTAATCTGTGGCCCATGTCCTTTGCGGCCTCACTCTTCGTCGCCGTCTTCATCATCTTCATCGCGCTGTTCTTCGTCCTCTCGCGCCTGTCGAAAGGCCGGATCCAGCAGAACGAAGAAGATCTTCGCAACGCCGCGGCGTTGCGCGGGTGGACGTTCGACAAGAAGCACGATCGCGGGTATCGCATCTATCGATTTTCTGGTACCACCGACGGCGTCTCGTGGGAGGCCGAGTCGTTGCAACTCCTGGCCGGCGGCAACCGCCACCAGCGGCGGCGGCACATTGCGCGCTGGCACGGACGCTGGAATCCCGGCGTGAACGCGCCCATCGTTGCACTCGGCGTGCCAAAAGGAAAAGAGCTGATGGGACCCGGCGTGGCGCAGGGCAGCGGGTTCTTTGCGCGAATGGCGGTGAAGGCGGCCGGGTTCGTCTTCGACAAGGCGCTCGACGTCTATTTCGGCCACGAGATTGGCGCCGAAATCGACGCCGGCGAGTTGCGTCGCGTCGAGCACCCGGCCGTGCCCGGATTCATCGTGATGGCCGGCAACGTCGACGAGGCCTCGCGGATCCTTTCGGAGGGTTTACAGCGCGCACTCGTTGACGGGTCGAACGACGCGAACAACGTGCTGTCGGAAACCGATCGTCCATACGTCCTGGTGCGCCCGCAGGGCATTTCACTGGCACGGATGGAGCAATTCCGCGACACCGAAGAAGTCGAGCACTTCATCCGCGCCGGCATTGGCCTGACGCGCGCGTTCAGGTTCGGTCGACGCGCGTAGTCAGCGCTTCACGACCGTCACTTTCCGCAGCTCGACGCGATCGACCGGCGTCTCGCCGTTGACGGCCACCGCCTCGATCTTCTCCACCACATCCAGGCCGCTCTCGACCTTCCCAAACGCCGTGTATTGACCATCGAGCGCCTGCGCTCGCGCCGTCACGATGAAGAAAGACGTGCTGGCGGAGTCGGGATCCGCCAGCCGCGCCATCGACAGCGTGCCCTTGTCGTGCAGTTGATCGTTGAACTCGGCTTTTATCGGCCGCACGTACTTCTGCGGCGTTTCACCGAGAGGGCCGCGAGTGGGTAAATGGCCGGACTGGATCACG
This sequence comes from uncultured Acidobacterium sp., assembly GCA_964513235.1. Taxonomy (GTDB): domain Bacteria; phylum Acidobacteriota; class Vicinamibacteria; order Vicinamibacterales; family UBA2999; genus 12-FULL-67-14b. The sequence goes on from CAZEMI010000135.1 coordinate 1,242, forward strand.
AAACCCTTCACCACGCGATGAAAGCTCATGCCGTCGTAGACGCCGCTCTGCGCGAGGCGCAGGAAATTGCGGACGTGGTTCGGGGCCTGGTCGGGCGTGAACGACACGATGATCTCACCCATCGAGGTGTCGAGCACGGCGCGATAGCGCGTCAGATCCTCGGTTGATTCCGTTGAGAACGGCTCGGGCGTCTCCGCGGGCTTCTCCCGGATAGTGACTTTGCTCACCACCACGCGATCGACCGCGAGACCCGTGGCGTCGACAGCGGTCTCCGAAATCTTCTGCGCAACCAGCATGCCCTCCACGACGCGCGCGAAGATCGTGTAACGGCCGTCGAGGCCTGGCTGATCGGTGATGGAGATGAAAAACTGCGTGCCGGCGCTGTCGGCCTTGCCGGGAATCTGCGTGGCCGACACGGCGCCGCGCGTGTTCTTTTCGCCGCTGATCTCGGGTTTGAGCAGGTTGAGCCCGCCGGTACCGTACGTCGCACGCGCCGCGGCGTCTTTCGTCACCGGGTCGCCGCCCTGGATGATGCCGTGCTTCACCATCCGAAAGAAGGTGGTGCCGTCGTAGCCGCCCGACTGCGCGGTCTTGATGAACAGCGCGACGTGGTTCGGCGCCTGCTCGGTCAGCAGGTCCATGACGATCGTGCCCACGGTGGTTTCCAGGATGGCTTGTTTCTCTACTGATTGCTTGCCCTGAGCGAGGTGACTCGGCGAAGCCGAGTCGGCCGAGTCGAAGGGCATGTTGACCGTGGTTGCACACGCCAACACCACCGCTGCGGCTACTTGTCCCATCATGGCCCCACATCTTATCCCCGCTAATTGAGCGTAGGCACGAACCACTTCTCTCGTCGACCCGTCTACCTGGGTGTTGTCGCTTCTCTTGTAATCGTTGTTGTTCAGTGAGGCGGGTGATTGGCGCGGGGATACACCATGCGTCATCTGCTTGCTCTTGTGTTGTGCACGCTCATCTCCACGCCGGCGCCTGCCGCCGACCTCGCCGACTCCTGGCGCGAGGCGCGCATCAGGCCCCAGGATGCCCGACTCACGGCGCTCCTGCGCGAGGGCATCGCGCGCTCGGCGACCTTCCGCGCGCTGGTGAATCGCATCGAAGCCAGCAACCTGTTTGTCTACGTGGCGCTCAGCCCGGTCATGAAACCCAGCCTGGCCGGCAAGCTGACGTGGATGACACGCGCCGGCGACTTTCGCTACGTGCGCGCGACGATCAATACCGAACAGGCGCCCGATCAGATGATCGCCACGCTGGCGCACGAGCTGCAACACGCGGTGGAAGTGATCGGCGACGAGACCGTGTCGGATCAGCGCAGCCTGCAGGAGCTCTACAAACGCATTGGCCGGCCGAGTCATACGGGCGTCACCACTGGCTGGGAGACGGTGGCCGCGCAGGAAACCGGTTCCCGCGTGCGCCGGGAGCTGCTCTCCGCGGCCGCGGCGATCCCCGCGTCCCACGTGGCCGCGCGATCCCAATCGTGACGTTAGAGTCGGTTCCTGTTATGCTGTGACCGGCAAGCGGTCCACTGGCGTCCTCCGCTTGGCTCACTCCCAAGCGCATGTACGAGGATTACTACGGATTCGTCCAGCCGCCGTTCAGCCTGACGCCGGATCCGAGATTCCTCTACCGCAGCGAGTCGCACGACCTCGCGCTGCAACAAGTCTGGCAGGCCATCCGACGCAAAGAAGGCTTCATCGTCCTGACCGGCGACATCGGCACCGGCAAGACCACGCTGTGCCGGACGCTGCTCGAGCAGTTCGACGAGACGACGTTCACGGCGCTGGTCCTCAACCCGTTTCTCTCGGTCGAAGAGCTGCTGCGCGAGGTGCTCATCAGCTTCGGCGTGGTGTCGAAGGACGCGCTGAAATCGGGACGGCTGTCGACCGCCAGCAAGCACCAGCTGGTTCGGACGCTGCACGACTTCCTGCTGTCGCTGGTGCCGCTGCATGGCAGCGCCGTGCTGATCATCGACGAGGCGCAGCACTTGTCGACCGACGTGCTCGAAGAGATTCGCGTCCTCTCGAATCTCGAAACCAACGATCAGAAGCTGCTGCAGATTGTGATTGTCGGCCAGCTGAACCTGCTCGACGTGCTGCACAAGGCCGAGCTGCGACAGCTCGACCAGCGCATTTCAATCCGCTGCTCGCTGAAGGCGCTCACGCGCGAAGAAGTCGAGGCCTACGTCACGCATCGCCTGTGGGTGGCGCGCGGATCGACATCGGTGTCGTTCACGCCCAAGGCGTTCGATCTCGTGCACGCGCTCTCCGGCGGCGTGCCGCGCATGATCAACCTGCTGTGCGATCGATCGCTGATGTTCGCCTGCGAGAAGCAAACCAGCCGCATCGCCGAAGAGCACGTCGTCCATGCGGCCGGTCAGCTCGGCCAGGAGATTCCGAAAGGCAAGATCAAGGGCGAGCGCGAGGAAGGCGCTCCCGTGCGATCGCGGCGAACACTCGTGCTGGCGGTGTTGCTGATCGTGATCCTGCTGGCCGCCGCCGTGTTTGCGTCGATCGGCAATCCGCTCGAGCTCCTGGGTCCGGGGATTTCGCCGCCGCTGCCTCGCGTGGCCGGGGAACAACGGTGGCTGCCCGCTCACGTCGCGCCGTTGCCGGCGCCGGCCGGGATGCCGGTGCCCGCTTCCCCGCCGCCAATGCCGGGATCGTTTTCGGTGTTGATTGGCACGTACGACTCGCCGCGACAGGTCGAGCTCGTCGAGCGCGCCCTGATCCTGCAGAAGGTGCCGGTCTACATGATCGACGTGCTGATGGCGCCTGGTGATCTGCAGCGCCGGGTGTTGGTCGGCCGCTATGCGACGCGCGAGGAAGCGGAGAAAGTGCGTTCGGACCTGGGACCGGCGATGAGCCTGTCGCGCGTGATTCCCGGCGCGCAAGAGCGGCTGCGCGTGATTCCGTAGCTACTCACGCTCCTTGTAGAACTTCTTCATCGACTGGCTGACGGTCTTGAACTTGCGCTTGACGTTGATCTGTTCGCGCACGCTCTTCCTCATCTCCAGCGCCTGCGATTCATCCTGCAGCTTCACGTAACTTTCCAGCCGGCCCGGCGCCAGCGTCCCGTTTTCGATCGCCTGCTTGACCGCGCATCGGGGCTCTTCGCGATGGCGGCAGTCGGTGAAGTGGCAACCGGCGGCGAGCGTCTCGATGTCTTCGAAGGTTTCGCGCGCGCTCTCGGGTTGCGTCCACAGTTGCAGCTCGCGCATGCCCGGCGTGTCGATCAAGAGGCCGCGATTGCCTGGCAGCACGATCAGGTGGCGATGCCGCGTGGTATGGCGGCCGCGCGAATCGTGGGCGCGGACTTCCTTGGTCTCGAGCAGGTCTTCGCCCACCAGGGCATTGACCAGGGTGGACTTGCCCACCCCTGACGACCCCAGCAAGGCGCCAGTCTTGCCGCGGCCCAGGTAGCGCTCAATCACCTCGACCCCGGTGCCCGTTTTCGCGCTGACGGCGTGCACCGGAATCCCAACCGCCAGGGCCTGGATCTCGTCCATGTCGTCAGACAGATGATCGGCAATGTCGGCCTTGTTCAGGATGACGACCGGGTTCGCCCCACTTTCGTGGGTGAGCACCAGATACCGCTCGAGCCGGCGCGGGTTGTAGTCGCCGTCAAGGCCCATCACGATAAAGACGGTGTCGATATTGGCGGCGACGATCTGCTCTTCGGTGAGCGCGCCCGCCACTTTGCGCGAGAACTTGCTGCGCCGCGGCAACACGGCTTCGATCGTGCCCGTCGCTTCGCCGGGCGATGGCCTGAGGGCGACCCAGTCGCCCACGGCCGACAACTCCTCCTTGGCGAGCGCCTGGTGGCGCATGCGGCCGGCATGCTGCGCCTGCACCTCTCCGGACTCGGCGTAGACGCGGTAAATGTAGTTAAACTCAATCGCCACGCGGGCCGGGATCAGGGCTTCGGCCGCGTAGGGCTTAAACGCGCGCGCCCAGTCGTCGTTCCATCCGAGATCGGTCAAGTCCAACGGCACGTGTCGTAAGGATAACAGGGGCCCTATGCTGCACGACCTCAAGCACGCGTATCGAATGTTGTGGCAATCCAAGGGTTGGACGCTGGTGGTGCTGCTGTCGCTGGCCATCGGCATCGGTGCCACGACGGCGCTGTTCACGGCGGTGAATGGCCTGTTGCTGCAGACGGTGGCGCTGCCGGAGCCGGAATCGCTGGTGCGGCTGGCGGCGGCCGGCGAGAATAACATGCGCCGCTCGTCGAGCGACTACGGTTTTTCCGAACCGTATCAGGGCCTGAATGTCCGCGCCTCCTTTTCATACGCCGGATATCAGGCGCTCCGATCCGCGAATCAGACATTGACCGACATCGTCGCCTTCGCGCAAATCGACAGCGTCAACGTGATCGTGAACGGCGCAGCCGAACTCGCCAGCGCACACGGCGTCTCGGGCAACTTCCATTCCGTGCTGCGCGTGCCCATGGCCCTGGGGAGGACGCTCGGCGAAGACGATGATCGGGCCGGCGCTGAACCGGCGGCGGTCATCAGCCACGCCTTCTGGCGGCGGCGGTTCGGATCGGATGCCGCCATCGTCGGCCAATCGGTGCGCATGAACAACACGCCGGTGACCATTGTGGGTGTTACGGCGCCGCAGTACAACGGCGTGATGCGGCTCGGCGGCGTCGCGCCTGAGGTCACGATCGCGCTGGCCGTTGACGGCGTGCTCAATCCCACGCAGGCCAGGCGATTGCACGAGCCAACGTGGTGGTGGCTGCTGGCGATGGGCCGGTTGAAACCGGGCGTCACCCACGCCCAGGTGATCGGCAATCTCGAAGGGCCCTTTCAGGCCTCCGCACGGGCCGGCCTGGATTCCTATCTGACGGCGCTGACGCCGGAGCAGCGGGCGCTGTCGACGAACCAGCGCGAGGGCGACGCGGTGCCCCGCCTGGTGGCGCGTTCGGGAGAACGCGGCATTTACGACACCGATCGCACCACTCGACGCTCGGCGGCCATCGTCAGCGTCGTGGTGACGATCCTGCTGCTGATCGTGTGCGCGAACGTCGCGAATCTCCTGCTGTCGCGCGGCTCGTCCCGTCATCGGGAGATTTCGGTGCGGCTGTCGATGGGAGCGGCGCGATCGCGGCTGATTCGCCAGCTGCTCACGGAAAGCCTGTTGCTGTCGGGCGTTGGCGGGCTGCTGGGCATTGCGGTGGCGTACTGGAGCAAGGCGCTGCTGCCGTTCGGCCAGAGCGCGTCGATCGACGGCCGGGTGATTGCGTTCGTGACCGGAATCAGTATCCTGACCGGTCTGATTTTCGGACTGGTGCCGGCCATTCGCGCCACGGGTGTCGACCTGGCCGGCGCCATGAAGGAATCGAGCCGCAGCGTCACCGGCGGCCGCACGTGGCTGAGCAAGGGATTGCTCGTGGCACAGGTCGCGATGTCGCTCGTGCTGCTGATCGGCGCGGGCCTGTTCCTGCGCACGTTATACAACCTGCGCAGCGTCGACGTCGGCTTCAACCCGAACAACCTGTTGATATTCCGGATCAATCCGCAAGCGAACCGCTACGAGCCCGATCGCGTTCCGCAGCTCTATCAACGCACCGAGGCGGCGCTCGCGGGGCTTCCCGGCGTGCGGTCGGTGGCCATGACGCGACAGGCGCTGCTCGCCGGCGGAACGAGCATTACCGGCATGCACATCCAGGGGCGACCGGGAGAACACAGCATTCATCTCATGTCGGTCTCGCCCGAGTTCTTCGCGACGCTCGAAATTCCGGTGCTGCTGGGCCGGGGCTTCACCGAGCACGACGTCGCCACGCCGCAGGGCTTCGCCATGATCAACGAGACCGCCGCGAAGAAGTTCTTCGCCGGCGGGAACCCGATCGGGCAACGCATCGGCAGCTCGTCGGAGGAAGCCGGCAAGACGGAGATCATCGGCGTCATTAGAGACACGAAGTACAGCAGCCTTCGGGAGCCCGCGCCGACCACGCTCTATCGCATCCTGCCGCGAAACTCGTCAGCGGCGACCGTCATTGTGCGGACCCCCAGCGATCCGTCGAGCATGATCGAAACAGTGCGCGCGGCGATGCGGCAGGTTGATCCGGAGTTGCCACTGACCGGCGTGACCACGCAAACCGATCAGATCGAGGGCCGTGTCGCCCAGGAGCGCCTCTTCGCGCTCGCCTACTCCTTGTTCGGCGGGCTGGCGCTCTTGCTGGCCTGCATTGGCTTGTTCGGGCTGATGTCGTACAACGTCTCGCGCCGCACGAGCGAGATTGGCATTCGCATCGCGCTGGGCGCGCAGCGCCGTGGCGTGGTCGGCATGGTGCTGCGCGAATCGATGATCATGGTCGGCGCCGGCGTCGTGCTGGGCCTGGTCGCCGCCGCCGCCGCGAGCCGGCTGCTCGCCGCGATCCTGTTCGGCCT
>CAZEMI010000136.1:0-7065 GCA_964513235.1 uncultured Acidobacterium sp.
CCGTGGTGAGTGATCGCCTCGCGATAGAAACGATCGATCTCTGGAAGCGCTATGGCGACGTCGAGGCGCTGCGCGGCCTCGATCTCCAGGTGCCGGTGGGATCGATCTGCGGCTTCCTCGGACGAAACGGCGCCGGAAAAACCACGACGATCAAGGTCCTGCTCGGCATGGCGCGCGCGACGCGCGGTGAGGCGCGGCTCCTCGGCCAGTCCGCCGGGGACGCGGCCGCGAACGCGGACATCCGCCGCCGCGTCGGGTTCGTGAGCGACGAGAAGGACCTCTACGACTACATGACCATCAGGGAGATGATCGCATTCACGCGACCCTTCTTCCTTCGCTGGCGCGCCGATCTCGAGCAGAAGTACCGCCAGAAGTTCGAGCTGCCGCTCGATCGCGAGATTAAGGACCTGTCACGAGGCACCCGCACCAAGGTCGCGCTGCTGCTCGCGCTCTGTCGCGGGGCCGACCTGCTCATTCTCGACGAGCCGACCGCGGGGCTCGATCCGGCGATGGCCGAAGACGTGCTGCAGGCGCTGGTCGGCCACGTGGCCGGCGAAGAGATGACGGTGTTTTTCTCCTCCGCTCTGCCGTGGATGGGATTTCTGACGACCGCTGTATTGGCTTCGGCGTTGCTGTACAGCGCGGCGGAAACACTAGAACGAAGGGACTTCTAGAACCAAGGGTTCCAGGAGTTCCAGGGGTTCCAGGGGTTCCAAAGGTTGGGTTCGCTGGGGTTCGAACTCGTAAGAACACAACCGTTGGAACTCTTGGAACCGTTGGAACCCTTGGAACTATGAAAGTTACATTGTCTGACGTTCCACTGGCTCAAGGCGCAGAATCGGCGTCGGCTTCCCGTCCCGATCGTCGATGACGAGATAGATGAAGCCGTCGAGGCCCTGGCGGATATCGCGAATGCGGCCAAGGTTGGTAGCAAGCAGCTCGCGCGTGGTGAAGCCGCGCTTCGGATCGTGCGAGAGGCGCACCACCTGCTGGCCGACCATGCCGCCCACGAAAAAGCTCCCCTTCCACTGCGGGAAGCGATCGCCGGTGTAGATCATCAGGCCGGAAATACCGATCGACGGCACCCAGATCTGCATCGGCTGCTCCATGCCCTTGCGATGCGTGCCGGAGTGAATGGCCAGACCGGTGGTGTAGTTCACGCCGAAGCCGATCACCGGCCAGCCGTAATTGAGTCCCGCTCGAACGCGATTCAACTCGTCGCCGCCCTGCGGGCCGTGTTCGTTCGCCCATACTTCGCCGGTCTCGGGGTGAACGGCAAGACCCTGGATGTTGCGATGACCGAGGCTGAAAATCTCCGGCAACGCTCCCGGCGTCTTCACGAACGGATTGTCCGCCGGCACTCGCCCATCGTCATGGAGGCGAATCATCTTGCCGTGATGGTTGGTCAGGTCCTGCGCGGGGTGCGCTTCGAGGTTGCCCTCGGGCGGCACCTGGCGATCGCCGAGCGACAGATAGACAAATCCGTTCTTGTCGAAAGCGATCTTGCCGCCGAAGTGTCCGCGGCCCTTCGACACCGACTGGAACAGCTGCTGCACGTTGGTGAGGCGATCGTTCTCGAAGCGCGCGCGAATCAGCGCCGTGGTGGCCGGGACCGGCTCCTTGGAGCCCGCCGGCGGCTTCTCACCAACCTGCTTCGAGTAGGTGAGGTACAGGAGGCGATTGGTGGCGAAGTTTGGATGCACCGCCACCTCCAGGAGCCCGCCCTGGCCCGCATGGACCACCGGGGGCAGACCCTCGACGGCGTTGGGCAGCAGCTTGCCGTTGCGCACGATCCTCAGGCGCCCCGGACGCTCCGTGATCAGCGTGTCGCCCCCGGGCAGGAAGGCGATCGACCACGGCTGCACGAGCGCGTCCGCGAAATTGACGACGCGATAGTCGTGATCGGCCGAGCGGAATATCGACTGGCCGGACACCTGGACCCCAAGGAGGACCACGCCGGCAACCACAGCACTCAAGGTAATTCGAGCCATGTTCATTTCCTCGGCCTAACACTATAATCCCGCTCCCTATGACTTACCGCAGCCCGTATCCAGACATCGCGGTCCCCAACCTGTCCCTGTTCGAGATGGTGCTTGGCGACGCCTCCAGGCGGGGCGACGCCATCGCCATGGCCGACGGGATTTCGGGCCGCACGATTACTTATGCCCAGCTAATGGACCAGATCCGGCGCGTAGCCGCCGGGTTGTCGGCGCGAGGCGTCAAAAAGGGCGACGTGGTCTCGGTATGGTCGCCCAACGTGCCGGAGTGGCCCGTGGCGTTCTTCGGCGCCGTGAGGATTGGCGCGATTGTGCACACCTCGAACCCGGTGAGCACGCCGGACGAGCTGGCGTTTCAGCTGGCCGACGGCAACGTCAAGCTCCTGATCACGGTGAGCGCGCTGGTCGACAAGGCGCGCGCCGCCATCGCCGAGTCGAAGAAGACCATCGAGCTGGTCACGATCGACGAAGTCCCGGGATTACCGTCGCTGGCATCGATCGCGGTTGACGCCGACCCGCCATCGGTGGAGATCGATCCGGCCAACGACCTGGTGGCGTTGCCTTACTCATCGGGAACGACGGGGCTCCCGAAGGGGGTGATGCTGACGCATCGCAACGTCGTGGCGCAGCTGACGCAGATCGACACGATCGAGAACATCCAGATGCCCGCGCTGCTCGGTGTGCTGCCCTTCTTTCACATCTACGGCATGGTCATCATCATGATGCACGGCCTGATGCGCGGGGCGATCATCGTCACGATGCCGAAGTTCGAGTTCGAGCCGTTCCTCAAGGTGTTGCAGGACTGGCCGATCTCGAGCGCGCACATCGTGCCGCCGATCGTGGTGGCGCTCGGCAAGCATCCGCTGGTGGACAACTACAAGTTCCCGCACCTGAAGTTCATCTTCTGCGGCGCGGCGCCGCTCGGCGTCGAGCTGACCGAAGCCGTCGAGAAGCGGCTGAACATCAAGATTCGGCAGGGCTACGGCATGACCGAAGCGAGCCCGGCCACGCACTACACGGTGGCGGGCACCGAACGCGCGGGCACCGTCGGTCAATTGATGCCGAGCACCGAATGCCGAGTGATCGATCCGGAAACCGGCAAGGACGTGGTCGAAGGGCAACCGGGCGAAGTGTGGGTGCGCGGGCCGCAGGTGATGAAGGGATATCTCAACAACCCTGAGGCCACCGCGTGCACGGTTGACGCCGACGGCTGGCTGCACACCGGCGACATTGGGACGGTCGATTCGAACGGCTACCTGACCGTGGTCGACCGGCTCAAGGAGCTGATCAAGGTGAAAGGCTTCCAGGTGGCGCCCGCGGAGCTCGAGTCGCTGCTGCTCAAGCATCCGAAGATTGCCGACGTGGCGGTGATTCCGGTCGCGGACGAGGAGAGCGGCGAGGTGCCGAAGGCGATTGTGGTGATGCGCGAGCCGCTCACCGCGGACGAGGTGATCCAATTTCTGTTGCCGAAGGTGGCGCACTACAAACGCGTGCGCCACGTGGCGTTTGTCGACGCGATACCGAAGTCGCCGTCGGGAAAGATCCTGCGGCGGATTCTGGTCGATAGGGAAAGGGCAGCCGTCGCAAGAGTTCCATAGGTTCCAGGGTTCCAAGGGTTCCAAAGGTGGGGTTCGTCAGGGTTCTGATTCGGGTATCGAGTGGAACTCCCTGACAAGAATCTGACTCGTTATGCGCGTCTGAGCGTAACGGAGGCGAAGCCGACGGCGCACACTGCGATCACGCCCCCGATAACAACCCACCCGTATCGTCGGACATTGCGATTCTCAGACAATTACGCGCTCACACGGATCATGCGAGGAACAAGGGTTCCATGGGTTCCAAGGTTCCAGGGTTCCAAAGGTTGGGTTCGTCAGGATTCGACGCTACTCACGGTAGCCCAGTATCGGAAGGTACTGGTATAGAACGGCAACCGTAATGAACGCGATCGCGCCCGTCGATACGATGCCGCCCGCAGCCATGACCACGAAACGACGCCAACCCGAAAGCGATGGATTCCACACACCGAACAGCCAGGTGAGCCTCACAAAGACGAGGCCAAGCGAGGCGAGCATGATTGGCATAGCCACGGCTGGCAGCCACGTGAAGGCAGCCATGACGACGACTAGATGAACAATTGTCAAAGTGACGATGGTTATTGGGGGCAGCATGGCTGGCCTACTTCGTGTTCATCTTCTGCATACGATCGTGCGCCGTTGCGCGTCTCAACCGGAGAATTATTCCTGCGACTTGGGAAACGATAAGGCAGAGGCCAAACGCGATCCCCATGAAACGTGCGTTGAGGGCCACACTTATCAAAATCGCGCCGGCAAAGGTGAACGCACCCGGAATCCCGGTGACTTCACGAAGCGTGATCTCCCAATTCGTAGTGCGACGGAAGACGACCAGGACGCCCAGGCCCAAGCTCAAGGACAGAATTCCGAGCAGAAGAAAGGCGACTGATTCGCGGCCCAATGGCGACCTCCGCAGGTCCAGTGTGTCACTTCTGAGCTCAGCTCCCGTCAGAACCTGGAACCCTTGGAACCTTCCAAGGTTTGCAAGAGGTTGGCGTCGTCAGGACTCTGGTTCTTCGGTTGTCCCTCTGGTGTCCTCCTTGCGCCCCTTTCGGGGCGGATCCGGAGATGTTTCGAGGTGGCGAATCAAGCCTACTGTGGCCTTCAACGCGATGCGCACACACTGCTCATGTAGGAGGAATTCATCTTTCGTCACTAGCCGTTGATCTCGCGCGTCGACTAGGTGATTGAGCACCTCGACCTGCGACGCCTTCGCGATGCGCGCGAAGCGTGCGAATTCCTTGTTGCCGAATCGGCCAAAGCCTTCAGCGATGTTGCTTGGTCCAGACCTCGCTGAGTCAGACAACTGATCGCAGTACCGAAATTTTCGTCTCACTTCATCTCGTTCGAGGAGCCGATCGACTCGGCACTTAAGGTCGTTCGCCAGGCGCCACGCAGCAATCTCGCGAATATCTTTCCATCCAGCCATGAGCGCTGGTGAAGCAATGCACGGGCCTAGGTGGAACTCGAGGATTCTCGCCACAAGCGTGACCGCATCGGTCGCGGGCGATCAGATTTTGCGTTCTTGATGGCCGCGCGATACGGCAATTTCTGAGAACCAGAACCCCGTCAGAACCCAACCCTTGGAACCTTTGGAACCCCTGGAACCCTTTGGAACCATTGTTCATTCGTTTCTCAATACCATCGCTGGTTGAAGTCGCATAGCGCGAAATGCTGGAACCGCGCAGGCCAGCGCAGCCACCGCGAACAACAGAATACCGGCAGAGAGATATGCCGTGGGATCGGCTGCGCCGACGTTGAAGAGCAGGCTCGCCATCAATCGCGTTGCCCCGAGCGCTATCGCGATGCCGGCGGCAATGCCGATGCCGACTACCGTCATGCCTTGACCGAGCACAAGACGCGCGACGTCGGACTGGCTGCCGCCGAGGGCTATGCGGATGCTGATCTCCTTCAAATGCTGCTGCACGTAGTAGCCCATCACGCCGTAGATGCCGATCACCGACAACAACAGCGCCACCACCGCGAAGCTCGCGACGAGCAGCGACAACGACTGCGGCTGCGCCAGTGACTGATCGACGAGCGACGTCATGGTGGCGACATTCGACAATGGCGCCGCCGGCTCGAGCTCACGCACTGCCTGCTGCAAAGACGAGGCGATGCTGAGCGGTTCGCCCTCGGTTCTGACGACGACAAACCTCGCCGTCCCTCCCGCCAGTGGCGTGTAGACAGTGCCATCATCCGGTTGATCGACGCCCGCGTACTTCACCTCGCTGACCACGCCCACCACGGTGGTCCAGGGGCAGGTCGTGCAGCCGCCTTCGCGCAGCCGCTTGCCGACGGCCGATTCACCCGGGAAGAATCGCCGCGCCCACGCGCGATCGACCATCACCGACAACAGGGCCTCGGCGGCCGCGTTGCGCTCCGGATCCTGCGCATCGAGCAGCCGGCCTTCCACGAGCGTGAGGCCCAGCGTGCGCACGTACTCGGGCGACACCGCCACCCACGGGGTGACCGGCTGCGATTCGCCCGCCGGCGTCGGGTATTGCTCGAGATCGAAGTTGTTGAAGTTGCCGACGTTGTTCGGCGGCAGTCCGTCCGCGTACGCGGTCGACGCCACGCCAGGCAGCGCTTCGATCCTCCGCCTCAGCTCGTCCCAGAACACGGTGACGCGAGTGTTGTCGCTGTACTGCGCGCCGGGTAAGCGGATCGATCCGATCAGCACGCGGCCGGTATCAAATCCCAGGTCGACCTGCCGCAACCGATCGAGGCTGGTGAGCAGCAACGCGGCGATAATGAGAAGCGGGGTCGCAATGGCGAACTGCGCCGCGACGAGACTGCGCCGAAGACGACGGACGCCGGCGCCGCCGGTCGTGGTTCGCCCGGACCGCAGCGACGCATCTGCTGGTGCGCTCGTGGCGTGCAGCCCTGGCACGAGGCCGAAGATCAGCGCGCTCGAGATCGCGAGCCCCGCCATCACCCAGATCATCGGTGCGTCGAAACGGATCTCCTGCGTGCGCGGAAAATAGGTGGCGCCCTGCGCTTGCAGCAATTGCATGCCGGCCCACGCCACGCCCACGCCGAGGGCCACCGCACCGGCCGCGAGCACCACGCTTTCCGCCAGCAGATAACGCAGCACGCGTCCGCGCGTGGCGCCGAGCGCGGCGCGGACGGCCAGCTCCTGGCGGCGGCTGGTGACGCGCGCGATCAGCAGGTTCGACGCATTCGCGCAGGCGATCAACCACACCAGGCCGACGGCGCCGAGTGCCAGGCCGGCCAGGGTGCCGGCGTCGCCGACCAGGTTGGTCTTCAGGTCTTCCATGCTCCATGTCGCCTTGTCGTCCTGGTAAGACGATTTCCAGATCGGGAACAGCGCGCGATTGATGGCGCGAAGCTCGCCGGTGGCCAGATCTCGATCGGCGCCCCGCGGCAGCCGCGCGATCACCGAATAGAAGAACGGTCCTTTGCGCGGCGGCGGCGTGAACTGTTGGATGAGAAACAGGTCGTAACGCCGCTCGAGCGGACCCGCGGCCGGCGGC
>CAZEMI010000137.1:0-11670 GCA_964513235.1 uncultured Acidobacterium sp.
GCACCGGTCGCGGACCGCAGCGCCGCCTGCGCCAGGCTGGTCAACACGATCGGCCGGTCGCGAAGGACGGTGCGCACGGCGTCGCGGACCGAGCGGCCCGAATCCACCCCGGGCGCCGCCGTGTGGCGCGGCCAGCGCCACAGCAACAGCGGCACGGCCATGCCCAACAACGACGCGACGACAAACGCCGCGTCGTAGCCGGCGCGCGCCATCAACAGACCGGCCATGATCGGCGCCGCGGCCTGCCCCAGCCCCTGCAACGTCGACAACGTGCTCAGCCAAGTGGCGCGACGGTGCACGGGCGCGATGTCGGACAGGCTGGCGGCTGAGACGGGGCTGAAGATCGCGGTGGCGCTCCCGTGGACGAACCGGAGCGCCGCCAGCATGCCAAGCGAGGCCACGCCCAGGTGGGCCAGCGGCAGCAGGGCGAACACCAGGCCCGCCGCGATCAGCAACGCCTGCCGCCCCAACACATCCGACCACGCTCCGGCCGGCAGCTTCACCAGGATGCCGGTGACGGTGGAGGCGCCGACGATGACGCCGACCATCGACGGCGTCGCGCCGAGATCGCGCGCCAGCAGCGGCAGCAGCGGCGTGCGGCAGATCGCGTAGCTGGCCGATCCGAGCAGCGCCGCGGCACACAGCCGCCAGTGGAGTTGCGTGGTCACGCGGTCGCTCCGCGTCATTTATGTAGGTTCATATGAACCAATTATATGTTATATGTATTACACACAGGATGGTGACCCATGAATGACGCGAACCTGGCGATCACGATTCACCGCCGCGCGCTGCTCCAGACCGCCGCGGTCGGAGCGGTGGGCGTCTTCACGCCCGACATCCGGTTGCGGGGCCTGCAGGACAGCAGTGCCGCGCGCTGGCGGGCCGACTTCCCCGCGCTCGCGCAGCAGATCAACGGCCGGCCGCTGGCCTACCTCGATTCCGCCGCCACGACCCTCCGCCCGGCGGTGGTGATTGACGCGATCGCCGACTTCTACCGCACCGCCAACGCCAATCCGTCCGGGACGCTGCACACGCTGGCGCGGCGGGCGGCCGAGCGTTATGCCGGCGCCCGTGCCGGCGTGGCGCGATTCCTCAACGCCGACCCACGCGAGATCATCTGGGTGCGCGGCACTACGGAAGGCATCAACCTGTTCGCCTCGTCCTGGGGATCGGCCAACCTGAAGGCCGGCGACGAGATCGTGGTCTCGACCGCCGAGCACTATTCGAACTGGCTGCCCTGGCGCGCGGTCGCCGAGCGCACCGGCGCGCGCGTCAAGGTGTTCGGGGTCCACGACGATGGGCAGTTCAACCTCGCCGAGCTCGACCAGGCGCTGACCTCCCGCACGCGCATGGTGGCGGTCAGTCATGTGTCCAATGTCCTCGGCTACGTCAATCCGATCGCCGAAGTCGTGCGGCGTGCGCGCGCGGTCGGCGCGCGCGTCCTCGTCGACGGCGCGCAGTCGGCACCGCACATCCCGGTGGACGTGCAGGCGCTCGGTTGCGACTTTTTCGTCTGCTCGAGCCACAAGATGCTGGGCCCGATGGCCACGGGGGTGGCGTGGGGCCGACGCGAGCTGCTCGAAGCCATGCCGCCGTATCAGACCGGCAGCAACATGGCGCACGACGTCGATTTCAGCAGCGCCGTGCTCGAACATGACGGGCAGAAGTTTCAGGCCGGCACGCCGAACGTCTCGGGGCCGATCGGGCTGGCGGCGGCGTGTGCCTACCTCGATCGGCTCGGACGCGACGCGATCGCCGCGCACGAGCGGGCCTTGACCTTACACGCGCTGGCGGTGCTGAAGACCGTGCCCGGCCTCACGGTGATCGGGCCCACCACGGCCGACCACCGCGTGCCGGTGTTCTGTTTCACCATCGACGGCGTCGCCGTCCCCGCCATCGTCAAGGCCCTCGACGACGAGGGCGTCGCCGTCCGCGGCGGCGACATGGCCGCGCTGCCGCTGCTGCAGCGGTTTGGCACCAGGGCCGCGGCGCGCCTCTCGGCCTATCTGTACAACACCACGGCCGAGATCGATCGGCTCGGTGCGATACTGATGCGACTGCCGAGATGAACGATTCCCCGACTGCGAAATGGCTGTTGCTGTTATTGCAGCTGCCGACGCGTCCCGCCAGCGCGCGCATCAAGACGTGGCGGCGGCTGCAGCAACTTGGCAGCGTCGCGATCAAGAACTCGGTCTACGTGCTGCCCAACACGGCGCAGGCCCGCGAAGACTTTGAATGGCTGAAGGCCGAGATCCGTTCGGCCAAAGGTCAGGCCTCGATCATGATCGCCGAGGCCCTCAGCGCGGAAGAGGACGAGGAGATTCGCGCGGCGTTTCTCCGGCAGCGCGGCGCGGAATACGACGCGGTCCGCGCCGCCGTGGACACCGTGCAGCGCAGCGTCAAGGCGCGTGCGGCCGGGGCGGCCCGGCTGGCGGCCGAGCGCGCCCTGCGCGCCGGCCGCGACGAGCTGGCGCGCCTCGACGCCATGGAAGTCGTGCCGGCAGAGGCGCGAGCCAGGGCGGTCGCCGCGCTCGATCGACTCGAGGCGCGTTTGAAGCCGGAACCGGAAAGGGCCCCGACCATGCCTTCAGCAACGTCATCGAAACGCGACACCGTGCACGGCCGGACGTGGGTGACGCGCCCCCGGCCGGGCGTCGACCGCATGGCCTCGGCCTGGCTCATCCAGCGTTTTATCGATCCCAAGGCCCGGTTCGAGTTTGCCGATCAGCCGCCGCCAGACGATCGCAAGCGCGTGGCCTTCGACATGTTCGGCGTCGAGTTCGGTCACCAGGGGGACCGCTGCTCCTTCGAGGTGTTGCGCGACCACTACAAGATTGATGATGCCGGGGTTCGCCACCTCGCCAAGATCGTTCATGACGTCGATCTCAAGGAGGCGCGCTACTGCCCGCCCGAAGCACCGCTGGTGGCGCAGATGGTCGAAGGGCTACGCGCGACCTACAGCGACGACGCCGAACTGCTGCCGCACGGCATGGCGATGTTCGCGGCGTTGTACGAGTCGCTGCGCCAGCCGGCCGGTAAACCGCCCCGCAAGACCCGCAAGCGCTGAACTCCTACCTCTTGAGCACCTCCACCGTTCGATCGGATCGGGTGCTGAGGCCCGCGATGTTCTCGGCACGCACGGCGACGACGTTGATCCGATCGGCGGCCAGTCGGATCGGGATGTTCAATGAGATCGCCGTTCCGGTGCCCGTCACCTCGCCGGCTGTCGCTCCCCTCGCGATCCTTCCTCCCTGGTAGCGGACTGGACGCTCGTTCTGTAGCTGGACCTCCTCGACGTCACGTCCATTGACTTCGATGACAATGCGGCGAAGACCCTCCTCATCCGTGACCTCGGCGTGGAGAGCAAGCGTCCGGTCCGATGTGCGCGCGGGCCACTCGGACTTGAGGGCAATCACCGGAGGGAGGTGCTGTGGCGGGGCGACGACTCCCGATTCCTGCGCACGCGCCCGAGTTGTCCGTGCCAGCTCGGGTTCGGTCTTGTTCGGGTCGATCGTGAGATAAAACTGGCCGCGATAGGAGATGGCACCGGCGTCGGATGCGGCGAATGTCAGGATCGATTCGCCGTCGCGCCTGATCGTGTAATCGGGATTCAACGAGACACCAAGCTTGATGATCGCGCGGGTCCCGCCCGGCATCATGTTGATCCCCACGAACGGCGTCATCGGCATGTTGTTGAGCGTCACACGAACGGTCGAGGCCTGAATCTCGCCAAGCGAACCTTGCAGGATGACCTCCAACGTCGTGTACCCGGATGCTGGCAGAATCACGCTGCTGAAATTCGCAAACGATGGCGCGAACGGCGGAACTTTCAAGGTAATCGTCGGTTCCGCCGCCGCCGTCGCACTCGCAAGCGTCGCGACGGCGAGGCACGTTCGCCACAACGCTCGCAGCGCGGTTCTCATCGCCCGTCACCGCCACCGGGCTTCTTGATCGCCGGCTTTCGGATCGTCGGTTTCGAAATGTTCGGCTTCGCGCCCGCCGGCATCGGCGGCACGGCTTCCGCGGGTTTGGGCTCGGCTTGTGGCGGGGCGACGGCGGGGGCCAGGGCGCGAATCAGCATTGGATCGACCGCGGGGGCGGTCCAGTTGCGATCGCCGAATGCCAGCAGATAGTCATACATCTCTTCGATGTCCGGTGGGTGCACGAAATGCCGTTGGGTGTGGCGGCTCAAATAGTTCTTGATGCTCTCGATGGCCGCGGGAGTCGAGCCCAGCCTGGCCTGCATCAGACCAAGGTCGCGGTGCACGTACGGGTACATATTGCGTTCGTCCAGCTGTGCGGCGCGCTGCAGGTGGTCCAGGGCTTTGGCTTTCTCGGCATCCGTGCGGCCGACCAGGCCGTAGACGCGCCCGAGCGCCCAGAGTGTTCGTGGATCGGACGCCCGGTAGTCGGCGATCCGGTCGAGACGCTCCTTCGCGAGTCCGAATTGATCGTACTGATCCATCAGAACGATTGCGGTGTCGCGAATCATCCTCGACGCGTACAAGTACATCTGACCGGTACCATTGGTCAGTTGGCCGCCCGTCCGCAGTTCGTTGTATTTCGTCGCGAGATTGCCGGTCAACAACTGATTGATGTACGACACGCGATCTTTGTTTCTCGAATGTTTTCCGAAGAGCGCGTTGGCAAACCGGCTGCGGTCTCCATACGTATCCGACATCCGTTGAAACAGCGTGGCCACTTCCTTCGCGTCGTAGCGGCGGTCGAGCGCCAACATGACGCCCACGGAGTCGGCTTCATCCTCCTGCTTGCGGCTGTAGTTGTTCATCCGCACTTTAGCGACGATCAGCCCGGACGCCGCGCCGATCAAGGCGCCATCCACAGCGGCCTTCGTGCCGCGGCCGAACAATCCGCCGGTCAGGGCGCCCGCTGCGGCGCCGACCACCGTGCCGATCAGGGCCTCGCGCTTCTGCGACCGGACGCTTTCCACATAGTGCTGCTCGGTGACATGCGCAATTTCGTGACCGAGAATGCCGGCCAGCTGCGCTTCGTTATCGACGAACACCAGCAGGCCGCTGTTGACGTAGACGCGGCCATCGGGCAGCGCGAACGCATTCGGTTCCGCATCGTTCAGCACGCGAAACGAAAAGCGCACACCGGGGGCGGTCTCTTTGGGGATCAGGCTTTGGCCGAGTTCGTTGATATAGTCTTGCAGAAACCGATCGTCATAGTGACGAGGGACGAGGTAATTGGCGGCGAACTCGTCGAGTTCGTCCTGGACGTCCTTCATCGTGTTTTCGTAGTCTTTGGTCCTGTCCGCGGCGTCGCGGACGGCACGCTCGGCATTCCGCTTCCGTTCGCGCTCCGCCCGGTCGTCTTGCTGCTGGCCAGGCGACGCGGTCGCGGCGCTTGCGGCAAGCGGCGGCCCGATTAGTAATGACAGCGCGACGAATCCGCTCACCAGTCTCTTCAACTCCATCGCCTTCCTCCTATTGAATGTCGGATTGCAGCCGTAACGGCGCCGCGAGCTTGAACGTCAGTTGCTGGCCCACAGGCACCCCTAACGCAACTTGATACCGGTTGGTTCGGATCCTGATCGGCCGATCGCCTATCGAAATCGAGACCAGCGAAAGGTCGTTGGTTATTGCACCTTTCAGGTTGTGCGTTTGATCCACGATTCCGCGCACCGGGGCGCCGGCGGGCGCAACCTCCCGACCTCCGAAGATAACCGGGGCCGCCAGAACCGCCTCGAAGAACATGCCACGAGAAGACTCGGAAAAAAGTGACAGGTCCGTACGCATGCTGATCTTCACATCCGTTCCAACAGGGACGGAGGCCGGGGGCTCGATAATTTCTTCGGCAGTCTGCTCAATCGGAGCAGGTGCCGGAGTCGCAAGCGTTGGCGCAGGAACAGAGGCGGCCGGTGCGCTCCGCCGGGTGGCATCGAACTTCGCTCGTTCAGTGACAGGGGCACCTGTGCGCGCGGCCTCCGTAGCGGGGACCGGCGCCGGGCGTACAGGGGACACCGCGGCTGTCGAAACGACTTCGGCCACCGGTTCGGATGGCACGTTGATGCTCATCGCCAGCATGGCGAAACCAACCGCGGCCACGATCGCGGCCGCGGTCAACACTGTTCGACTTGCGTACGACGAGGGGCCTCTTGCGACGCGTGCGTCCAAGAGCACCGTCGTCCCTTGAACCATCGCATCACCTGCGAAATCCATCGCACGAAGTGCGTCGGCGAAGTCCTTCGCGGATTGATGGCGCTCGCCACGATCGCGCGCGAGGCCACGGCGAAGGCACTCCGCGAGCGGCGCGGGACACTCCCGCCAATGCTGGCGAATATCCGGCGCGTCAAGATTCAGGACCTTGGCCATCAAGGCGGCGAGGTTCTCGGCGTCGTGCGGCCGTGCCCCGGAGAGCCATTCAAACAACGTGGCGGCGATACCGTACACGTCCGCGCGTCCGTCAAGCTCCGTGCCGGAAAACGCCTCGGGCGCGAGATACGCCGGCGTGCCGACGAGGTTTGCGGTCCCGGTGAGTGATGAATTCTGCAGTCGCGCCACGCCGAAGTCGGCAAGCTTCGCCACGCCCTCCGTCGTCAGGAGGACATTTGCCGGCTTGACGTCGCGATGAATCACACCGGCCGCGTTGGCGAACGCGAGGGCATCACACAGCTGTGCCGCGAGTCGCACTTTCTGGGGGGCAGAGCGGCTGACGCCGTCTGCGATCTCGCGCGCCAGCGTATGGCCATGGATCAACTCCATGACGATGAAGGGCGCCTCATCGTGAGTACCAATGTCGTGAATGGCCACGATATTGGGGTGTATCAAACGCGCGAGGGTCTGCGCTTCACGCTGAAATCGTTCGAGGTCGCGCTCGCCGAGCGCGCCCTGGATGACCTTGATGGCCACGCCGCGCGAGAGCGCGGGGTCCCAGCCCGCGTAAACGGTCCCCATCGCGCCCGAACCGAGCACACTGCGAATCTCATAACGACCGAGGCGTGTGGGAGTCATATCGCTCGGCAAGTCTCAGAGTTTGGCGTTTCCGAAGAACGGATGAGTTGGAGAGCCTAACACCTTTGGTTGACGAAGCCTATCGGGCCGGTGTATATGTCGAACATCGACATGTCGAAAGATAAAACCGAGTTGCTGTACGGCACCTTGGACCTGCTGATTCTCAAGACCTTGCAGACGATGGGTCCGCTGCACGGCTATTCGATCGCCCGCCGCATCGAACAAAGCTCGGGCAATCTGCGTCTGAGCCAGGGCACGGTCTACCCCGCGCTGATCCGGCTCGAGCAGCAAGGCTGGATCAGCACGAAGTGGGGCATCTCCGAAACCAATCGCAAGGTGAAGTTCTACGAGCTGACCAGGCCCGGCGAGAAGCAGCTCCGCTTCGAAGTTGCGAACTGGGAAAGTGCCGCGGCGCTGGTGGCGCGCATCCTGGAGGCCAAGTCGTGACGCTCAGGCGGCGCGTGGCGCGCGTGCTGGCCCTGTTCCGCAGGTCGCGGCTCGAGCGCGAGCTCGACGATGAAGTGCTCGCGCATCTGGAACTGGCCGAACGTGATGCCCTCGCCCGTGGCTTGACCTCCGCCGAGGCCAGGCGCGAGGCCAGGCGCAGCTTCGGCGGCGTCGAGCAGATGAAGGAGATCCACCGCGAGCATCGCAGCACGCTCTGGCTCGAGAACCTGGTCAAGGATGCGCGCTACGCGCTGGCCGCCTTGCGCCGCGAGCCGCTGTTCGCGGGCATCGCCGTCGGCGTGCTGGCGCTTGGCATCGGCGCCAACACCGCGGTGTTCAGCCTCGTCGATGGCGTGTTGTTGAAGCCGCTGCCGTTCCCGCACCCCGAGCGCGTGGTTCGCGTCTGGGAGGCGCCGTCGCCAACCACGAGCAACTCGACGACCACGCGGACGTTCCTCGAGCTCAAGCAACAGAGCCGCGCCTTTGACGCGCTGTCGGCGGAATCGCTGTCCACGGCCACCGTCCCGGTGAACGGCGAGCCGACGCGGTTCAACGGGCGATACGTGTCGTGGGATCACTTCGCGGTGTTTGGCATTCAGCCGCTGATCGGACGCGCGTTCAGGCCGGAAGAAGATCAGCCGGGCGCGGCACGCGTGGTGATGCTGAGTCACGCGGCCTGGCAGCGGCACTTCAGCGGCGATCGCGGCATCCTCGGGCGCGTTCTGCTGCTCGATGATGAGCCCCACCAGGTGATCGGCGTCCTGCCGCCGGGTGCCTTCGATCGGCATCGCGCCCGCCCGCTCGACGAACCGGCCAGCTTCTGGCGCTTGAACGCCTTCACCGAACAGGAGATCGCCGCAAGCATGCATTGGCTGAACCCGGTCGGACGCTTGAAGCCTGGCGTCACACTCGACCAGGCGCAGCAGGACGTGCTCGCCGTGCGGGCGCGGATTGCCGATGTGATTCCAGACTGGAAGAAAGACTGGAGCCTCAAGGTCGAGCCCTTCGATCAGCTGCTGGTCGGCGATTCCTTGCGGCAATCGATCTACGTCGCGCTGGGTGCGGTGGTCCTGGTGCTGCTGATCGCCTGCGCCAACATCACCAACCTGCTGCTGGCGCGCAGCGCCGCGCGCCGGAAAGAAATGGCCGTGCGTGTAGCGTTGGGCGCCACCCGCGGCCGCATCGCGGCGCAGTTGCTCGTCGAGAGCCTCGTGCTCGGCTCCCTTGGCGGCCTGGCCGGCGTGGCGCTGGCGGCGCTGCTGATCGAAGCCGCCGTTCCGCTCGTACCGGGCATGCCGTTCACCGCGGAGGTGACCCTGAACCTGCGCGTCCTGGCCGTCGCCACCGCAACCGCCATGGTCGTGTCGATACTCGTCGGGTTGTTGCCGGCCATGAAGGCATCCATGCGGTCGGCCGCGACGGCACTCAATGACGCGTCGCGCGGCTCATCGGCCGGGACCGATCGTGCGCGCCGGACCATCGTGGCCGCCGAAGTCGCGGTATCGGTGGTGCTGATCTGCGGCGCGCTGCTCCTGTTCAAGAGCCTCGCCCGCCTGCAACAAGTGGACATCGGCGCGCGCATCGATCGTGTGATCACGATGGCCGTCGATCTGCCGTACGAGCGATATCCCAGCGGCGATCACCGGGCCGCGTTCTACCCGCTGCTGATCGAGCGGATCCAGGCCCTGCCAGGGGTCGTGTCCGCATCGGTGTCGGGCGACGTCCCGCTCGAGGGGACCGGCGGCGAGAACCTCCGGATGCCGGGCCGAGATGAGCGACTGCTCGTGCGCTTCAAACGGGCCGACGCCGGCTATTTCCCAACCATGGGCATCGCCGTGGTCGCCGGCCGCGGCTTCACCCCGGCGGACCGCATCGGCGCGCCCTATGTGACTGTGATTAACGAAGCGCTGGCGCGGCGCCTTCAGGATCGTTTCAACGTCACCGATCCGCTTGGCCAATCCGTCGATCTTCCAGCGCTCGGCTTTGGCGCCGACCGACGGGCCGCCATGACGATCGTGGGCGTGATTGGCAACGAGCGCGTCCGCAGCGATCTCCGCGCACCGGTGGAGGAGATCGCCTACGTCCCCATCGCGCAGGCGCCACGAATGCAGGTGAAACTCTCCGTGCGGACACGTGGCGACGAAGCGGCGGCGGTGCCGGCCATCCGCGCCGTCGTGCGCGAGCTCGACGCGCGGCTCGCGCTCGCCGACATTCGCACGATGGAACAGATCTGGGAGCGGAGCCTGTCGGGCTTGCGAGAGCCGGTCTGGTTAATCGGGATTTTCGCGGCGGTGTCGGCGCTGCTCGCCGCCCTCGGCCTCTACGGCGTGGTCGCGCACTCGGTGCATCAACAGCGTCGTGAAATCGGCATCCGCATGGCGCTCGGCGCGCGATCGAATCATGTGCTCGGGCTGATCGTGCAGAACGTCATGGTGATGATCGCCGCGGGGCTGGCCATCGGGCTGGCCGGCGCCGCCGCGCTGACGCGCGTCACGGCAAGCCTGTTGTTCGAAGTATCGGCGCTCGATCCCACGGCGTTCCTGGCCGCAGCCGTCGCGATGGCGATCGTGGGACTGATCGCCGCGCTGATTCCCGCCAGCCGTGCGACACGTGTCGATCCAACAACCGCCCTCCGCACCGAGTAGCACCCTGCGCACCCTGCGTATTAGGTTAGACTTCCCATCCAGGATCGGGAGGTTTGAAATGAAACGAGCAGTCCTGGCGCTGGCTTTCGTGCTCGGCGCCCATACATCGGCATTTGCCACCTGGTCGGTGATCGCGATCGACGCGAAGACCGGACAGGTCATCATCGCCTCGGCCACCTGCGTCCGGCAGCAGGGCTTTCCGGCACGCAAACCCAACGGCGCCCGCGACCTGATGGACGTGCAGGCGGTGCTCGTGCCCGGCTTCGGCGTGGCCGCGTGCCAGGCCGGCGTCGACAACACCCGTGAGAACCAGATGCTCGTCTACAACGAGATCCGGAAGGGCACGCCGCCCGCGCAGATCATCGAGATGCTGAAGAAGGATCCCAACATCGAGCGCCGCCAGTTCGGCATCGTCTCGATTCCCAACGGCGGCACGGTCACTGAACAGAACAACCGCGCCGGCTTTAACGGCAGCGGCAATTCGCGCTCATCGCTGTACTTTGGCGGCCGCGTCGGCGACATGTACTACCAGGTGCAGGGCAACACGCTGCTGGGCGATCAAGTCATGCATTTTGCCGCGCTCGCGTTCACGCGCACCAGCGGCACGCTGGCCGATCGCGTGATGGCGGCCATGGAAGCCGCGGATGCCAACGGCGGCGATCACCGCTGCAACTGCGGCAACAACCCGATGGCGCACGTGCCGTGCGACCACAAGACCGCGCACGTCGCCTACATCGCGATCGCCAACAAGGACGACCAGGTGGGCGTGACGCACAACGACGGCAAGTACTTCGCCTACATTGCCGTGGGCGATGATGCGATCAAGAACGGTGAGAGCGCCAATCCCGTGAAGACGCTGCGGCTGCGCTACGACGCGTGGAAGAAAGCAGGATCCCAGCGGACGGCGCCGCCGGGACCCACGCCTTTCAAACCGTCAAATACCAGTCAGTAGCCAGTTGCCAATGGCCAGTTACTGGCCTGGCTTCCCGCCGCGGCCGCGCGGTTGCGGCGGGTTCTTCAACAGCCGGTACTGATTGATCGCGGCGTTGACCTTGAACTCGATCCCCATCCGCCCGATCTCGGCGGTGGCCTTCATCGGATCGCCCGACACGCCCGAATCCTTCGGTCCGCCCCACGGCATCAGCATGTTCTTGCGAATCCCCGCCGGCCGCACGTGCAGCATCTGCGAGGTATCGCTGATGCCGGCGTGACTGCCGATGATGTCGTCGCCATACCCGAACGCCGCTTCCATCCACGCGCGGTAGTGCTGGCGGCCTTCTTCGTAGTACGAGGTCAGCGAATACACGCGCGTGCCGCTGCCCTGCCATTCCTCACTGAGCTTGGTGGCCACGGCGGTCATGCCGTTCTGGTTGCCGCCGCTGTCGCCGATGAACAGGATGTCGGTGGCGCCGTGCGCCTTCAGGCTGCGGGCAATGGCATCGAGCACGCCGTCGTAGGCCGGCGACGGCAGGGAGATCGCGCCGGAGTTCTGGCGATCCGGATCCCCCTCAGGCACATACTGCAGCGTCGGCACCACGAGCGCGTTCTTCAACTTGCGCGCCATGAGGTTCGCGGCATGCGTGACGGTGTAGTTATGCTTG
>CAZEMI010000138.1:0-66242 GCA_964513235.1 uncultured Acidobacterium sp.
GACGGGAATCAGTTCGATTGGTTTTGGCATTCGCGTGAACGCTGGCGGGTTGCCGCTCGAGGTGGGCGGCGTCCGCGCGCTCGACGGTCCGCGTCCACGCTGGCAATTCGATCTGGGCTTTCGCGTGGGTTTTTGACGCGAATCCTAAGCATCTCAGATCTCAGATCTCAGACTGCTGATCAATTGCAGATTGACGATCGAATGATTGGCCGCAAATCGTTCAATCTACCTTCAACAATCGATCAGCAATCTGAGATCTGAGATCTGAAATCGTCGGCGTTCTGTACACTACCTCCCGTGGGTGTCACCCTCACCTCTGAAGAACGCGCCATCGCCGGCGGGGCGCGCGGCGAGGGCGCGGCCATGGCGATGCGGATCGTCGCGGAAACCGCGCGGCTGATGGGCGCCGGCCAGCTGCTGCCGATCGAATCCGCGCACATCGACGGCGCCCTGTATCACGGGGATTCCGGCACCCTGTTCGCCGAACAACTCGTCGCCGGCGGCGCGACGGTCGCGGTCCGCGCCACTCTGAATGTGGGCGCGATCGATCTCACCGGGTGCTCCCGCAACCAGCTGCCGCCACACGAACACGCGATGGCCACGCGCATGATGCGCGCCTATCGCCAGCTCGGATGCGAGCCGACGTGGACCTGCGCACCGTATCAGGCGGGACATCGGCCGCGGCTGGGCAGCCAGGTGGCCTGGGGCGAATCCAACGCCGTGGCCTTCTGCAATTCGGTGCTCGGCGCCCGGACCAATCGCTACGGCGACTTCCTCGACATCGCCTGCGCGATTGCCGGCCGCGCGCCGGACTACGGACTGCACCGCCGCGAAAACCGCTATGCCACGGTGGTGTTCGACGTCTCGGACCTGGACGACGCCTTCCTCAGGTCTGACATCGCGTGGCCGGTGCTGGGCCATCTGTATGGACGCGTGATCGGCAACGCGATTGGCGTCATCACCGGCCTGCGGATGCGGCCATGGGAGGACATCCTCAAGGCATTCGGCGCCACGGCGGCCTCCAGCGGATCGGTGGCGCTGTTTCACGTGGCCGGTACCACGCCGGAAGCGCCCGACGAAGCGACCGCCCTCGGTCATCGTCCGCCTGGTGAGCGCATCCGCGTCACGCCCGAGATGGTGCGCGATGCGCAGCGCCGGCTGTCCACCACCGAGGCCGCGGATCGCGTCGACGCCGTGGCGATTGGCAGCCCGCACCTGTCGCTCGAGGAATTCGACCGGTTGCGCGCGCGCCTGCGCGGCCGCCGGCTCGCGGTGCCGCTCTATGCGTGCACCGGACGCCACGTGCTGCACATCCTCGAGCGCGACGGCCATCGCGCCGAGCTCGAGGCGAGCGGCGTCGTGATCGTGGCCGACACCTGCGTGGTCGTGACGCCGATCCTTCCGGAAAAACCGGGCGCCATCCTGATGACCAACTCCGGCAAGTTCGCGCACTACGCGCCGGCCAACACCGGCTACTCGGTGCTGTACGCCTCGCTCGCGGACTGCGTCGAGAGCGCCGTGGCGGGGAAGCCGGTCGTGGGGGAAACATCGTGACGATCGACGCTGAAGTGCTGTTGCCTGGCCGCGCGGTCGAGGCGACGGCCATGGCGCTCACCGCGCCGATCAGCTTCTGGGGCGGCGTCAATCCCAAGACCGCCGAGATCACCGACGCTCGTCATCCCGAGTACGGCCAGCGCATCGCCGGGCGGGTGTTACTGATCCCCGCCACCATTGGATCGTCATCGGCGGCGGCGATCCTGCTCGAGCTCGTGCATGCCGGCCTCGCGCCGGCCGCGGTGGTGATGCACGAGCCCGACGCGATCCTTCTGCTCGGACTGATCGTCGCCAGGGAAATGGGCCTGCCGACGCCGATCGCCCTGCGGCTCGATGCCCGCCATTTCGCCGCGCTCCACGGGCGGCGGCTCATCATTTCCGAGACCGGATCGATCGCGGCAAAAACAGGTTGACTACTACCGAGTCGGGTATAGTATGGCGCGCATGGCATCATTCGACCCGAAACCCTACTTGCCGCTGTCGCCGAGTTTGTGGGAGGTGCTCGTGGCACTGGCCGATGGCGACAAGCACGGCTACGCGATCGGCAAGGACGTGGCGAGGCGCACCAACGGCGAAGTCACCTTGCGCGCCACCACCCTCTACAGCGTCCTGAAGCGCGCGCTTGACGATGGCTTGATCGAGGAAACGCGCGATCGTCCCGATCCGTCCCTGGATGATGAGCGGCGGCGGTATTACCGGCTCACCGATCGCGGCCGGAAGGTGGCGGTCGCCGAATCCGAGCGCTTGACCGCCACGCTGAAGCAGGCGCGGGTCAAGCTGTTCGGCCGGGCCTAAGGTGCCATCGGTGCCAAAGGCGCCTGAGGTGCCAATGGGTGGGTGCGGATCGCTGCTGGAGACAGCGATCAGTGTCATACTTTTTGACACATGCAGCGAGTAATGATCGGCGTCGCCGCGATGGCGATCGTCATGACGGCTCCGTCGCTTGGCGCGTGGGGCGGGCAGGGCCATCGACTGGTCGGGCTCATTGCGGCGGAGCGGCTCACGCCGATCGCGAGGCAGAACGTCACGTGGCTACTCGATGGCCAGACGCTCGCGGAGGTTTCAACGTGGGCTGATTCAATCAGGTCCGACCAGCAGCAGACCTACGGTTGGCACTTCCTCAACATTGCGCCCGGTGCCGCCGGTTACGATCGCGATCGCGATTGTCCGCGAGCGGCCGGCGTCGAGGCCGGCGCACGCGCCGATCGCTGGCGCGATTGCGCCGTCGATCGCATCCTCTTCTGGGAACAGCGCCTGGCCGACACCACGCTCGATCGCGCCGACCGTGCCACGGCGCTCAAATTCCTCGTCCACTTCATCGGCGATCTGCACCAGCCGTTTCACACGATCGGCGTCGGTCGCGGCGGCAACGACGTGCATGTCCGTTTTTTCGGTGACGCCAATTGCAGCGACCCTGGTGACAAGCCCTTCCCCTGCAACCTGCACTCGGTGTGGGACGGCCGGCTGATCGCGCGCCGCCGGCTCGACGATCGCGCCTACGTGGCGCAGCTTCAGAAACTGATCGTCGACAGGCGCTGGAGCGCTTCGCCGCCCGGCACGCCCGCGCAGTGGGCGGAGCAGTCGTTCCGAGTGGCGACAGACGCGCTCGTGAAGCCCGACACCAACATCGACGAAGCCTATTACCGCCGCCACATCGGGGTCATCGACGAACGCCTCGCGCTGGCGGGCGTTCGGCTCGCCGCGGTGCTGAATCGCATACTCAGCGTGCAATTGCCCGAGCGCCGGTCTTGACACCGTCCGGCGGCCCGCGTAAGGTCGTCCCGACCTGAGGGTTGCGGTGACGATATTTGCGTTTTCCCGCTGGAAGTCGCCGATGGTTTGGGCCATCGCGGCGACGATCTGCGCGGCGGGACTGGTGCTGTTCCTGCAGTACCGGGCCATCTCCACCCTGCACTCACAGACGCGCGTCATCCTGAAACAAGTCAGCGAACAGTCGGCGGCAGACATCGCGGTGGAACTCCGTCGAACGCTCGATGGACCGGTGTTCGATACGCTGACCGCCGTCAACCACCCGGAGCTGCGCGAAGGACGTCTTGACCTGGTCGCGGCGCGATTTGCCGCCGGGCTCGCGGCGTATCCGCACGTCGAGCGATTCTTTGCGTGGCACGCGCAGACCGAGTCCGTGCACCCTGGACAAGTCGTGTTTTACGGGCGGAACGGCGCTGTCGCGATCACCGACCCGATCCTCGGCCCGGCGATTCTCGATCTTGCCCGGCGTCAGGCACCATCGCAACAGATTTACGCGGCCGCCGAGCGCCTCGCTCCCGGCTCGCCGCATCAAGTGTTCCTGCGATTGTTCTGGACGGATGCGCGGCGTCTCGAGTATTTCGCGGTGCTCGGGTTCGTCGTCGAGCCCTCACAGATGCGCGAACAGCTGTTCGCGGATCCACTGGGCGCGCGGCTGCGATCGGTGGCGGCACGCCGCGGCGCCGGATTGCCGTTGCAGCTGAGGGTCACCGACGAAAGTGGTGCCATCGTGTATGGCCACCGCGACGAGGGTGTGGAGGTCACCCGGACCTCGTTTCCGATGGTGTTTTATCCGGCCGACGAGATTCAATCGCGGCTGTCCGCGAGCGTTGCGCCGAAAAACTGGGCGATCGACGTGAGCCTGCCGCCGCCGGCGGGCGGGTGGCGGCGTCTCACCGACGGCTACGGCGCGACCTTCTTGTCGGTGATCCTGCTGTTGACGGCACTGGCGCTGACGATTCAGGCGCATCGCCGTTCAGCCGAGCTCGCGCGCATGCAGACGGATTTCGTCGCGCACGTCTCGCATCAGTTGAAGACGCCGCTGTCGCTGCTGAGCGCCGCCACCGAAACGCTCGAGATGGATCGGGTGCGTTCGCCCGAACGCTTCGCCGAGTACCTCCGCACGATCCATGCGGAAGCGGCACGGCTCTCGTCGTTGGTGCAGCGCGTGCTCGAGTTCTCACGCGTGCAGCAGAACCGCGATTATGAGTTCGAGCGCTGCGATCTTGGTGCCCTGGTGCGCGAAACCGTGGCGGCGTTTGCGCACGGCCTGTCGGCCCAGGGCTATTCGTTTGACGTCCGGGACGAGGCGGCGCCGGCGATGTTCGTGCGTGCCGACCCGGCCGCGCTCGAGCAGGTGCTCGCGAACCTGCTCGACAATGCGGTGAAGTATTCCGCCGACAACAAGGCGATCGCCGTGCGCGCGAGCTCGGCACGGGGTTTCGCGGTGGTTGAGGTCATCGACCACGGTGTCGGCATCGCGCCGCGCGACCACAAACGCATTTTCGAGCGGTTCTATCGGCCGTCCGGGACCGAGCGTCCGGGGTTCGGGCTCGGGCTGCCGCTCGTGAAGGAATTAATCCAGGCCCACCGCGGCACCGTCGAGGTCACGAGCACACCCGGACACGGCAGCACCTTCACCATCAGGCTGCCGCTCGATGCTGCCGATCGCGCCGGCGATGCCGCGCTCACGGCTGAACCGTCCAAGGCGGCATCATGATCAACGACACCGGCCGCAGTCACGACGCGCGACACGTGATGGTGATCGAGGACGAGCCCGGCATGCGCGCGATGCTCACCGACAACCTCGAGTTCGAGGGCTATCGCGTCACGGCGGTCGCCTCCGGCGAAGAGGCCCTGTCGGTGTTAGGCACGCAGGCGTTTTCACTGCTGCTGGTGGACGTGATGCTGCCGGGCATGAGCGGCTTCGAGGTGTGCGAGCGCCTGCGCGGCCTCGGCACCCATGTGCCGATCATCGTGCTGACCGCGCGCACCCACGAACGCGACCGCGTACGCGGGTTGGATCTGGGCGCCGACGATTACGTCCGCAAGCCGTTCAGCGTGCGCGAGCTGCTCGCGCGGGTCCGCGCCCAGGTCCGGCGCGACGACTGGCACGCCGCCGGCAGCGAGGAGTTCAGCTTCGGCGACGTGACGGTGCGGCTGCGGCAGCGGCTGGTGACCCGTGCCGGACGCCGCGTGCCGCTCTCGGCCCGCGAGTTCGAGCTGCTTCGCTATCTCATCGCGCATCGCGGCGAAGTGGTGAGCCGCACGCAATTGTTGCGAGACGTCTGGGGCTATCACCAGCTCTCGGTCACGCGCACCGTGGACAACTACGTCGCCAAGCTGCGCACGCAGCTCGAACGCGACCCGCACGACCCGCGCTACATCGTCACCGTGCATGGCAGCGGCTATCAGCTGTTGCCGTGGGCCACCGATTGGCCACCGATTAACACCGATTAGGCACTGATTACCGATTAGGCACCTGATTAATCGGTGGCCAATCGGTGGCCGGTGTCCAATCGGTGGCCGGTGTCAATCGGTGGCCGGTGTCAATCGGTGGCTAGACAATCCGCAGACATTTCCGAGACATACTTTTACCCACGCCGCCGGCCGCGCCTGATGTACCGTGCGGCCACCCATGCCCTCACCGATCGTTCGGTTCGCGGCCCTGGTGCTCAGCACCGCTGTCCTGGTGTCTGCCACACAGTCCGAGCGGATGGCGCCGGCGTACGAGGTCGACCCGGCCTGGCCGAAGCCGCTGCCCAATCAATGGCTGCTCGGCGCCGTCGCTGGTGTGGCAGTGGATGCGCAAGATCACGTCTGGATTGTCCACCGCCCGTCGACGCTGCAGCCCAACGAGACCCGTTCGATCTGGCGCGCCGCGCCGCCGGTCCTGGAATTCGATCAACAGGGCAACCTGATCTCATCGTGGGGTGGCGCCGGCGCTGGTTACGAATGGCCCGACCTCGAGCACGGCATCTACGTCGACCACGAGCACGTGTGGCTCGGCGGCGGCGGCGAAAAGGACGCGCAGATTCTCAAGTTCACCCGCGCCGGCCGCTTCCTGATGCAGATCGGGCGCAAGGGACAAGGCCGGGGCAGCAACGACACGGAGAACCTCGGCGGCGTGGCGAGCATGACCGTCGATCGCGACGCCAATGAGCTCTACGTGGCCGACGGATACGTGAACCATCGCGTCATCGTGTTCGACGCATCCAGCGGCGCGTACAAACGCCACTGGGGCGCCTACGGGAAACGTCCCGACGACGGCTATTTCACCCGCGCCGGCGAGCGGCTGCCGAGCCCGTTCAGCGGCGCGGTGCAGCACGAGAACCGCCCGAGCCAATACGATCCGGACGGGCCGCCGGCGCCGCAGTTCCGGATCGTCCACGCCGTCCGCATATCGCGCGACAACCTGGTTTACGTTTGCGATCGGACCAACGATCGCCTCCAGGTGTTTCGCAAGGACGGCACCTTCGTGAAAGAAGCGTTCGTCGCGAAGCAGACGCTGGGCAGCGGATCGGTGTGGGACCTGACCTTTTCGATCGATCCGGCACAGACGTACTTGATCGTCAACGACGGCACCAACCAGCAGATCTGGGTGCTGCGACGAGACACGCTCGAAGTGGTCGGTGCGTTCGGACAGGCCGGCCGGTGGGCGGGGCAGTTCTACGGCGCGCACGTGCAGGCCGCGGATTCGGGCGGCAACCTGTTCATCGGTGAAACCTACGAAGGCAAACGCGTTCAGAAGTTCGTCTACCGCGGGCTGCGGCCCGCGACCGCGCCGTTGATCAAGTAAAGGAGGGAGCTATGCGTGCTTTCGCGTCGGCAATCGTGATGGTGGTCGCGGCGATCGCGTTGACGCCCGCGGCCATCGATCAGGACAAGGGAGGACAGGAGGAATTCGGCCACTACGAAATCGTCCCGAACTGGCCGCAGCCGCTGCCCGATGGTCCGGACGGCGTCAAGCACGACGGCTGGACATGGGGATCCGTCGGTGCGGTATATGCGGAAACACCCGACCGCATCTGGATCGCGCAGCGCGGTGAGTTGCCGCTGCCGGCCAACGCCAAACCATGGACACCGTACGCGCTGCTGACGCCGTCGCGTGGCAGCGCCACCGGCAACACGGATGGCCTGAGTGCCACTTGTGCACCGGTCGCCAACAAGCGCGGATGGGAGCGGCGCTGGCATCACTCGGTGATCGTCGTCAACCGCGACGGCAAGCTCGTCCAGGACTGGCCGTTCATGGAGAAGATGTTTTCGCAGACGGCGTGCGGGCGCGGGCCCCACAAGATCAAGATGAACCCCTACGACGCCGCCAAGCACGTGTGGATCATCGACGACCAACAGCACGTGATCTGGAAGTTCACCTACGACGGCAAGCTGGTGCTGACGCTCGGCACCGTGGGTCAACGAGGGCGCGACGGCGGGCGGCTGTTCGATCGGCCGACTGACATTGACTGGCTGCCCGACGGTACCTTCTTCATCAGCGACGGCTACGGCGGCACGCGCGTGGCCAAGTTCGACAAGGACGGCAAGTTCATCAAGGACTGGGGCGGCCCGCCGAAAGACCCGGGCAAGCCGGGGCCGAACGAGTTCAACACCGTGCACAGCATCCAGATCAGCAAGGACCGCCGCCTGTTCGTGGTCGATCGGGCCCACCGCCGCTTCCAGGTGTTCGACATCGAGGGCAAGTTCCTCGACATGTTCACCACCGGGGTGCGCTCATTGCCGTACGCGCACTTGATCACCACCGATCAAGTGCTGTGGGTCGCCGACGGCGGCACGATGCGCGTCCTGAAGTACGATCTCAACGGCCGGTTCCTGTATGGATGGGGCGGTCTCGGTGGGCAACCTGGACAGCTGAACGGGCCGCACTCGCTGACCGTCGATCAGGATGGCAACCTCTACCTCGCGGAAGTGTTCGGCGGGCGCGTGCAGAAGTTCCGCCCGAAGCCGAATGCGGATAAGGCAAAGCTGGTGGCACAGGAACTGCGCTACCCGGTCAAGTAGGGTGTCCGGTCGGGATCGAGTGTGCAGCCCCGATCCCGGCCGGTTCCACACGAAGCCAGGGGACGGCGAAACGCGAAGACGAGGGTCAGAAGGACGAGACGATGCATCGCTCCGTCCTCCGGGCCCGTGTCGATCAGTTCGTGCTTGCGCGCGGGAAGTAGCGGCCGATGATATGCGCCGGGTTGGCGCCCTTCTTCGGACGGAATTTCTGCGGACGTCCCACGTGCACGTCGGCGGTGTAGAGGTTGCCTTCGGTGTCGGTGTGGAACTGGTGAACGCCCCAGAAGCCGCCCGGGAACGCCCCGAACGTGCCCCATGAGTAGAGCAGCTTCCCGTTCAAATCGAACTTGGTGAACTTCTGGGTGATGCCGTCGGCAACCCAGAGGTGCTGGTCTTCGGTCAGGAGGAACGAGTACGGGCGCCGCACGTTGGGCCAGGCGTCAAGGAACTTGCCGTTCTCATCGAAGACCTGCACGCGTGAATTCGCGCGGTCGCTGACGTAGACGCGCCGGTTCTTGTCGATCACGATGGCATGCACGGTGTTCATGTAACCGGGCCGTGTTTCGTTGGGCTGGTTGCCGGGTTGGCCCCAGGTCATGATGAATTTGCCGTTCCTGTCGAACTTGACCACCCGCGTGTTGACGTAGCCGTCGCTGACGAAGAAGGTGCCGTCGGGCAGCCAGGCGACATCGGTCGGCCGGGCGAAGTGGGTCTGGTCGTTGCCCGATTGCATGGGCGTGCCCACCGTCATGACGAGCTGCTTGCCGTCGCGCGTGAACTTGTAGATCGCGTGCGCGCCATCGTCCACCAGCCAGACGTGCCGCTCCGGGTCGTACGGGTTGACGAGGATGCGGTGCGGCCGGACGAACCGCTTGCTGTGCTGGTCCCACGACTCGATCAGCTTGCCGTTACGATCGACCACGTTGAACACATGGTCCCATCGCGGGTGGCGGGCCGGATCCTTCTGCGACAGATCGTATCCCGACGCGTTGCGTTCGGGGATGAAACTGTTGGCGGCGCCGCCGGTGCTTTTGAGCACCGGCAGACAGCCGCGGTTGAAGATGTAGACGCGGTCGGGAGTGTCGGCCCAGATGCCGGCCGTAGAGCCGATGATGTAGCCGTCACCACAGTAGTTCTGCGGCCACCCCGGCACGAGATCGTACGGACCGGTTTCGTCTCCGCCGCCTTTTTCCTGGGCCAGTCCGGCGGCCGTCACCACCAACGCGAGAGCCACTGCCAGGGCGCTGAGTCTGCTAGTCACTGATGCCTCCTTTAGTTCGTCGTGGGACGGCCCTTGCGGCCGGTGTATTCGAGAATGAACAGACCCGTCCCGGCGCGGTCGACCGCATAGGCCAGGCCGCGATGATCGATGTCCACGTCGTTCATCTGGATCGCGACCGGCTGCCCCTCGGAGATCGGGTACGAGTTCTTGTTCGTCTTCGGGATGTAGTAGCCGACCTCCTTCAGGTTGTACGGATCCGAAAGGTCGACGACCCGAACGCCGGCATTGAAGTACGCAATCCAGGCGATCTTGTCGGTGAACCGGTTGATCTTGCCGTTGACCGTCTCCGCGGACTGATGAGGGCCAAACCGCCCGCCCTTCTCGCAGAAGTTGCCGACTGGCACCTGCCAGACCGAGACCGGGAATGGTTTGGTCTCGGTGGTGATGTCGACCATGTACGACCCTGTCCGCACGGGGTTGTTGCACGGCTTCATGTCGGCGGCACCGCCCGCCTCATCCACGATGAAGGCATAGGTCCGGGGCAGTGCGCCTTTGCCGAAGTTTGGCACGGTGTCATAGACAATCGGCGACACCGTGTGGGGGCCGCGGTGCGGCGGGTTCATATCGATCGACCAGACCAGCTTCGGTTTCGCCGGATCGGTGATGTCGAACGACGCCGCCTGTCCGCCGGCATTGCGGTAACCAACGTAGAGCCGCTTGTTCTCTTCGTCGACGATCGGGTGGTGTGTGTACTGGCCTTCGTAGCCGGCCTCGCCGTCCTTCAGCCCGGGAATCCAGGCCCGCCCGACGAGCTTCGGCGCCTTTGGGTTTTTCAGATCGAAGATCTGCACCACGATGTTACGGAAGCCGGGTTCACCGGAGGCGGCGTAGAAGTACCCGGTGTCCTGAGACCACCAGCCCTTGTGCGCGCGCATGATGAACTTGCCGCCGCAGC
Source organism: uncultured Acidobacterium sp. (assembly GCA_964513235.1). Taxonomy (GTDB): domain Bacteria; phylum Acidobacteriota; class Vicinamibacteria; order Vicinamibacterales; family UBA2999; genus 12-FULL-67-14b. The sequence continues at coordinate 10,515 of CAZEMI010000138.1, forward strand.
CTCGGCCGCAGGAATTCGGCGGCGTGCCGGTGATCTCGCCGACCAGCGAGATCTTCGACGGGTCGGTGTCTCGCGTCGTGATGTCCCAGATCTCGTACTTCAGGTCGACGCCCGTTTCCCCCCGGGTCAGCGCCTCGGAGTTGCGAATCAGGTAGTCGCGTCCGGACTGGTCGAACTTGTAGTCGTAAACCACCGACGTGCTGCGCGAGTTCTTGTTGGTCGCGTTGGGAATATGCCAGACGTATTTCGGCTTCGCCGGATCCGTGATGTCCAGGATCGAGGTGCCGTTGAACTCCATGTTCCCGGTAATCGGGTTGAGGAGAGGCTTCTCGTCGTGAAAGCTGTCGTGATGCCCGATGTAGACCCAGTTGCCGTTGACCGGATCCGACTTGGTCGTCGTGACGAGCGCGGTGCGTCCCTGGAGGTCGTTGTAGCCGATCAGCCGGACGTTCTCCGCGCCGTCGGCCAGCGGGTCGGCCGCTGGCTGGGTCGCCAAGGCCGGCGTCTCCGGAGGCGAGCACGCCGTTGATGTGGACAGCACGAATCCCGCAGCCAGCAGGAGTGCGAGAGCGTTCGAGGTGGTCGTTCTTCTGGCGCATCGGCGGTCACTCATGGTCATTGTTCTCCGTCCTTGTTACCCGACCGTTGGCTGGTGTCATCATCAGAATCGCAACAGCACGTCGAATTGGAACGAACGAGCCGCCTGCAGGTTGCCCGGCTGCAGGTAGGCCACGGTGTTGTATTGCCGGTTCGCCCCGCCCCGGGCGTACTCGGTACCGCGACCGGCGTTGAGCAGGTTCAGCACGTTGGCGGCGATGTCGATGTCGCGGTTGCCGCCAAGCTTGAATCGCTTGCTGACCTTGAGTCCCACCGTATGCGTGGCGGCCAGGAGGACCTGGCCCTCGCCGCGGGTTGGATAGGCGAAGCGAATCCGCGTCGCCAGCGGATTCGACTGGCGCACGCCCGTCGAGGAGACCACGGTCGAGGGGCCGAAGACCGCGATTTCCGGGCTGCCCGAGGGCAACTGCTTCACAATCCAGCTGCTCCACCCGCCCGAGACAACCGAATAGCTGCCCGCCGCCAGGATGCCGTACGGCGCGTGCCACGTGCCGTTGAAGCGGTACGAGAACGGGTTCCACATCGGCGCTGTAGTGCTGCCCGGGTAGCTGTTGTGGTCGTTCGGATCCCGCGTCCGCCACAGCATCCGGTCGTTGGGAAACGCGTCCGGCTGGATGAACCGTGCCGGGTCGGTGGGATTCCACGTGCCCTTGTCCTGCTGCCACTGGCGGTGGATCGCCGCCATCGCCTGGAAGTTGTTTGACAGGTTCTTGGCCACCGTGATTTGCAGCGCCTGGTAGTGCATCGCGTGCCAGTCCGCATTGGTCAGTCGATAGACGATGCCCTGGTTTGGATCGACCAGTCCGAAGCCGCCGAAGGGCTGGTTCGGCCCGCTGGGGTAAATCCCGTTGATGTCCGTCTGCGCGAACATGTTGTGAACCTTGCGGTAAATCCCAGCCACATCGAGGCTGACCTGCCCGGGGAACTGGCGGCGGTAGCCAATAATCCCCTCATCGATGATGGGCTGGCTCATGCCGGGATCGAACTGGGCCGACGACAGCGAGGAGGTGCGGGCCGGCGCGTTGAACACCGCTTCGAAGATGCCGTTGCCATCGAGGTCGTAGGTATCGCGCGTTGCCGCCGCGTCGGCTCCGCCAAACGACGAGACGCCGTGCCGCCCGCCCTGCAACTGCTCGTGCACCCGTGCGAAAGTGCCGCGCACGACGTTCTTCGCGTCACTGGTCACCAGATACGAAAAGCCCAGCCGCGGCCCCACTTCGGTGCTCGACTGCCGCGAGAAACCGCGCTGCGCGTCGAAGCGTCGCACGAGGTCCACCCGGACGCCGAGCGTCGCGGTCAGCCTCGCGGCGGGCTTCCAGGTGTCCTGGACGTAGAAACCAATGTCCTTGTCGCGCCCGGAGGCGGACAGCAGGCTCAGCTCGCCCGTGATGTACTGCCGGTGGAACGGCGCCGTCCCGGTGGCCGGATTGTTCGGATCCCGCAGCCGCTGCGCCTCGTAGATGAAACCATCGTTCAAGTACTCGGTCCTCTGGTCGAAGTTGTTTGCCGGCAATGCCAGGAAGCCGACCTGGAACTCATGCGATCCGGCCAGACCGTCCTTGAACCAGGTGAGGTCACCGCGCAGCATGGTCACGGACGACTCATCCAGGAGCATGCAGCCGTCGCACCCCACCGACCGGTTGCCACCGGTCGTGACCAGCAGGCCGGTGCCCGTGGCCCGGCCCTGCGCCACCGTGAAGGCCGGGTGAACGTCGATGCTCGGTCCAGGAATGATGCGCCCGTCGTAGCTGTCCAGACCGTTGCCCCCCTTGTTGTTGTAGCTGAAGCTGAAGGTCGTCGTGACGGTGTTGCGCCACGCCGACGTCAGCTTGGCTCCGTACAACGCACCACCGGTCGACAGCACTTCGTCGAACTTCGTCATCGTCTGGCCGACGTTGAGCATGTGGAGCCGGTCACCCTGGTAGATTCCCGACAGTGTGTGGTTGGATCCCACACGCGCGGTGACCTTCATGTACGGCTGCTGGCTCTTGAGCGATGTGTTCTCGAATGGTTCGTTCGGGTAGAGCGCCCTCAGGGCGGCCACGACGGCCGGAATGCGACTGGGCGTGGTCTCGTTGTTCTGCCAACGGTAGGCGCCGAAGTACCAGATGCGATCCCGCATGATCGGCCCGCCAAACGAGAAGTCCGCCTGGTTGATGGCGCGGGTCGCCGGCGTGCCATTGCCGCCGGTGTTGTCGCTGTTCCACTCGAAAGGCTGGTAGGTCCAGCCAGCCGACCCGCTCATCCGGTTGCCGCCGCTCTTGCTGATCATGTTGAGCACCAGGCCGTAGCCCATCGGAGAGGCCGCGTCGACGCCGCCGGTCTTGATTTGCACGTCCTCCACCGCCTCGGTACTCAAGGCCGTCCGGTTGATGTTCGAGTCGTTGTAGTTGCTCGCCATCAGGCCTTCCATGTCGACGACGGCGTCGCGATGATCGACGGCATTGCCGAAGTAGTTCTGACGGCCGCTGCCGTCATTGTGTGGACGCGACATGACGCCAGGCGTCATGTGGAGGAAGTCACTCCAGTACTTCCCTTCCACGAGCGGCAGGGCCTTCTGGAATTGGGCGTCGATGTTCAGCACGTTGCTCGGGCGGGCCACCTCGAGCATCGGCGAATCGCCGCTGACGGTGATGGTTTCCGCCAACGTGCCGAGGGCCATCGTAATGTCCACCTGAAAGTTCGCGCCCGCACGCAACAAGATCTCTTCGCGGCGGAACAGCGCAAATCCGGTCAGCTCCGCGGTCAGCATGTAGAGACCGGGCGGCAGGTTGATGACCCGGTAATTGCCGCCGGCATCGGAGACCGCCGCCGCTGGGCCGAGCAGGGCCGGACTGGTGGCCGTAATCGTGACGCCCGGCAAGGCGCCGCCTTGGTCGTCCTTCACCGTGCCTCTGAGGCTCCCGTCGCCACCCTGTGCCCGCGCCTCCGAAGCCACCACGCCGCCGCCCAAGAACAGAACAAGCGAAACGACAGTCCATCTCATGGTGAAACCCTTTCGCTGAGGAGTTCCATGTCAAAACAAAACGCCCGGCCCGTGCGGGACCTGCCTGGTCAACGCGCGCCGGTCGCCAAGAACACTTGCCGCGCCGCCGCCGACGAGAGATAACCAATCAACGCCAGGGCCGCGTCTCGTGCCGTGCCGCGCGTGGTCACGGCCGCGACGTAGTGCCGTCCTGAAGCGGGTTGCCACCTCGTGTCCGGCGTCCTGGTAATACTGCCGGGCGAGCCTGCTGACGGCCTCTTCGACGGCGCCGGCGCTGAGAACGCTGAGACGCGCCGCGGCGGCCACGGGCGGGCCCTTGCTGAGTGCGGCGATGAACGTGCCGGCCTCGGTGGCTTCCGGAGTGCCGGGCGCCGACGCCACGACGAGCCGGAAGAGCTCCAGGGCTTTCGCCGTGTCGCCCTTACTGAAGTAGACCTTGGCCAGGCCGAGCGCGGGGCCGGGGGCGTTTGGCCGGGCGGCGAGCGCCCGTTCGAACTGCGCCAGAGCCTGATCGTTGCGTCCCTTGGCGAAGTACACCGCACCTAGCGTGACGGTTGCATCGTAGGCCAGGGCGTCGTTCAGATCCGACTGTGTGGCTAACCCTTTTTCGAATGCGGCGGCGGCCTTGTCGAGGTCGTTCGTCTCGACGTAGACGCCCCCAAGCTGAAAAAGTACGCTCGGCACGTCGGGTGCAAGGGTCGCTGCCTTTTCGATCTGGGCGACGGCGTCGGCCGTGCGCTGCAGGCGCAGGTAGGCCATCGCGAGGTTCACTCGCACCTCTGGCAGATCGGGAGCCTTTTCGACGGCGGCCTCGAACGCTGTGGCGGCCGCCCGGTGGTCACCTCTGCCGAATGCCTCAACGCCCTGGGCGAACTCCTCCGCTCCCTGTGGAGCCGCCCGTACGAGTTTGAAACTGAACCGCCGATCCACTCCGGCGTTCAGGCGTACCTTGTCGTGAATCGGCTGGTATCCATCCTTCTCAACCGTAATCTCGTAATCCACGGCAGGCAGGCCGCGGCGGTAGAAGCGCCCGCTCTTGTCGCTCCTGATCGTGAACTCACGCCCGCGACCCGTGTCGCGGATCCGAAAGGTCACGTCGGCGAGCGGGTTTCCGGCCTCGTCGGTGACCACCCCCTGGATGACACCCAGCTCGATCTGGCTGAACGCCACGGGGGCGCTGCACAGCAGCGCCCCCGTGACCGCGAGCGCGGCCATCCCTCGGCGTACAACGCGAGCGCGGCGAAACCGATCCGTCACGCCGGCCCTAGAACCGCACGCGGACGCCGAACTGGCTCTGGCGCGGGAACTGCGAGCCCGTCGACACCATGAAGTTCGATGAACTCCGGTTGCCCGTGGGGCTGAGCAGATTCTCGCGATTGGTCAGGTTGAACACATCGAAGAACAAGTCAAAGCTTGTGGCCCGGCGGCCCAGCGGAATCTGGTACCGGAACGACATATCCAGCAGGAACGATCCCGGGCCTTCCAGTCCGTTGATCACTGCGCGCCCTTGCGAGTCCACCGCAGAGAGGATCGGCCGGGTCTGATCGTCAATACCTTTGATCGGCCGGTCGGTGCGGTCGCCGTCGCCGTTGCCATCCGCACCGGTCGTCTCGTTGACCGGCGCGCCGGAGATGGCGCTGACCACCGCCGCGATGTTCAGCGTCCGCCACACATTGAAGGTGCCGGTCATCGCCAGCACGTTCGTGCGGTTGTTGGCGAAGGTCCCATAGTCAGCGCGAATGTCGTTGTCGAGCCAGACTCGCTTGGTGTCGGGGTTGCCGAGGCCAACGTAGTTGGCCTTCTGCACGGTGTACGCCAGACGCCCGCTCCAGCGGTTCGACATCCGCTTCTGAACGCCGACCTGCAGTGATTTATAGTCGGCGTCAAACGCCGGGTTCGACTGGTTCTGCAGGACGCGGCGGAAGTTCACTCCGCGCGCCTCGGTCGGAATCAGGACGCCGTTTGGATCGAACACGCTGACGCCCGGCCGGACGCCGTTGACCGGCTCGTTGATGTCGACGACGCCGTTCTGATCACGCGACCCGTTCGCGACGTAATCGATCGTCACGGCTGTTTGGGCGCCGATCTGATGGGCCAAGCCCAGGCTCCAGGAGTCCTGATATGGCATTCCCCGGTCGGGATCGTCCACCCGGACGTTGTCGGCCGCGAATGTGGCGCCAGAGAGAATGGCATCGCGGCGGCGTTCGAGGTCGGCGATGGCCGCCGCGCTCAGGACGGCCACGCCGGGGTTACCCGCCGAGTCGTTGATTCGGTCAGGCCGGAGCACACAGCCGCAGGTGTCGTTGGCCGGAGTGATGGTCAGGACCGGATACCGCGTCTTCACGGCGTTGGTCCCCAGATTGACGCCCACCGAGATGGGCATGTAGGCGTAGAAACGGCCGCCGCCGCCCCGCACGACCGTATTCCCCGTCCCGAAGACGTCCCAGGCAAAGCCGACCCGCGGGCTGATGTCGTCCCCGGGACCAGGGATCGAGCGCTGCCGGTCGTAGCGCACTCCGAAGTTGATCGTCAACCGGTTACCCGCCCGCCACTTGTCCTCGAAGAAGAGGCTAAAGCGCCGATCGTAGCTGTCGACCTCGTAATTCGAATTGGGCGGCCCCATACGGACCGTGAACTCGCGCGGGAAGGTCGCGGGATTGTTGGGGTCGTACGGCAGGTTGCCGGCGAAGTTGAACGTGCCGGTATCCGGACTCCCCCGGCCAGGCGCGGCGTTGTAGCTCCAGCCGACGCCGGCCTTCATCGTGTGCTCGCCGCCCCAGTCGGGGACGAAGTAACTGAACGCCGTGTCCGCCGTGTACGTCCGGATCGTCGTATACGCGCCGCCCCCCCCAATGCCGGTGATGTAGTCCGGATGCTCATTCCGCTGGCCAATCGCGAACGGACTGCGACCGTCAAAGCCTCTCCAGCTGACATCGTCGTTGAAGAACGCCTGGGCACCAGTGTTCAACTGCTCCCCGATCCGCCCCAGGCGAACGACCGCGGACGCCCGGTCGCTCAGCACGCTCGTGTAGGCGACGTTGAAGAGCTGATCCCAGTCCTCCTCCCACCCCTGCGCGTCAATCGTCTCAATGCTGGTGTTGAACTCCTCGCCGCGCGATGGCGCCGTCTCCAACACCCAGCGCACGTTGAGGAAGTTCCGATCGTTGAGCTGCACATCGCCGCGGCCGAAGTAGTTGTTCGCCCGGACGCTGAACGTGCCCACGAAGTCGCGCGCCAGCGGGGCCGCCTGGGCCGGAAACTTCTTCAGGCCCGCGATGTCTTCCTGGTCGCGCTCGAAGGTGAAGTAGAAATGGGCACGGTCCCGCACGATGGGGCCGCCGAGCGCCACCCCCGCCTGCAGTGTGCGCTCTTCAGGTTTCGGCGAGTCGCTCGACAGAAAGGAATTCCGGGCGTTGAACTTATCATCGCGGAAATAGGTATAGGCGCGGCCGGAGAAGCTGTTGGTGCCTCCGCGGGTCACCATGTTAATGATCGCGCCGGCGCCACCGCCGTACTCGGCGCTGTACTGGTTCGCGAGTACCTGATATTCCTCGATGTTGTCCAACACAACACGCACCTGCGTGCCCTGGCTGCCGCCGAGGCGATCATCGTTGTTGTACATGCCGTCGACCAGGTACAGGTTTGACTGCGCGGGCGTCCCGTTGGCGACCACCTGGCCACCTTCGAACGACGATGCCGCTGGGTTCGGTGTCATACCGGGAACGAGCTGGGTAAGCGCTCCGATGTGCCGAAAATTCGCCGGCACTTCCTCGATCTCCCGGCTCGACAGGGTGCCACCGATCCTGTTGCTAGACCGCTCGACAAGCGGCGCCGCCCCGGTCACCGTCAGGACTTCCGCCACACCGGAGAGCTGCAGCGTGAAGTCGACGATGAGCTGCGCTCCGGACGTCAACGCCAGATCGGGCCGCGTCAGCGACGCGAACCCGGCCATCTCGATCCCCAGGGAGTACGTGCCTGGATCGAGGCTGGGAATGGAATAGCCTCCGGTCGCCGCCGTCACGACCGTGCGCGTGAAACCCGTGTTCTGGTTCGTGACGGTCACGGTCGCACCAGGCAGGGCCAGACCGGACGGATCGAGGACCCTCCCGGAAATCGAACCTAATTGCTGCGCCGCTAAAGGCGAGCTTACGAGCATCGTGAGGATGGTGCCAACGAGTAGACGCCGCGCCGTAACCGCCATGTGGGGCCTCCTCTGCTACGTCGCGGAGAATACCGCCGCAGGCGGAGCGGCCCGTGTCAAAAGATGTCTAACGATTGTCTAGGACTTGTCTACCCCGCCCTTCACTCGGCGCGCAACGCAATCACCGGATCGACGCGCGCCGCGTTTCTCACCGGGATGAGGCACGACGCCAACGCGACGCCCGCCAGCACAATGGTGATCCCGATCATCGTCGCGGGATCGGACGGTTCGATGTCGACCAGGCGGAAGCGCGCGAGCATCGCGAGTCCGTGCGCGGCCGGCAGACCGATCGCCATCGCGACCGCGAGTTGCGCGAGGCCGCGGCGCAGGAACAGCCACGCCACCTGCCAGCGCTGCGCGCCAATGGCCATGCGCACGCCGATCTCCTGGGTCCGTTGCGTCACCGCGTAGGCGGTGACCGCGTAGAGGCCGACCGACGACAGGATGAGCGCGATCACCGCCAACACACTGAAGAGGGTCGTGAACACGCCGTAGATCCGCTTCTCTTCCTCGAAGACGGCCGCGACCGTCTGGATCGTGAACACCGGCTGATCCTGATCGACCGACTGGACCGCGCGGCGCACTTCGCTCATCACCGTGGCCGGCGCGAGCGCGCTGCGGACCACCAGAGACGACACACGCGGTGTCTCCTGGCGGAACGGGGCATAGGCAGTCGGGCTTTGGAAGGCATCATCTGTCGACCCTTGCAGCAGCCGGCCGCTGATGCCGACGATGGTGCGCCAGGCTTCGGTGGGCTGGGCCGTGCTGTCCGCTTCGGTCGCGAAGCGAATCCTCCGTCCGATCGGATCTTCGCGAGGGAAGAAGCGTTCGGCCATCAGCTGGTTGATGATGACCGTTTCATTGCCGGCGTCGCCGTCGGTGGCGGTGAAACCGCGCCCGCGAACCATCGGCACGCCGAGCACTTCGAAGTACTTCGGCGTGATCGTCACCGTGCTGACGAAGCGGCGCGCGCGATCCTTGTTCCACGGCTGGCCGTCGATCTCGATCACCCGCTCGACCCCGTCGAGCGGCGGCACGTGCGTCGTCAAGGCGGTCCCGGTAATCCCGGCAATCGCGTCGAGCCGCGGTTCGAGCTGTTCGAAGAAGCGATACCGATCGTCGGCCGTTGGATACCTGGCCGGCGGCAATTGCAGCCGCATGCGCGACAGGCCGGTGAGGTCGATGCCCGGATCGGCGGAGTACAGCGTGGCGAAGCTGCGCAACATCAGCCCGCCGCCGCAGAGCAGCACCACGGTGAGCGTCAGCTCGGCGACGACCAGCGCATTGCCGAAGCGCGCCGCCTGGCGGCTGCCGGCGGAGCCGCGGCCGCCTTCCTTCAACGTGTCGTGATGATTGCCCTTCGAGACGTGCAGCGCCGGCGCCATGCCGAACAGCACGCCGGTGACCACGCACATCCCGGCGACGTAGGCCAGGACCCGGTAGTCGATCGTGAACGACAACCAGTACGGCGGTTGCGACAGCTGGACAGCGGCGTCGAAGGCCCTCACGCCAACGGTGGCCAGCCCAAGACCGACGATGCCTCCCATGCCGGCGAGCGCCACGCTTTCGACCAGCAGCTGCCGGACGACGCGCCACCGGGTGGCGCCCATCGACATGCGCACCGCGATCTCGCGGGCCCGGTAGATCGAGCGCGAGAGCAGCAGGCTGGCGACATTCGCGCAGGCGATCAGCAGCACGAACATCACCGCGCCCATCACGGTGATGAACATCGGGCGCGCCGCGCCACCGAGGAAGCGCTCGAGCAGCGTTTCGACGCCGATGCCGGAAAACGCCTGCGTCTCCTCGGGATAATCCATCTGGATCCGGCGCGCAACGGCCGCCAGCTGCGCCGTCGCCGATTCGCGGGATTCGCCGTCGGCCAGCCGCGCAATCACCGTGCCGAGCGGCCGTGACGTCCTGGCCAGTTGCGCGTCGGTGGGGACGAAGGCCACCCACAACTCGCTGTTGTCCGGAAATTTCATCCGTTCCGGCATGACGCCGATGATGGTGGCGGGCTTGCCGTTGACGCGCAGCGTACGGCCGAGCGCCGACGCCTCGCCGTTGAAGCGGTTCGTCCAGATCTCGTAGCCGATGACGACGACCGATTCGGCATCACGACGTTGATCGGCGGCGGTGAACGTCCGGCCAATCAACGGCCGTTGACGCAGCACATCGAAGAGATTCGCCGTGACCCACAACCCCTGCGTCTGTTCGGGCATGGCCAGGTCGTCGCTGATGTTGATGGCACCAAATACATACCCGGCCATGCCTGAGAACGCCGGCGCCTGCGCGCGCCACTGTTCGAGCTCCGCGAGGGCCGGCGAGCGGCGGGCGCCGCCGGCCCGCCACGAAATCGCATACAGCCGATCGGCCTCCTCGAACGGGAAGCCACGGATGAATGCGGCATTGATGATGGTGAATCCAACGGTGTTGGCGCCGATGCCCAGTGCGATCGCGACCACCGCCGCCGCGGAGAACCAGCGGTCACGCTTGATCAGCCGCGCGGTGAACTTCAGGTCCTGCCACAGGTCCTCGATCACCGGCAGGCCACGGGCATCGCGATGCTGCACGGCCAGAGAGGAGGCGGCGCCGAGCTTCACCTTCGCCGCGCGACGGGCCTCGGCCGGGGACATGCCGCGGGCGACGTTGTCCGCGGTCAGCATCTCGACGTGCGATTCGAGCTCGAGCGAGAAATCGGCGTCGTCCTCCGAACGCCGAAACATCGAGATGATGCGTGCCAGCAGTTGTCTCATGTAGCGTCTCGGTGTCTAATCCGCGTCAATCGGTGGCCTATTTCCTTGGCTCCAACTGGAGCACGCGTCCAATGACGCCTGCAACACGTTCCCAGTTGCGGGTTTCCGCGGCGAGCTGCTTCCGCCCGGCTTTCGAGATCGAATAGAACTTCGCCTTGCGGTTGTTGTCGGACGTGCCCCAGGCGGCGTCGATCCACCCCTTCTGCACCAGTCGGATGAGACAGAGATAGATCGTGCCCTGGTTGATCTGCAGGGCTTCTTCACTGATTTGCTCAATCCTTCGGGCGACGCCATACCCGTGCATCGGGCCCATGGCCTCGAGGGTCTTGAGGACCATCAGGTCGAGCGTGCCTTGCAGGATGTCGGACTTGCTCTCGCCCACGGGGTCTCTCCTGTTGGATGGATAGAGGAGTGTAACGCTGCTCCTGTGGGACGTAAAGAGGAAGACGGAAGTTCCAGAATGGTAATCCGACAGTCGAGACTGACATCCGCGTCCGGGCCGCCTGGCGGGAAGGGCACGGCTTTGGGCCGAATTGCGTGAGGCATCGGGTTTGCTCGCGCGGGGTCATATGGAACGCGCGCTGCCGATTTCGTTGTTCGGGTCACGCTCGCTGCGACTGCCGAGCTTCGGCCGGATCCAGGAAGTGAACAAGGAGCTCTGGCTGCTGCTGTCGATGTTCGCGCTGTGCCTGCTGTTCAACTACATGGTGTCGTCGCAGCGGATGATCCTGAGCCTCTATTCGCTGCCGACCCTGTTGTCGGCCTACGTCTACGGCCGCCGGCACGCCACGCTGACCGCCTTTGCGAGCGTGCTGATCGTGGTCCTGATGATCCTGCAGAGCCCGTCGTACCAGGCGGCGCCCACGGCGGCGGCCTTCCTCGATCAATGGCTCGACGTCGCTGCGTGGGGCGGGACGCTGATCATCACCGGCTACCTGATGGGCACGCTCTACGAGCACCGGACCGCGCAACTCCGCGAATTGCGCGACACCTACAACGGCGTGCTGATCCTGCTGCGGCACTTCATCTCGAAGGACAAGTACACCGAGAACCACTGCTACCGCGTGTCGGTCTACGCCGCGCGCATTGCCGCGCGGCTCGATCTCAGCAGCGATCGCATCGAGGATGTCCGCGCGGCGGCGATGTTGCACGACATCGGCAAGCTCGAGATCAGCCGTGAGCTGTTGTACAAGGCCGCGCGGCTGACCAAGGAGGAGTTCGAGCATGTGCAGCTGCACGTCGACCGCGGCGTCGAGATGCTGGAGTCGGTCGGCGGCTCGCTCCGCCGTGTGCTCCCGATCATCCTCGCCCACCACGACAAGTTTGACGGCACCGGCTATCACCCCCTGCGCGGCGAGGAGATCCCGATCGAGGCGCGGATCATCTCGGTGGCCGACGTCTACGACGCGCTCACCAGCGATCGCCCGTACCGCAAGGCGATGTCGCCGTTCGACGCCAAGGAGATCCTGGTGAAAGGACGGGGCGCGGACTTCGATCCGCGGGTGATCGATGCGTTCCTCGAGGCGTTGAAGCGCGGCGAGATGGAAGTCGCGGCCGTGCAGGTATAACCAGGGGTTCCAGGCGTTCCAGAGGTTCCAGGGGTTCCAAAGGTCTAGTTCTGAAGAGCGGTTCTGGGGTCGACCAGCGAGGCGCGTCGCGCGGGAAGATATGCGGCGGCCAGCGCGGTGATCACCACGAGCGTCGCGACCACCGCGTAGGTCATCGGATCCTGCGGTCGAATCTCGAACAACGCGTTGGCCAGGACCCGCGAGACACCCGCGGCGGCGGCGATGCCAATCACGAGGCCGAGCAATGCCGGCCAGACGCCGTTCCAAATCATCAGGCGGATCACTTGCGGGCGCGCCGCACCCAGGGCCATGCGGATGCCGATCTCGGCGGTCCGTTGCGCGACAGCGTACGACAAGACGCCGTAAATGCCAACGATGGCGAGGAGGAGGGCGGCGCCACCGAAGATCGATAACAGCAGCATGCTGAAGCGCCGCGAGGAAAGGGTGCGATTGAGCAGCTCGTCGGCGGTTTGCACGTTCGCGATCGGCACGTTGGCGTCGAGGCCGCGGATCTCCGCGCGCAGCGGCGCGATCAACCCTTCCGGCCTGGCGGTGGCCGACCGAACGACCAGGAACATGCCGCCAAACGGTGATTGCGCATGCGGCACGTAGATCTCGGGCTCCGGCGCACGGTCGAGTCCACGTTGGTGGATGTCCTGCACGACGCCGACGATGGTTCGCGGGCGCGGACCCAGGATCCGGACCGTCTGGCCGATCGGATCCTGTCCGCGGAAATGGCGATTGACCATCGCGCGATTGACGATGGCCACGAACAGCGCGTCAGCGTGATCGCCGGCGTCGAGGCTTCGGCCCGAAACGACCTCGACACCGATCGTCCGGAAATATCCCGGCGTGACTGCGGCAAATCCCGCGTTGGCTCCCTGTCCCGGCGGTGGCGGTGGTTGAGACGGAATCGCAAACGCCACGTTCGCCGTGGTACCAGAAAACGGAAATGAGCTGACCGCGGCCGCGTCCACGGCGCCCGGGATGGCGTCAGCGCGTTCGATCATCTGCTCATACAACTGCACGCTTCGCGCTGGTGGATAGTTCACACGGGGCAGAAAGAACCGCATCGTCAGCAGACGATCGGCGTCGAATCCCGTTTCCACCTGGTTGAGGCGGTGGAAGCTGCGGATCAACAAACCCGAACCGGCGAGAAGCACGATGGCTGCCGCCACCTCGACGACGAGCAATGCCGGGCGCAGCCATCCGGTTCGCGCGGTGCCGCGATTGGCCTGCACCTCGCGCAGATCAGCACGCGACGCACTCCACGCCGAGGCCAATCCAACGGCAAAGGCGGCGAACACCGCCGCGATCATCGTCGCCGCGAAGACCCGCAGATCGATTGCGACCTCGGCGGATCGCGGTAACGCGGTGAGCGCGAGGAGAGGTTCGATGGTCAACGCCGCGACGAAAAGACCTGCCGCGCCTGCGACTACCGACAGCACCAGACTTTCGGTGAGCAACTGCTGAAGCAGCCGCCGACGGCTGGCGCCGAGCGCGTTCCGCATGGACAGCTCCAGCCGTCTCGCGACGGCGCGCGACGCCAGCAGGCTGGCCACGTTCGCGCACGCGATCAACAGGAGGCACGCGGCAGCGCCGCTGAGGACCCACAGCGAGCGCGTGGTTTTACTAACCGTGGCATCGAGCAGCGATGACGTCGACACGCCCCAATCGCGGTTGGTGTTGGGATACGTCTCGGCCGAGGCGGCCGCCACTGCCGATAATTCACCTTGAGTGGCCGCGATCGACGCGCCCGGCTTCAATCGCCCCACCACCTGCAACAGGTGATAGCCGCGGTTCATGCCGGTTTCGGGCACGAACGGCACCCACAGTTCGGTAGCCGGCGGCCAAGCGAACCCTTCGGGCATCACGCCGATCACGGTGTGCGGACGGCCATTGAGCTCGACGCGGCGGCCCACGGCGGAGGCATCGCCGCCGAAGCGACGCCGCCAAAGATCATGTGCGAGCAGGACGAGGTGCGGATCCTGATCGGCATCGGCCGTGAAGCGGTGACCGACGATCGGCTCGACGCGTAACGCGTCAAACATTCCAGGTGTCGCCGCGGCGCCGGCGAGCCGTTCGGGCTCATCGACGCCGGTGAGGTTGAACGCCGCGCCCCAGGCCCCGCCGATCGCGGAAAGCGTGGTCGAGCGATCACGCCAGTCGGTGAAGTCGGGCCAGGTGGCGAACTCCGGGCCGAATTGTTCGTGACGCTGCACGATGCTGACGAGCTCATGCGGTTGGTGATAGGGCAGTGGACGCAGCAACACCGCGTTGACGACGGTGAAGATCGCCGTGTTGGCGCCAATGCCGAGCGTCAGCGACGCGATCGCGGCGGCGGCGAGCGCCGGCGCGCGCATCATCATGCGGACACCGAAGCGCACGTCGGCGGCAAAATCATCAAGCAGGCGAACACCCCACACGTCACGGGTGGTTTCCTTGATGAGCAGCACGTTGCCGAAGTCACGGCGCGCGTTCACCTGTGCGTCCTCGGCCGATTCACCGCGCTCGGTGCGCCACCGCACCTCCTGATTCAAGTGGAACCGGATCTCCTCCTCGAGATCGGCATCGGCCTTCGCACGGCCAAACAGGCGAGACCACCACGCCATCACACACCTTCTACGCCGGATCGAGGATCCGCGCCATGGCGCCCGCCAGCTTGCCCCAGCGGGAGCGTTCCGACGCGAGTTGCCGCTTGCCGGCCGCGGTCAGCCGGTAGTACTTCGCGCGCTGCTGGTTTTCCGTCATCTTCCAGGTGGACGCGATCCACCCCTGCTTCTCGAGGCGGTGCAGGGCGGGATAGAGCGATCCACCTTCGACCTGCAGGACGTCTTCGGACCCGGTGCGAATCGCCACGGCAATGCCATGTCCGTGCTGCGGCCCCCACTGCAGCGTGCGCAGGATCAGCAGGTCAAGCGTGCCCTGGAGCAGTTCGATCCGGTTCTGAAAGCGACGGGCCATATTAAGGTCATAGACATCCTACTACCATGGTAGTGGACTGTCTACTACCTTGGACGGACGGGGCCCTCATCGGTTGGCGGGAAGGGAGCCGCCGCCGCATACCATTCCGCGGCGTCGCGCATCTGGGCCGGGGTCAGGCGCGAGGCAATCGGCTGCATGATCTGCGCGTACGGCGACCCGCCGCGCCGGTTCTCACTGAACAAGACTAGTTGCTCGAACAGATAGTCGGCGTCCTGGCCGGCCAGATTCGGATAGGCCGGATTGCGATCGGTCGCGCCGGGACCGTGGCATTCGCGGCATGCCGGGACTTGCCGCGACGGTTGGCCCGCCGACACCAGCGTCGCGCCGCGTGTGGCGGGAGCCCGCGGCTCGCCGGTGCGCGGCAGGTCGGCAAAGTGGGCCACCACTGCCGCCCGGGCCCGATCGTCGAGCTCGGCGGCTTCGGGTCGCATGAACCCGCTGTGACGATTCCCGCTGCGGTAGGCGAGCAGCGCGTTGGTCAGGTACTCCGGCCGCTGACCCGCGAGCACAGGGAAATCACCGCCGCGTCCCATCCCATCGGTGCCATGACAACGCGCGCATCGCTCGATCGCTGACACCCCGTCGGAGGTGGTCGTGCCGCCGAAGGCCAGCTCGCGATAGGACTCCGGCGTCATGGCCGGCAGCGCGCGCAGGAACGCGACCATCGCCGCGATCAGCAGGGCCGCCGCGCCGAAGAGCAGGTACCTGGCGCGGGTCACGTTCGTCCTCCATCGGCTACGCGCGGCGCGACGAGCGATCGCGCCAACCAGAGTGCGGCGGCCGGGTAGGCCAGCGCGCCGGCGAGGACCATGACCGCGCCGCCGCGCTGCTGATCCAACAGCGCGCCCGCGCCGTGCCCATACAGCTCACGCGGCGCCAGCGCGATCAGCACGCCAAGCATGGTCATGTGCGCGAAGGTCAGCACCAGCGCAATCACTCCGGTGCCAGCGCGCGCCGCCCGCTCGCGTGCGTCTCCACCCAGGATCGCGATCCAGAGAAATAGTGCCGCGGCGGCAAACGACAGTTGCTCCGCAACCAACCAGGTGCTGCTGTGTCGTGCCGCCGTATGCGGCGCCGGCAGGTGCCATCCCCAGACGACGACAAACTCGATCAGGCAGGCGATGAGGGGCGAGAACAGCGCCGGCGCCGTACGCACGGGATCGAAGCGCGTGCCCCTGATCATCGCGGCGACGGCGGGCGCCGCGACCGCCACCAGGAACATGTGCCACGCCATGTGTTGCGTGAAGGTCACCCGCATCCTCCAACCGCGATGGCCGCGATGCCGACATACAACGTGCCCACCAGGCTCAATGCCGCGAGGAGCATGGTGGTGAACGCCAGGAACCGCGTCCGATCCTCGGGCGTGCCATCGTCATTTGGCCGATCGGGCAGCCGGTAGCCGTGACGAGACAAGCCGTAGACGAAGCACGCTGCGATCACCGCTGCGGCGACGGCCGTCAGGATTGCCGCGCCGGTGCGCGCGCGGTCGAAACCGCCGAACCGGCCGCAGGCCATCGCCACCCAGATGTAGCAGACCGTGAAGTGGGTCGACCAGACGACCGGCGCGACGATCGGCACCCACAGCGATTCACGCGTTCTGGTCGGCGTCATGTCAGGCCAGATACGGGATGCCCGCGGTGATGGCGATCGTGATGGCGACCGTCACCATAGTGAAGTGCCAATAGAGCGCGACGTTGACGATGTCCATGTCGTAGTTCGCCGTCATGCGCCCCGCGAGGCGCCGCGCCGCGCAGTAGAGCAGCATGATCACGCCGATCGCGAGATGCAGCGCCGACCAGATCGCGAGCAGCCAGACGATGGCCGGATAGACGGTGGTGGCCGGGTTCAGGTCCGAGAAGTACGGATGCGCGAGCAGGGCGGCACCGCTGCCGACTGCCGTCACCACGCCGAACAGCGTTCCCGCATAGAACGCAGTGGCGCGATCCCCCGGCATTCCATTTCCTGGCGAGCACGGTGGACGCCCACGCCGCCACGGTTCCGGCCAGTGCGATCACCACCCACACGGTGTGCTCGCGCGCGTCATCCGGAATGAAGATCTCGTGGCGCGTCCAGTAGAAGAAGTAGCCGAACACCAGGCTGATGAACGCGCTGAAAATCGCGAGCATCGTGATGCCCATTGCCCACCAGCCTGGCGCCTGGCGTCCGGAGAGATAGAGCGGCGCCGTCGCACCACGGCCGATCGACTTGCGATCTTTCTCCGGAATCTCGCCGGTGCCGGTCCACAGCCAGATCACGATCACCACCAGTGACACCGCGGCGCTGACCCCCATCATCGAATACATCTTGAACGTGGGGAAAATGAAGATGCCGCCGACCGCGATCGCGGCGAACAAGGTGATGAAGGTGGGCCCCGGGATGCGCATGCACTGCAGCGGCTCGGCGTCGATGGACGAGGTGACGAGCATCTCGCGCCGGCCTTCGTCCGCATCCGGCAGAAAGAACTCGCCGGCATCGTAGTCGCGGAGGAAGTTCGGCGTTTCCCACAAGGGATAGCGGCGATCGACGAGTGGAATGGTGCGCACGCCCCACGGCAGGCCGGGAATCTCCTGCAGCCATTCGACCGATCCGGCATTCCATGGATTGCGCGGCGCGTATGGCTGGCGCGATTTCGGCCGCAGGACGTGCCACGCCACCACCGCAAAGCCGGCCGCCAGCACGAACGCGCCGGCGGTGGACAGCAGGTTAAGCGGTTCGAGGCCAAGGCCCGCCGGATAGGTGAAGACGCGTCGCGGCAGGCCCATCAAGCCGGTCAGGTGCATCGGCAGGAACGTCGCATTGAAGCCGGTGAAGATCAGCCAGAACGACACGCGGCCCAGCCGCTCGGAGAGCAGCCTCCCGAGCGCGAGCGGATAGTAGTAGTAGAGCCCGGCCACGACGGGAAAGACCGTGCCGGCGATCAGCACCGTGTGCAGATGCGCGACCACGAAATAGCTGTCGTGCGCCTGGAAGTTGAACGGCGCCATGGCAACCATGACCCCGGTGAGGCCGCCAATGACGAATGTCGAGAGGCCGCCGATGATGTAGAGCATCGGCACCGAGCGGGTGATCGTGCCGGCGAGCAGCGTGGCAAGGAAGCAGAAGATCTGAAGGCCGGTTGGGATGGCGACTGCCATCGAGGCGGCCGAAAAGATCGCGAGCGTCACGCCCGGCAGGCCGGTGGTGAACATGTGGTGAACCCACAACCCGAAGCTGAGAAAGCCGGTGCCGATGGCCGCCAGCACGATCCAGCTGTAGCCGACGATCGGCCGTCGTGCCGCCGTCGGCACGATCATCGCGATGAGCGCCACCGACGGCAGGAAAATAATGTGGACCTCGGGGTGGCCGAAGATCCAGAACAGGTGCTGCCACAGCAGCGGGTCGCCGCCGCCGGCGGCGTCGAAGAAGGGCCATCCGAACGCGCGCTCGAGCTCGAGCAGGATCGTGCCCGCGATCAACGGCGGAAACGCGAACACCACCATCACGCCGGCCACGAGTACGTACCACGCGTACAACGGAATCAGGTTCAGCCGCATGCCCGGCGCGCGGCATCGCAGCACGCCGACGATCAGCTCCACCGCGGCGGCGATGGCCGACACCTCGATGAACGAGAAGCCGAGCAGCCAGATGTCGGCCCCGATGCCAGGCTGGTAGCGGCTGGTGAGCGGCGGGTACATGAACCAGCCGCCTTGCGGGGCGGCGTCGAAGAAGATCGCGCCACAGAGGAACAGCCCGCCGATGTGAAGGCCCAGAAGCCAAACGCCGAGATGCGCGGAAAGGGCAGCTCGCGCGCACCGACCATGGCGGGCAGCAGCAGGATCGACACCGACTCGAAGATCGGAATCGCGAACAGGAACATCAGCACCGAGCCGTGCAGCGTGAAGATCTGGTTGTTAGCAGTGCCGCCAGCACGACCATTGGAATCGCGCCGCCGCCAATCGCGATGAGGAGGAGTCCTGCCCGTTCGCTCCAGAGCGATCGGCGCGATCGAATAGCGTGCAGCGCGAGCGCGGTGACGCTGAGCCAAATCACGGCCGCACCGCCCGCCATCATCCAGAAGAGGTCAGCAATCTCTGCCGCATCGCGACCGGCGCCGGTCAATGCCTCGAGCACGCGCGTTTCCGATTCAAGAGCGCTGCCAGCAACGCAAACTACGGCTCACGTGGATGGCCGGCGCGTGAGCGGCGCGACTCTTGCTAATTCAACTCCTGGGGAACGCCATGACTCGCCAATGGTTATCGATTGCGCTCGTCGCCGCCGTGGCGACCGCCGCATGTTCGAACACGTCCGGCTTCGACCAAGTCCAAGGCTACGGTCCGAACCCGACCCTACCTGAGCCGGACACCTCGCTGATTCCGACCATTAACGTCGTCGAGGCCGTTGGTTGGCCTGAGGGTGAGCAGCCGACGCCTGCGCCCGGCGCCATGGTCACGGCGTTTGCCACAGGCCTGGACCATCCGCGCTGGCTGCACGTGCTGCCGAACGGTGATGTGCTCGTGGCGGAGACGAATGCCCCCGTTCGGCCCGACGCCGGCAAGGGCATCAAGGGCTGGTTCTTCAAGCGCTATCAGAAGAAGGCGGGCGGTGCCGTGCCGAGCACCAATCGCATCACGCTGTTGCGTGATGCGGATGGCGACGGTAAAGCCGACCTCAGCGTGCCGTTCATGACCGGGCTGAACTCGCCGTTCGGGATGGCGCTGGTCGGGCAGACGTTATTCATCGCCAACAGCGATGCCGTGGTCAAAGTGAATTATCGCGAGGGCGCGACGGAGATTCGCGAGGCGCCGCAACAGGTCGCCGGCCTGCCGGGCGGCACGCTCAATCATCACTGGACCAAGGGACTCATCGCCAGTCCTGATGGCGCCAAGCTCTATGCCTCGGTCGGCTCGAACAGCAACGTTGGCGAGGCCGGCATGGAGAAAGAAGAAGGCCGCGCCGCGATCTGGGAGATTGATGTCGTCACGGGCGCCTCGAGGATCTATGCGACCGGCCTGCGCAATCCGGTCGGCATGGCGTGGGAGCCCACCACCAACACGCTCTGGGCCGCCGTCAACGAGCGTGATGAACTGGGGAACGATCTCGTGCCCGATTACATGACGTCGGTTCGCGATGGCGGTTTCTACGGCTGGCCGTACAGCTATTACGGGCAGCACGTCGACGAACGGGTCAAGCCGGCGCGTCCCGATCTCGTGGCGACGGCGATCGTGCCCGACTACGCCCTGGGATCGCACACGGCGTCGCTGGGCCTCGCGCACTCTACGTCGAACGGGTTGCCCGCGGCCATGCAGGAAGGCATGTTCGTAGGCCAGCACGGGTCTTGGAACCGTGAGCCGCGTGCCGGCTACCGGGTGATCTTCGTGCCGTTCAGCGGCGGCAAACCCTCGGGTCTGCCGATCGACGTGCTGACCGGTTTTGTTCGCGGCGACGAGGCGATGGGACGTCCGGTTGGCGTGGCGCTCGATTCGCGCGGCGGCCTGCTGGTGGCCGACGATGTTGGTAATGCGGTGTGGCGGGTGAGCGGCGCCAGCGCGATGACGCGGCAATAGCGGCGAAGGCGCGGCGAACAGACGCGGTCATTCAAGGAGAATGTCGATGCAAAGCAGAGCGAAATTCCTCGGCCATCCGATCCACCCGATGCTGGTCGTCCTGCCACTCGGCCTGTTCATAGCCGCCGCCGTGCTCGACGGCCTCTACTACTGGCGAGGCGACACCCTGTATACCACGCTCAGCTACTACAACATTGCCGGCGGCATCCTCGGCGGCCTGCTCGCCGCCGTGTTCGGGTTGCGAGACTGGCTGGCGATCCCATCGGGGACACGCGCCAAACGGATCGGGCTGTTCCACGGCGCCCTCAACGTCACCATGGTGATGCTGTTCGCCGCCGTCTGGATGGCGCGCACGGCGTTGCCCGATAACGCCCCGACCACCTTCATCCTTGCCGTGGAAGCCGTGGCGATTTCCATGGCACTCGTCGCCGGCTGGCTGGGCGGCGAACTGGTCGATCGGCTCGGCGTCGGCGTGGACGAGGGCGCGAATCTCAACGCGCCGAATTCTCTGTCGGGCCGTCCCGCGAGCGCCGGGCGAGTCTAATCGGGAGTGAAGCTTCTACGAGCTGGAGGGCAGGATGGCCAAGTGTGATGTGTGCGGCAACAACTACGACAAGAGCTTCGAAGTCCGAATGGCGGGGAAGACGTATACGTTCGACAGCTTCGAATGCGCCATTCATCAGCTGGCGCCGGAGTGCGAGCACTGCGGGTGCCGGATCATCGGGCACGGCATGGAGACCGAAGGGCGCATGTTCTGTTGCGCCACCTGCGCCGAACATTCAGGCGTGCCGGAGATGGTTGATCGCGTTCCGGAAGTTGACGGGCGAGTGTGAAATAAGTTCAGAGTGCAGAGAGTGCGGAGTGCAGAGTCAGGAGCGTTCGAAACTCCCAACTCTTAACTCTTAACTCTGCACTCTGTATTTCATCATCGTCGCGCGCGCCAGGCCGCTACGAGTCCAGTGCCCAATAGAATCACAGACGCCGGTTCGGGTACAGGCGCCGGTAACGGTGGTCCCGGTACAGGCTGAAGCTGTCCACGAGACCCGAAACCAAGGCAGATCCGAAAACCCCTGACGTTCCGCAACAACCGACGATCGTCTCCGCGGCGAAGTATCCAAGCGTGTTTCGCTCAAACACTTCCATGTCATCCCAGAAGCCGATGTCGCGGCTGATCGTCAAGCGCCAACGGTAGGAGATCGATGGATCGTCCACAGGCTCGCCGGGCACACTGAGGAGATATTCAAAATTCCCGAACATACCAATGGTTTCGTTCGTGCCATCTACGACCACACCGGGAGTGAGATTGGAGATGGCCAAACCGGCTTCGGAACCAAGAATGTTAAAGCCAAACGCTTGATCGCCACTGTGACCAGCTGACACGACGAAGCGCCCCTCAACGACCCCATCGTTCACCTCGAAGCTTAACGAGGGGCCGATAGTGCCACACGGACCCGACGGATCACAGTCGAGGAAAATCAATGTAGCGGCGGTTGCTGGTGACGCGACGAAGAGCGTGAGGCCAAGAACGACGCACGGAACGACACGCTTCAAGGGGAACCTCCAGTCCGGGTGACGCCGACTGCGTCAACATCGCTGCAAGGTCTGTGCTAGATCAATGAGAGGGGACAACGAAAGAGGGAGTTGAGAAGTGCTGTGTCCCAGCGACTTCTCAACTCTTGTAGCGAGACTTCGGAGAGTTAGCGCAACCGGGCGGCGCGGCCGCGGAGTGTCTCGGCCAGCGCGTTGAGCCGCTTGGCGTCGACGCCGCTGGCTGACTTCGCATCAGCTTCGACCTGGCCGGCCAGCGACTCGAGCGTGTCGAGCGCGGCCTTGGCGTTGCTTTCCCTGCCGGTGCGCAGCGAATCCACCCGAGAAAGGGCGTCGTCGATCGCGCGCACGCGCTCGGCCGAGATGCTCTTCGAGCGGTTCAGCTGATCGACGTAGGCCTTCGCCACCGCCGTGGTCGGCTGCCACGCCACCTTCGGCTGGTTCTGCGAGTTGAACTCCTGCAAGCGGAACTGCAGCGCCGCGTCGATCTCGTTCTGCGACAGGTGGTCGCTCGGCTTGAGACGGAAGACGTCGATGCCGCGCGCCATCTCGGCGCCGTAGATGTTGCCGTTGTACCAATAGGACGACCAGTAGCCGCCCGACGCCATGGCCGTCGCGTTGAGCGGGCCGCGATCGAAATACGCGATCTCTTTCGCGTTGGCCGAATCGGTGAAGTCGAAGACCGAGATGCCGCCCTGGTACCACGACTGCGCCATGATGTCGCGGCCCGGGACCGGAATCAGCGAGCCGTTGTGGGCCACGCAGTTCTCCTGCTCGGTCTGCGCCGCCGGCATCTTGTAGTAGCCCTTGTGCACCAGCTTCCGGTCGACGATGTCGTAGATCGCATCAGCGCCCCAGGTCAGCGGGTCCACCGCGCGGCAGCGCGGCCGGCCGCCGCCGCCCCATTCGTCCGAGAACAGGACCTTGGTGCCGTCGTTGTTGAACGTGGCGGAGTGCCAGTAGGCAAAGCCCTTGTCGGTGACGAAGTCGAGGCGCTTGGGGTTGCGCGGATCGCTGATGTCCATCAGGATGCCGTTGCCCGAGCACGCGCCCGCCGCGAGGCCCATCTCCGCGTAGACCGTGATGTCGTGGCACTGGTTGGTCATGCGCGAGCGTTGCGTATTAGGGCCATGATCGCCGCCTTGCCACAGGCCGCCGAGCGCGCCGCTCTTCTCGTCCATGAAGATGCGCGGCTGGTTGACGATGCGCGCGTTCTGCGGCGCGGCCAGCGGCACCTCGATGACGTCGATGCTGAAGAGCGACGTGTTCGGATCTTCCTTGAAGTCCTTGCCCGAGCAGCCGACCAGCTCTTCACCGGCGCGAACCGGGCCGGTGCCCGAGCCGTACACGTAGATGTGGCTCTTGTCCTGCGGATCGGGGACCAGCGTGTGCGTGTGCGAGCCGCGGCACGTCTGCACCGCCGCCACCTGCTTGGGGTTCTTCATATCGGTGATGTCGAAGATGCGCACGCCGCGGAACCGTTCGTTGCTGACCGGCGGCACCACGCCCTGCAGGCCGCAATCGATGCGGCCGCGGGTCTGTTCGACCGACATGAACAGCAGGTGGCCCCAGATCGAGACGTCGCCCTGGCCACCAGGACACACCACCGACGCGATGTGTTGCGGACGGTTGGCGCGCTCGATGTTGTAGACGTTGAAGCCGTGGTAGTTGCCGACGACGACGTGAGTGCCGCTGAAGGCGAGATCCGAGTTCGTAAAACTGAGGGCATTCGGATTTTGCGGAGGTCGCGGCTCACCCTCTTTTCGCGGCGGCGAGACGAATCCCGGCGGCTGGGCCGGGTCGAAGAAACCTTCCGGCTTGGGCAGGTTCGACACCAGCTCCATGTTCCACGCCGCCACCCCCGCGTCCTTGACGCCGGCCTTCAGGTTGGCGCGCGGGTCGGTGGTCGACGGCCGCGGGAGATCGTCTGGCGGTACCGGATCCGGCTGCTGTTGCGGTATCTGCGGTGCCGGCGGCTGCTGTGCCTGCGGCGCGGGCTGCTGCGCGTACCCAACGGCCAGCGTCGTGGCGACGATGCTGGCACACGCGAACGCTTTCGTAATGTTCATAACTGTTGACTCCCGACTGCTGACTGAACTCTGAACTGCCGACTCTCGACTGTTGACTGTCTCTACCGCAGCGCCTGCGCGCGGCCCTTCAACGTCTCTGCCAGTGCCGTGAGCCGCATGGCGTCGCGGCCCGTCTTCGTCTTTGCGTCGGCTTCGACCTGCGCGGCGACCGCGGTCAGCGCGTCGAGCCGTGCCGCGGCATCGCGCTCCTTGCCGGTGCGCAGCTCGTCGACCTTGGAAAGGCTGTCGCGCACGGCCCTGGCGCGTTCCGGCGAGATGGCATTGGTGCGTCCGAGCTGATCGAGATACGCCTTCGCCACCACGGAGGTCGGCTGCCACGTCACGCGCGGCTGGTTCTGCGAGTTGAACTCGTTGAGGCGGAACTGCACCGCCGCGTCGATCTCGTTCTGCGACAGGAACTCGCTCGGTTTCAACCGGAACACGTCGATGCCGCGCGCGATCTCGGCGCCGTAGATGTGGCCGTTGTACCAATACGTCGACCAGTAGCCGCTGAGCACGAGATTCTGGCCGTTGAGCGGCCCGCGATCGAAGTAGGCGATTTCTTTGGCGTTGGCGGAATCGGTGAAGTCGAACATCGAGAGGCCGCCCTGGTACCACGCCTGCACCATGATGTCACGGCCCGGCACCGGGATGAGCGAGCCGTTGTGCGCCACGCAATTCTCCTGCTCGGTCTGCGCCGCCGGCATCTTGTAGTAGCCGCGGAACACCAGCTTCTTTCCACCCCGCGACGCAGAGTCCGCGTCGCGGGGGCCCCGGTTGTCGACGATGTCGAAGATGGCATCCGCGCCCCACGTGAGCGGATCCGTCGCGCGGCACCGCGGACGGCTGCCGCCGCCCCATTCATCCGTGAACACGATCTTGGTGCCATCGTTATTGAATGTCGCCGAGTGCCAGTAAGCAAAGCCCTTGTCGACGACGAAGTCGAGACGCCTGGGATTGCGCGGGTCGCTGATATCCATCAGGATGCCATTGCCCGCGCACGCGCCCGCGGCGAGCCCGATCTCCGAATACACCGTGATGTCGTGGCACTGCGTGGTCATGCGCGACATCTGCGTGCCGGGACCGTGATTGCCGCCCTGCCACAAGCCGCCCAGCGCGCCGCTCTTCTCGTCCATGAAGATCCGCGGCTGGTTGACGATGCGCGCGTTCTGCGGCGCTGCCAGCGGCACCTCGATCACGTCGATGCTGAAGAGCGACGTGTTCGGATCTTCCTTGAAGTCCTTGCCCGAGCAACCGGGCAGTTCCTCGCCTGGTCGCACGGCGCCCGTGCCGGAGTTATAGACGTAGATCCGGCTCTTGTCCTTCACATCGGGTACTAACGTGTGCGTGTGCGAGCCGCGGCAGGTTTGCACGGCGGCCACCTGCCGTGGCTTGGTGAGATCGGTGATGTCGAAGATCCGCACGCCGCGGAACCGCTCGGCGCTCACCGGCGCCTGCACGCCTTGCAGGCCGCAGTCGAGGCGGCCGCGGGTCTCTTGCGCCGACATGAACAGCAGATTGCCCCAGATCGACACGTCACCCTGGCCGCCGGGACATACCACCGAGGCGATCAGCCGCGGCCGATCGGCGCGCTCGATGTTGTAGGTGTTGAAACCGTGATAGTTGCCGAGCACGACGTGATTGCCGCTGAACGCGAGGTCGGAATTGGTGAACCCCGATCCCGGCGGCGGCGGCGCATTCGGATCGCGCTGTGGCTGCTCCACCCCACCACGCTGGAAAACGCGTGGCGGGGACCCCGGCTGCTGGGGCTGTGCGTCAGGCTGCTCCGGCTGCGAGATCGGGCCCGCAGGAGCGGACGGATCGAAGAAGCCTTCCGGCTTTGGCAGGGTCGCCACCAGGTCCAAGTTCCACGTCGCGACCTGGGCGTCGCGGAAGCCCGGCTTCAGGTTCGCGCGCGGATCGGTCGTCGACGGCTTGGGCTCGTTCCCAGCCGGTGCCTGGGCGTAGCCGACCGCGAGCGATACCGCGATGAGGCCGATGCTCGCTGCTACACCCCACGACGCAGAGTCCGCGTCGTGGGGGCGCCGTGCTTTCACCAGTCTCATCATGAGCTCCTCCAAAAAGCAGACACGGAAACACGGACCGTTGTTATCGCAATGCCGCCGCGCGCCCACGCAAGGTTTCCGCCAGCGCGTTCAGCCGCATCGCGTCGCGGCCCGTCTTCGATTTCGCGTCGGCATCCACCTGGGCGGCGACGGCGTTCAGCGCATCGAGCCTTGCCGCGGCATCGCGCTCCTGGCCGGTGCGCAACTCGTCGACCTTCGCCAGGTTGTCGCGCACGGCCCTGGCGCGCTCCGCCGAGATCGTGTTGGTGCGGCCGAGCTGATCGAGATACGCGCGCGCCACCACCGAGGTGGCCGGCCACGTCACGCGCGGCTGTTGCTGCGCGTTGAACTCGGCCATGCGCACCTGGATGGCCGCGTCGATCTCGTTCTGCGACAGATGCTCGGTGGGCACCAGTCGGAAGATGTCCACGCCGCGGGCGATCTCGGCGCCATAGATGTTGCCGTTGTACCAATACGCCGACCAGTAGCCGGCCGTGATCAGGTTCTTCTCATCCACCGGGCCGCGATCGTAGAACGCAATCTCGACGGGGTGCTTCGCGTCGGTGAAGTCGAACACCGACACGCCGCCCTGATACCAGCCCTGCACCATGATGTCGCGTCCCGGCACGGGGATGATCGAGCCGTTGTGCGCCACGCAGTTTTCGGTATCGGTCTGCGGCGCCGGCATCTTGTAGTACCCGCCGAACACCATCTTCTTTCGACCCCGCGACGCAGAGTCCGCGTCGCGGGGACCCCGGTTGTCGACGATGTCGAAGATCGCGTTCGCTCCCCAGTTCAGGAGATCGGTGGCGCGGCAGCGCGGCCGCGTGCCGCCGCCCCACTCGTCCGTGAAGATGATCTTCGTGCCGTCGTTGTTGAACGTGGCCGAGTGCCAGTAGGCGAAGTTCTTGTCGCTCACGTGATCCAGGCGCTTCGGGTTGGCCGGATCGGAAATGTCGAGCAGGATGCCGTTGCCCGAGCAGGCGCCGGCCGCCAGGCCCACCTGCGGGAACACGGTGATGTCGTGGCACTGGTTGGTGGTGCTGGTGCGCTGCGTGCCGGGACCATGATCGCCGCCGGCCCAGAGACCCGCCACCGATCCGGTCTTCTCGTCGGCGAAGATGCGCGGCCGGTTGACGATCCGCGATTGCTCGGGCGCGGCGAGCGGCACTTCGATCACGTCGATGCTGAAGAGCGCGGTGTTCGGGTTCTCTTTCGGATCGCCGCCGGAGCAGTCGACCAGTTCTTCACCCGACCGCACGCCGCCGGTGCCGGATCCGTAGACATACAGCGTCTGCGAATCCTTGGGCACAAGAGTGTGCGTGTGCGAACCGCGGCACGTCTGCACGGCCGCCACCTGCCGCGGCGTGCGGATGTCGCTGATGTCGAAAATCCGGACGCCGCGGAAGCGTTCCTTGCTCACCGTCTCGGCCACCCCCTGCGTGCCGCAGTCGAGGCGGCCGCGCGTCTGTTCGACGGACATGAACAGCAGGTTGCCGTGGATCGACACGTCGCCCTGGCCGCCGGGGCAGACGATGGAGGCAAGCAGCCGCGGGCTGCGCGTGCTTTCGATGTCGTAGAGGTTAAAACCGTGAAAGGAACCCATCGCCATGTGAGTGCCGCTAAACGCCAGATCTGAGTTGGCGAAGTTCAAGCCGCTGCCACCTCCACCTGCGGCGGGTGCACCGGGTGCACCAGGTGCACCGGGTGCCGGTGCCGGTGCCGGGGTGGGTGCCGGTGCTGCGGGAGTCTGATTGCCGGTGCGTTCGGGGGGCGACGGTTCGCCGGCCGGCATCTTCGGATCGAAGAAGCCTTCCGGCCGCGGCCGCGAGGAGACCAGCTCCATGCCGCGCGCGGCCACGCCGGCGTCCTTGTAGCCGGCCTTCAAGCCAATGCGCGGATCGTTCGGCTCAGCGGGCTTCTGCTGCGCGAGGCCGGTCGCCATGGCGAGTGCCACCAATCCTGCAATCGCAGTGCCTTTAGCAATCAGCAATCTGCAATCAGCAATCCGCAATCTCATTTCAGCTCCCTGAGCATCATGCTCATCCGATCGATCTCCATCCGCTGATCCGAGTCCACGTCCGAGGCAAAGGCGAAAATGTCGCCGTCCTGCCCGGCGCCGGCCGTCTTGAACAGCTCGTCGACCATGGTGATCGCGCCGGCGTGATGCTTGATCATCCCCTGCAGGAACAGGCGATCGAACTCGACGCCTGTCGCGGCGGCGAGCTGCGACATTTCTTCCGCGGTCAGCATGCCGGGCATGAAGCCGCCGGGTTCATGATGCGAATGCGGTCCGGGGATCTTCTCGCCACGGACCTGCAGCCACGTCCGCATCATGTTCATCTCGTCGTCTTGTGACACCTGGATGCGAAGGCCGAGCATTTTCAAAGCCTGGGTCTTGGTGCGGTCGTTGATGAGCGCCACCATTTCCACCGCCTGCGCGTGGTGGCCGATCATGCCCTGCATGAACCTGGCGTCAGCGGGCGTGTGCTGGACCTTCGACAGGTCGGTGGCCCGCTCGGTACTAATGGTCTGAGTGTCCTGGCCCGGCGCGCCGGGCTGCATGATGCGGGTGCCGGTGGCGGAACCACCGCCGGCGGTCTTGCAAGATACCAACGCCGCCGCCAGCAAAAGTACAAGGACTAAACGGGAAAGACCGTGTCTCGGCACCTGATTAGCTTATTTCAATATTCGACGGTTTTATCGTTTGCCGGTAACCGTCGCCGGGCTGCCGTTGGAAAACTCTCCCGAGGTTTCCTCGACCCGAAAGGTCCAGTCGACGTTCGCGGATTCCACGAGGAAATCGTAGGTTCTGGGGCCTTCGTCGAAGTCGGCCGTCCCCGCGCTCGTCCCGGTTGCGTCGGCCACGATGCCGATGGTCCGGCCGGAGATCGCGCTCCGCAACGTCAGCTTGAACGTCCCGGCGCCGGCCGGCGCTTCATTCGAGGTCTGCCAGTGGATGCGGATTCGCCCCGTTTCGCTCGGCACGTCGCCCACGGTCCTGGTGCCGCGGCCCTGCCACGACGCGACGGTCCGGGTGACGGCGACGATTGGCTTGGGCTCAGTTGGAGTTGCTGAGCAGCCTGAAGCCAGCAGGAGCACCGCCAATCCGGCTACAACCGAAAAATGGTGTATTGGGGTCAGACCCCCATTTTCAACAGTTTTCACAAATCCAGGTGTGACAGATGGTGGAAATGGGGGTCTGACCCCTATTCACCATCGTCGCGCAGTTTTTGCCGTTAAACGGATAAATCTGCGGACAACTATTGGTTGCTTCGCGCAGTGGTGGTCGTCGGCACGGTGCTCCATTCGGGCGGGTTCTGATTCATCAGGTGCCGCACGAAGAAATCGAACCGCTTGCGTTCGCCGTAGTCGGCGAATGCGCCGCCGCGGCCGGCGTTGTGCTCGGCGCCCGGGATCATCAGGAAGTCGAAATTCTTGTTCGCCTTGAGCAGCGCGCTCGCCACCTGCAGCGTCGATGCCGGATCGACGTTGGTGTCGAGCTCGCCGACGATCAGCAGGATCTTCCCCTGCAGCTTGTGCGCGTGCTCGACGTTCGACGCCGCCGAGTACTGCGGGCCGATCGGCCAGCCCATCCACTGTTCGTTCCACCAGATCTTGTCCATGCGGTTGTCGTGGCACCCGGCGTAGGAGACTGCGGCCTTGTAGAACTCGGGATGGAAGAGCAGCGCGCCCATCGAGTTCTGGCCGCCGGCCGATCCGCCGTAGATACCGACCCGCGTGATGTCGTACCAGGGATTCTTCGCCGCGAACGCCTGGTGCCAGAGGATGCGATCGGGGAAGCCCGCGTCCTTGAGGTTCTGCCACGCCACGTCGTGAAACGCCTTCGAACGGTTCGACGTCCCCATGCCGTCCATCTGCACGACGATGAAGCCGAGCTCGGCCTGGGCCTGCATGCCGCTGGTCGCGGCGAACGACTTGGGCGTATGCGTGCCGTGCGGGCCGGCGTAGATATATTCGATCACGGGATACTTCTTCGCCGGATCGAAGTTCCGCGGCTTCCACACCAGGCCCCAGATCTCCGTCGCCCCGTCGCGGCCTGTCGCGACGAACACTTCCGGTGCTTTCCATCCCAGCTTGACGAGCGCGGTAATGTCGCCCTTGTCGATCTCGATTGGAGGGCGACGGCTTAAGCCGTCGCCGTCCGAACGATCGTCGTTCGAACGTAGCTCCAGCACACTTGCGAGATCGACGCGCGAATAGTGATCGACGAAGTACTGCATGTCCGACGAGAACTCGACCGTGTGGTTCGCGTCGACGCTGGTCAGCGGTGTCAGGCCGGTGCCGTCCAGATTGATCCGGTAGTAATGCTGGAAGTACGGATCCTTGCCGGCGTTCATGCCGCCGGCGCTGAACCAGAGCTGGCGCGTGTCTTCATCCACCTTGATGACGTGGCGGACCGGCCACGCGCCCTTGGTGATCTGCGTCTTCACCTTGCCGGTGGCGCCATCAATCAAATAGAGATGGTTCCAGCCGTCGCGCTCCGACATCCAGACCACTTCCTTGCCGTCGGCGAGGTCGTGGCGAAAGCGCTTGCCGGCCTGGAGCGTGGCGGCGGAGCGGTTGTAATAGAAAAAGGTCTGCGGCTCTTCCGAGATCACCGCGCGGGCCTGACCGGTTTGTGCGTCGACCTCGATCACGCGGAACACCTGGTGCCCGCGCTGGTTGTATTCGAAGCTGAAGGCGCGGGAGTCTTTCCGCCACACCAGATCGGACATGTCGTAGGGGTTGGGGAAGAGGCGCGCATCGATCGTGATCTGCTTCTGGCTGCGCACGTCGAACAACACCGGCTGTTCGAGGTCGAGCAGGTCGCCCGGCTTGGCGTACTGCATCGCCCAATGCTGCGGTTGCAGTTGATCCTCGGGAGACGAGGCTACATAGTGGACGAGACGGCGGTAGCCGGGACGGATGCGGTAGGCAACAATCTTCGACGAATCCGGCGACCAGGTGATGGATGCGGGGTCGTAGTAGTTGCCCTCGGACCCGTCGGTGCTGAGCGCCATGCGCTTGTCCCCGCCGAAGGGGCGGATGGCCACGTTGTAGTTGTCGATGAACGCCATCCACTTGCCGTCGGGCGACAGGCGCGGGCGCATGGTGGCGCCGGACAGATCACCGCGCACCGGGCCGCTGATGCCGCGGCGAATCTCGCCCGGGCGCGGCGCTTCCGGCGCGCGGCAGGAATAATCGGCAAGCAGGCACGTCCACCGCGCCCCGTCGATGGTCATTTCGATCGCGCTCAAGGCGTCGTTGAAGGTGAAGCGCTGGAACGGCAGGCGCGTGCCCGAGTAGGCGCGGCCGGTGGCGCGCGACAGCGCGTCGGCGAGGCGATGGTGGTCGAACGATGGCTGCTTCTGCTGCGTGTCGGCGTCGACCGTGACAAACTCGAAGCCGTTGGCCAGCGAGCGGCGGTAGTAGAAGCGATGGGTGTCGCCGATCCAGGTGGCCGGCTCGGGGACGAACACGGCCGCCGATTCATATTGTTGGCGGAGGGACTGCGCCCGTTGATAATCTGCCGTTGTTACTTGCGCAGCCGAGGACACGGAGCAGAGCAAGACAACGGAGAACACGGAGAGAGTTTTCATGGTCAGGCTCATTTCAGCGGGCATTGTAGTCCTACTGGCGTCCAGCCAGTTGGCATGGACCCAGGCTCCGCCGTCGCTGGAGCCGGCGGCAAAGGCGGCCGCGGAGTTGCCGCGGCTGCGCAGCCTGCTGGTCAGCTGGCGCGGCTCGCTGATCCTCGAGCGCTATTACGGCGGCGCGCGCGCCACGCAGCCGGCGAACATCAAGTCCGCGTCGAAGAGCGTGATTTCCGCGCTCGTCGGCATCGCCGTGTCACAAGGCCTGATCAAATCGGTCGATCAGCGCATCGTCGACTTCTTTCCCGAGCTGGCCAAGGATCCCGAACCGCGGAAGCGCGACATCACGATCGAAGATCTCCTGACGATGCGATCCGGACTGGAGTCGACGAGCGGGCGTCAATACGGCGCGTGGGTGCAGAGCCGCAACTGGGTGCGGTACGTGCTGGCCCAACCAGTGACCGACGAGCCCGGCACGCGCGTCGAATACAGCACGGGCACGTCGCACCTGTTGTCCGCGCTTCTGACCAGGGCCACCAGGAAGAGCACGTGGCAGTTCGCGCAGGACGAGCTGGCCAGGCCGTTGGGCTTCAGCCTCGCGCGGTGGATGCAGGATCCGCAGGGCATCTACTTCGGCGGCAACGAGATGGTGATGACGCCCCGGCAGATGATCCGCTTCGGCGAGCTCTACGAGAACGGCGGCCGCATCGGCGATCGGCAGTTGATTCCGAAGTCGTGGGTTGATCGAACACATGTGGGACGCGGCCGTTCGCGATGGGGCAGCGATCGCGAGTACGGCTACGGCTTCTGGATTCGCGAATTCGCCGGCCACAAATCGTTTTACGCGTGGGGCTATGGGGGCCAGTTCATCTTCGTCGTTCCCGATCTCGATCTCGTGGTTGTGACCACTTCCCGCTCCGACGTATCCCGCGAGCGGCAGGATCATTTACGAGGCATTTACGACCTCGTCGAAACACTCATTGTGCCTGTGGTGCGTACGGGTGCGTAAGGTGCCCATGGGTTGGTGCCGGGTGCTGGCGTGCCTGGCATAGGCACCCACCCTTAGGCACAGTACGCACGATAGGCACTCCGGCACTGGCAGATCACTTGACATTGTCCTAATGTACTAGTACAAGTGCATTAATGGCGCTCGTCACCATTGATGCGCGGGACAAGACGCCCATCTACGCCCAGCTCGAACGCGGGCTGCGGGCGGCGATGGCCACCAGCCGCCTGCGCCCGGGCGACCAGCTCCCGACCGTCCGCCAGCTCGCCGTCGAGCTGCGCATCAACGCCAATACGGTGGCGCGTGTCTATGGGGACCTCGAGCGGTCCGGCGCCATTGAAACCCGGCGCGGCGTCGGCTCGTTCGTCACCGCCACACCCGAAAAGGCGCGCCCGTCGCGCGAACACGACAAGCGGCTGCGCGCGTTTGCGACGCGCGTGCTGGCCGAGGCCGGCGCCGCCGGCTTCGATATCGACGATCTCATCGCGGAACTCAGCGCTCAACAGGGAGGCAGCTAAATGGCCGTCATGTCATCGGTTCGTCGAACGCAGGAAGTTGCCACGGCGGCGACGATGCCGCGCCTCAATGTAGTCGCGGTGGCGATCTTGATCGGCGCCATCGCCATTGGGGGTGCGGCCTCGCTGGCGGTCCGCCATCCGTTCCCCGTGGTCGTCGCCGTGGCGGCGGCGCTGCTCATCATGCCGGCGCCGAAGATCGCACAGCAATGGGAGCGGGCCATCGTGTTGCGCTTCGGACGCTACATCGGGCTGCGCGGTCCTGGATTGTTCTGGATCGTGCCGTTCGTCGATCGCGTCTCGTCGATCATCGACCAGCGCACCATCGCGTCGGCGTTTGCCGCCGAGCAAACGCTGACGGCCGACACGGTGCCGGTGAACGTGGATGCGGTGCTGTTCTGGATGGTCCACGACGCCGAGAAGGCCGCGCTCGAGGTGCAGGACTACACGCGCGCGATCGGCTGGGCGGCGCAGACCGCGTTACGCGACATCATCGGCCGCACCTCGCTCGCCGATTTGCTGCGCGGCCGCGACCGCATCGAGACCGAGCTGCAGAAGCTGATCGACGAGCGCTCGAATCCGTGGGGCGTCACCGTGTCCTCGGTGGAGATGCGCGACATCGTCATTCCCGGCGCGTTGCAGGACGCGATGTCGCGCGAGGCGCAGGCGGCGCGCGAAAAGCAGGCGCGGATCATTCTGGGACAGGCGGAAATGGAGATCGCCGCCTCGTTTCGGGAGGCGGCCAAGTCGTATCACGACAACCCGACCGCACTGCACCTGCGCGCCATGAACATGTTGTACGAAGGGCTGAAGGAGAAAGGCGCGCTGATGCTGATTCCGTCCAGCGCCGTTGAGTCAATGGGGATGGGTGGCATGCTCGGCGCAGCGGCCATGCGGCAGCAGAAACTTACTGAAGGGGATAAAGACTAGGGTTCCAAGGTTCCAGGAGTGCCAAATGGTTCCAAGGGTTGGGTTCTCGATCGTTCTTGCTTCAGCACCGTTCAGTCGCAGCTGGGCATGCGGCTCGAGCGTGTGAACGCGCCGATCGAAGTGCTGATCATCGAACACGTGGCGCGGCCGGGCCAGTAGGTCCACAGCCACCCGTGAATGCCGGCGGCGCGCAAGGCGGCGGAGGGGGAGGCGGCGGAGGGGGGAGGCGGCGCCGGCGACGCCACAAAGTGCATCACGGCCGGCGGCTCGGGCAACTGTGCGGCGCGGGCTGCGTCGATGAACCACAGCGCCCCCACCATCACGAGCGCAGCGAACGAGACGATCAGGCCGAACGCGGCGGTGCGGCGCCCCGACCTTTCGTGGATCAGATCGTGAGTGGTCCGCCACACCAGATCGTCGACAAGACCACACAGCAGCCGGACGATGATCGCGGGCGCACCATCGCCGCTCTGGACGCCTTCCCACAAATCTGATTCGATTTCCGCCACGCGCGCGTCGCCCGCCCGCGGGTCCATGCCCCACGTATAGATCCGCGTCCAGGCGCGGACGAGCGCGACTGCGAACGACTGCATCATGCGCGGGCCAGCTTGGGCCGAACGCGCGGTCGGACGCGCTCGCGCCGGCTGCGCGCCGCGTCCTCGACCACCGCGTCGGCGGCGCCGGTCAGCATATACAAACGGCGGCCCGGGCGGTTTTCCCGCGCCGGAATGTCGGGTGCCTCCCAGCGGCTCGTGACCAGGCCCATGGTGGCGAGCCGATCGAGGGCGCGGTAGAGGGTCCCATAGGCGGTGAGCAGGCGCGTCTTGGCGCGGGCGCCAAGGTGTTTGGCGAGCTGGTAGCCGTAAAACTCCTCGATACCGGCGGTGCGCAGCTCGGCGGCGCTTTCACAAATGGCGATCTCGATCGGCAGCAGCGTGCCTGGCTTGCGGCGCATAGTGCGGGATTATACGCAGATATATGCCCATTGACAACAGCAGATATCTGCGCATTAATGCCGCGTGTTCAATCTGCGCCGTCTGATCTGGGTCGGCCCGTTGACGGTGATGTCCGCCGTGACGGCGGTGCGGGTGATCCAGGCGGGCACGATGGTCGCGTTCGGGATGCCGCCGGCCGGCGAAGAGCCCGCGGGAGGGGAACTAAATCGCTTCCGAGAGTGTCTAACCCCAGCTGAGTCTGACGTTTCGAGCCCGGAGGACCCATGGCCACCCTGCTCCAGGATGTGCGTTTTGCCGTGCGACTGCTGATCCGCAACCGCGCCGTCACGCTCGTGGCGGTGCTGTCGCTGGCGCTCGGCATCGGCTCGAACACCACGGTCTTCACGCTGGTCAACGCCATCCTGCTGCAGCCGATGCTCGTTCGCGACATCGATCGGCTGGTCACGGTCGGCACCAGCGAAGTGCGCAACAACACGCCGGTGGTACTGGGCGGGACATCGCGCCCGAACATCGAGGACCTGCGCGATCAGAACAGCGTCTTCAGCGGCACCACGGTCACCGGGTTCCTGGCCCTCGCGCTCTCTGGAAACGGCGAACCCGAACAGATTCCCGCGCAAATCGTCAGCGGCAATTTTTTTGACGTGCTCGGGGCTCCGGTTGCCGCCGGACGGACCTTCCGTCCCGAGGAAGATCAGCGGTTCGGCGAGCACCCGGTGACGGTGCTGGCCTACGGACTCTGGCAGCGGCGGTTCGGCGGCGATCACAACCTCATCGGGCAGACGATTAAATTGAACGGGCACGACTTCACCGTCATCGGCGTGACCGGCGAAGGTTTTCGGGGCACGACCCCTGTCGGCGGCCCCGATCTCTGGGTGCCTTTCGCCATGCATCAGCAGGTACTGACGGGGCTGGGCATGGAGCTGTACAAGTCGCGCCGCGGCCTGGGCTACCAGGCGTTCGCGCGGTTGCAGGACGGGGTGTCGCTGGAGCAGGCCCGCGCGAATGCGGATTCGATCGGCAAGTCCCTCGAGGCTGCGTTCCCGACCGACAATCGCGGGCGCTCGTTTGCCCTGACACCCTTTACCGATGGTGTGCTGCCGCCGGCGTTCCGCCGGCAACTCGTGCTGTCGGGCACCATCGGCATGGTGGTGGTCGGACTGGTGTTGCTGATCGCGTGCGGCAATGTCGCCAACCTGTTACTGGCCCGCGCCAGCGCGCGGCGGCAGGAAATTGCGGTGCGGCTCTCGGTCGGCGCCAGCCGATCGCGTTTGATCCGGCAATTGCTGACCGAAAGCATTCTGCTGTCGCTCGCCGGCGGCGTGGCGGGCCTGCTGCTCGCCTATTGGGCCCGCGCGTTGTTGTGGGCGCTGCGCCCGCCTTTCATGCAGGCGAATTTCATCGATCTCGACTTCGATGGACGGGTCCTCGCGTTTGCGGGTATCGCCTCGCTGCTGACCGGGATCGTCTTCGGGCTCGTGCCGGCCTTACAGTCGTCTCGACCCAATCTCGTGATTGAGCTCAAGGAGCGCACCACGCTGGCGAGCGGCGCGCGTTGGTACAACATCCGTCACCTGCTCGTCGTCGGCCAGCTGGCGCTCTCGCTCGTGGCGCTGGCCAGCGCCGGCCTGTTCCTGCGCAGCCTCGCCAACGCGCAGCAGATCGACCTGGGCTTCGACGCCGATGGGATCATGGTGATGGGCATCAATGCCGGCAACCAGGGCCTGGACGAGACGCGCGGCCGCGACCTGTATCGGCGGGTGCTGGAACGGCTCGACGGCGTGCCTGGTGTGGACTCGGCCACGCTCTCCACGGCCGTGCCGCTCTTCGCCGGCGGTTTTTCTCGCACGACGTTCCGTGACGACCAGGATACGAAGGACCCGCGGAACGGCCGGCTGACGCAAATCAACGAGGTGGCCGATCGCTACTTCGCGACCATGCAGATTCCGATCGTGCAAGGCCGCGCGTTCACCGCCAACGACCGCCAGGGCTCGCCGCCGGTGATCATCATCAACGAGACGATGGCGAAGCAGTTCTATCCGAACGAGGCGGCGTTGGGCCGCCGCTTGTACATCTTCGGCCGTCCCGAGGCCCGCGAGATCATCGGTATCGCCAAGACCATCAAGTACAACAATGTTGGCGAACCCGACATCGCGCATATGTATGTGCCGCTCGATCAAAGTTACGCGTCGCAGGTGATCGTGCAGGCGCGTACCTCGGGTGATCCGGATGCCCTGCTGGGCACCGTGCGCCGCGAGCTGCAGCAGCTCGATCCGTCGATGCCGCTGCTGAACGTGAATACCTACCGCACGATTCTGCGCACGTCACTCTGGGCGCCGCGATTCGGCACGTCGTTGCTGGCGGTCTTCGGGATGCTCGCGCTGCTGCTGGCGGCAGTCGGTCTTTACGGCGTGATGTCGTACGGCGTCAGCCAGCGGACGCGCGAGATCGGGATCCGGATGGCGCTCGGCGCGCGCGATCGCGACGTGCGCGGGATGGTGGTGCGGCAGGGATTGCTGCTGGCGATGGGCGGCATCGTGATTGGCTTGCTGGCGTCGTTTGCCCTGGCGCGGTTCGTCACCAGCCTGCTGTTTGGCGTCTCGGGCGCCGACCCGGTGACATTCGGCGCGGTCGCCGTGGTGTTGATGGTGGTCGCGACGCTGGCCACCTATATTCCAGCGTGGAAAGCCAGCCGTGTCGATCCTGTGGATGCGCTGCGAATTTAGCGGCGCTGAACGGTAGCCACCTACGGCACCTTAACAACGCGAGCGGTCTTGATGTAGTCGAGCTTCGGAAAATTCTTTCGCAGATATTCGTTGCCGCCCTGGAACACGGGGTCCTGCTTGCCGGCGCGGATGCCGCCGCCGGCGGCTTCGCCATATTCATCGAACAACGCGTCGGCCACCGCCAGGCCTTCGATCACGCGGCCGAACGGCACGAACGGCTCCTGATCGTGAGTGTCGCGATTATCGCGAAGGTTGATAAACACCTGCGTCGTACGGCCGTTGGGCACGGCCCAGGCGAATGCCACGGTGCCGCGAACGTTCGGCTGGCTGAAGGGGTCATCCGGAATGGTCCGCGTGCGCCACGACTGCGCCACGGCGGGTGAACCGGCGATGCCAAACTGGGCCCACGTCTTCGAACGAATCCTGAAAATGGCGGCATCGTCGTAATAGCCGGTCGTCACCAGCTCGTAGAAACGGTCGGCGCCGTAGGGCGCCCAACTTCGAAAACATTCGACGACGATGGAACCCTTCGTCGTCTCGAGGCGAACGACAAAACGCGCCGGCGCCTGTAAGGTGCCAAGGGTTCCAGAGGTTCCAAAGGGTTCCAGGGGTTGGGTTCTCAAATCGGTTCCAAGTGCGAGCACGAGAACCGGAACCCAACAGAACAATGCCTTTGGAACTCTTGGAACCATTTGGAACCCCTTGGAACTATTGTCGCGATCTGAACCGGCGGATCTTTTCCCTGTTTCCACAGATCTTCATATCGCACCACCGGCGTGAATGGTTTTTCGTATCGTCCACGAACCACCAGCCGCACTCCGACGCCGCGCACGAGCGGATGCGTCCCAGCCGCGGCGACACCACCAGCCGTCCGGTCGCGCGGCCGATTTCCCAGAGGATGCGGTCGAGGTCGTCTTCGGCGCTGGCGATCCATTGCAGCCCACCTTCGTGCGGCACGAGCCGGCCGTGCGCATACGCGGCGGCGAGGCAGTTGCCGATGGTAGCCAGCACCGCCGGCGACGGCTGGCGATCGTGCGCGATGGCGCCGGCCAGGGCGTTCAAGGCCTCGCGGAAGTCCCTGGCGCGCGCCAACACCGACGCGGCCTGCTGCGGGCGGCGGCGCGCCTCCGCGCTCAGCCGTTCGGCGGCCGCGGCCGAGACGAGGTGCTGCTCGCGGGCCCAGTCGACGAGCGCGTCATAGGAGACCAGCCGCTCCGAGGGCGCAGCAGTCGGGCGTCCACTCAGCGTGTTCACGAAGGCGAGCACGCGATCGGCGTCCACCGACTCGGCAGGAATGGCGGCCCGGCTTGCTGATTTGGCCATTCCCCCGATTGTAGCGACAATCGTTGCGCGTGTAACCACCAAATAACATTTGACTAGTTACGGCCGGCGCGCTAGAATGCGTAACTGTCATTGACTGTATGAGCGGTTACGCGCCGGCAGTTGACAGTTCAAGAGTTCACAGTTGCCAGGAAGGACGACATCATGAGTGCGACCACGACCAAGACCCCGACTCCCACCGGCCTCCCGGCTGCCACCTTCAACCGCATTCTCGACGAGGGCTATGGGCCGGGCGCCTGGTACGGCTCGGACCTGCGCGCGGCCATTGCCGAGGTCACTCCCGCGACGGCGTTCGTGCGACCGATCGCCACCCCAACGCGCAAAGTCCGCGCGTCGGGGGCCCCGGCTGAGAGCCGGCACAACATCGCCGAGGTGGCGCTGCACCACGCGTATTGGGCGGGGCAGATCGAAAGCAAGCTGACCGGCGCGCCTGGCTCGGCGTTTCCGCTGGTGGGCGAGGACTGGTTCGAGCTGGATGACGAATCGCGATTGACGTGGACGGCGATCACGTCGCTCGTCGACGCGTCGCACCAGCGGCTGAGCCGGGCAGTCGGCGAGATCGCGAGCGGTGCTCGCATCTCGCCGCTCCCGGAGGCCGAGCGGTTCGACCTGGTGATCGGCATCACGGGCCACGCCGCGTATCACGCGGGACAGATACAGTTGATCAAGAAATTGATCTGAGAAGCGGGGAGGTCCGCCTTCGCCAAAGGCTTCGGCGGACAGCCTTCTGTGGCTTGCCAGCCGAAGCTCGCGCAAGCGAGCGAAGGCTGGTGCGCCCAGCAGGACTCGCACTGGCTGTCGCGAGGCCGACGGCCGAGCGACGCTTGAGCCCGAGACCTGTTGGGAGCAACCACGCGACGAAGTCGCGTGGTGCGCCCAGCAGGACTCGAACCTGCAACCTTTGGCTCCGGAGGCCAACGCTCTATCCATTTGAGCTATGGGCGCGAGACTCACATCATACCGGCCCCAAGCCCAAGCCCCAAGCCCCTCGTCCCGTCTACTTCAAGCTGGAAAATAGTCGGCCCATTGACAACCTTCTCGTGACGTGGCCGAAGGTGATCACAGTGTTGTCCCTATGAAGAGCGAGTAACCAGTGTGGTAATCGGCTTGCACAGGTGCCGGGTGGATTATGAGTTGGGCACTTTGATGCGCGCGCCGGGGGATCGACGGAACCGGGTTCGATTCGAAGTGTTTGGCGCGTTCTGGGGAACCTTCGACGCCGGCGACGCGGTGCGGGTGCACAACCTCACTCAGCAGGGCGCGCTGATCGAAGCCCATCAGCCGCTCGCGGTCGAGTCGATCCAATCCGTGTGCCTGATACTCGACGGCCAGTCCGCGCTGGCCGATGCGCGTGTCCGCCACGTCCGCACCGCACACCAAGCCCGCGATCGCTATCTCGTCGGCGTCGAATTTCTCGCCGCCTCGAGCGCGTTTACCGATGCCGTTGACCGGCTGATGGTCCACCGCGCCTCACCTACCGAAACTGCGTAAACGCTTAAACCCATTGGGTGATCACGTTCCACCGCTGTGGGCCATGAAGGCTCTGTGTGCCCTGAATTGATACGCGGGCGCCACGGTCATTTCCGTCGCGACCCTTTCTTAGTCATCTGGCACGCCGACAAGTGGCTCCCAAATGTTGGCGACTTCTTTGCAGTGCAGCGGGCCATGAGTGAACTGGCCTCTTCCGATCGCCGCCGCGTCCCCCGCGCCATGATTGCCGACACTGAGCTGTCGGTTCTGGCGTTTCCGATTCCCGTCCGCCTGCTCGACATCAGCCTGGGCGGCGTGCTGCTGGAATCGTCGCACCCGGTTGACCTTGGCACGCGTGGCACCCTGCGCTTCAACTTTGGCGGCGTGCCGTTTTCGGCCGACGTCCAGGTCGAGCGGCTGGACGGCCTGCGCCACGGATCGGTTGAGCGGTTCACCATCGGCGCGTCGTTTGTGGCGCTCAGCCGCCAGGACCAGCGCGTCATCGAACGGTTTGCGGATCAGTGAGGCCCATCGTGGAAGCTATCAATCGCGACTACAGCAATATCAGTCCCATCGGCGCCGGCATGGCGTCGCGCAGCAACAAGCAGCACGTGCGGCTGATCGGCGAGAGCACGCAGATGCAGACGCTGCAGGCTGAGATCAACCGCGTCGCGCGCAGCGACGCCAAGGTGTTGATTACCGGCGAGAGCGGCGTCGGCAAGGAGATCGTCTCGCGCGGCATTCACTACGGCAGCCCGCGCGCCAACATGATGTTCGCGCCGGTGAATTGCGCCGGCCTGCCAGAGACGCTGCTCGAATCCGAGCTCTTCGGCCACGTGAAAGGCAGCTTTACCGGTGCCTATCGCGACAAGCCCGGCAAGCTCGAATCGGCGCACATGGGCACGGTGTTCCTCGACGAGATCGGCGAGATGACCCTGCGGATGCAGGGCCTGTTCCTGCGCTTCCTCGAGACCGGCGAGATCCAGCGCGTCGGCGCCGACGGCGGCGCGCGCCACGTCAACGTCCGGGTGATCGGCGCCACGCACCGCAACCTGCGCGACATGATTGCGCAGGGGACGATCCGCGAAGACCTCTACTACCGGTTGAACGTCTGCCAGATCAAGGTGCCGCCGCTGCGCGAACACCGTGACGACATCGCGGAGCTCGTCAACCACTTCCTCAACAAGTTTGTGACCGCCAACCGATCGCCGATCACCGGCGTGTCGCCCGACGCGATGAAGGCGCTGGTCGCCTATTCGTGGCCGGGCAACGTGCGCGAGCTCGAGAACCTGATCGAGCGCATGGTGGTGGCGGTGCAGCACGACACCATCGAGCTGCACGATCTCCCCTCGGAAGTCCGCGCCCAGGACAACGTCGCGTTCCGCCCCCGCCGCGAGCGCCGCCGGACGGTGGCCGACGACCTCTACACGCGGCTGACCGAACAGCGCGAGTCATTCTGGTCCACGGTCTACCCGATGTACATGGCCCGCGAGATCACGCGCGCGCACGTGCGCGACGTGGTGCGCCGCGGCCTCGAAGAGGCCCGCGGCAACTACAAGATCGTCGCCCGCCTCTTCAACATGGAATCGCGCGAATACAAGCGCTTCTTGAACTTCCTGAGGAAACATGACTGCCAACTGCCGTTCAAAGAGTACCGATAACCTCCGAGGACACGGAGAAAACGACGGAGCACACGGAGGGTTCACGATGCCCGTAGTGTTTCTGATGTTAGTGGTGGCAACCGTTGCGCCGGCGAACGCGCAAACCGCGAAGCCGGCCTCGGCCGCGCAATCGGTCCCGGCCGCGGCGGCCGCTGCCGTGGCGCCGCGCCCGACCGATCCGGCGGTGCCGCCCGGGTATGTCATCGGCACCGACGACGTGTTGTCGATCGTCTACTGGAAGGACAAGGACATGTCGGCCGATGCGCAGGTGCG
Source organism: uncultured Acidobacterium sp. (assembly GCA_964513235.1). Taxonomy (GTDB): domain Bacteria; phylum Acidobacteriota; class Vicinamibacteria; order Vicinamibacterales; family UBA2999; genus 12-FULL-67-14b. Next base: position 53,324 of record CAZEMI010000138.1, read on the forward strand.
GCCTGACGGCCGCATCGCGCTGCCCTTGATCAACGAGGTGCAGGCGGCCGGGCTCACGCCCGAGCAGCTGCGCGAGAAGATCACCGAGGAGTCGAAGAAGTACATGGAGGACGCCAACATCACGGTGGTGGTCCGCCAGATCAACAGCCGCAAGGCGTTCATCACCGGTGAGGTGAACAAGCCCGGTCCGTATCCACTGACCAGCCCGACCACCGTGCTGCAGCTGATCTCGCTGGCCGGCGGCCTCCGCGAATACGCCGACAGCAAGAAGATCGTGATCATGCGCACCGTGAACGGCAAGCCCACCAGCCTGAAGTTCAACTACAAGGACGTGGTGAGCGGCAAGAACCTGACGCAGAACATTGACCTGAAGCCTGGCGACACCGTGGTCGTCCCATGATCCTCCGACTCTGCGTCGCGGCCCTCCTGCTGTTGCCCCCGGCCGCGTTCGCACAGGGCAATCCGGGCCCGTTCGGGGGGCTGTTCGGCCGCACCCCTGAGCGCACCGGGAACGCGTTCACCGCCATCGAGTTCCGAAATTCGTACGCGGGACAGTACGACGACGCGGTGTTGGCGGACGACTTGATTCCCGTCGATGAGGTGCCGAAGAGCGGTGCGACGCTCGGCGCCAACGCGGGCCTCGCGTTTGTGCGGCACACCGATCGTTTTCGATTTAGCGCCGACGGCGGGGCCACCTACCAGGAGTTCTACCGCAACCCCGTGTTTGGCGCCACGACCTACAACGGCGGAGTGCAGGCCCGTGGCCTCGTGACGACGCGGCTCCAATTGGATGGCCAGGCGCGGTACGTGCGGTCGCCATTCTTCCGGCTCGCGTCCGCGAACGGGCTGTTCGGCTCGCCGGTCGTCATTCCCGGCGACCCGTTCTTCGTTCGCATGCTGACCAACGAGAGCTATCAGATCGGCGGCCGCATCACCAACCGCTACTCGAGGAGCTCGACGCTGTCGTTTACGGCATCGCAACGGCAGATCCGGTTCGGCGGCGCCTCGGCCAACGTGCATGACGTTGTTTCGATGGAGGGCCGTTGGCGCCGCCAACTGTCGCGCAGCCTCGGCGTGCACGCCGCCTACGGCCGCGAGCGCATTCATCAGACGGTGCTGCCCGAGGCGGAGTTTACGCACGAGGTGTTTGACATCGGTGTGGACTTCAACCGCCAGTTCTCCTTTTGGCGGCGCACCAGCTTCAGCATCACGACGCAAACCTCGGCGGTCAAGCGCCCGATTACCGGACGGCGTTATCGCCTGAACGGCAACGCGACGCTGGCCAAGCAGTTCGCCCGGACCTGGCGCGCCAGCGCCGGCGTCTCCCGCAACACGGAATTCGTGGCGGGCTTTGTCGAACCGCTGATGAGCGACGCGTTCACCGCGATGATCAGCGGCATGGTGTCCAGGCGCACCGAATGGCTGGCCAATGTCTCGGCCGGCAAGGGGCGGTTCGGATTTGACGGTGGTGAGCGGGTCCTGACGGGTCAACTGAGCTCGCGGCTCAACTTCGCCATCACCCGGCACATCGGGGTCTTTGGCCAGTACGCGTTGTATCACTTCGATCACCCGTCCGGTGCCGCCGCCATCCTCCTTCCCAGCCGGGTGTCGCGACAGGCGTTCACCGTCGGCATCAATACCTGGGTTCCGATTCTCAACAGAGTGAGGGCGCCTCGTGATCCCGAATAAGCAGTACTCGTTCGACACCATCCTGGAAGTGGCCCGGCGCCGGAAGTGGCTGATTGTCCTGCCGGCGGTGCTGATCGCAACCGCGGCCGCCGTGGTGATCAAGAACCTGCCGAACGTCTATCGATCGGAAAGCCTGATCCTGGTGGTGCCGCAGCGCGTGCCGGAGAGTTACGTCAAGTCGACGGTGACCGCGCGTATCGAGGATCGCCTGCACGCGATCAGCCAGCAGATTCTCAGCCGCACGCGCCTCGAGCAGATCGTGCAGGACTTCAACCTGTATCCCCGTGAACGCGCCCGTCAGGAGCTGATGGAAGACATCGTCGAGCGGATGCGGACCCAGGACATCGGCATCAGCATCGTCAAGGGCGACGCGTTCCGCGTCAGCTACTCGGCGGACGACCCGCGCGTGGCGATGCGCGTGACCGAGCGGCTCGCCTCGCTGTTCATCGACGAGAGCCTGCGCGACCGCGAGATTCTCGCCGACGGCACCAACCAGTTCCTGGCCACCCAGCTCGATGAGTCGCGACGGCAGCTGGTGCAGACGGAGAACAAGCTCGAAGAGTACAAGCGGCTGAACAACGGCCAGCTGCCCGATCAGATGGCCGCCAACCTCCAGGGCCTGCACAACACCGAGATGGCGCTGCAGTCGCTTGGCGAGGCGTTGAATCGCGATCGCGAGCGGCGGATCGCCTTCGAGCGGACGGTGGCGGATCTGGTCGAGGAGATCAACACCGCACCGGCGCCGGCCGAGGCGGCCAACGCCGACGCCGACATGGCGAAAACGCTCGAGGACGAGCTGCGGATCGCGCAGCAGTCATTGCTCGCGGTCGAGTTGAAGCTGAAGCCGGATCATCCCGACGTCAAGCGCCTGCGCCGCAACGTCGAGGAGCTGACCAAGCGCGTCGCAGCCCAGGCCCTCGAGGGCACGCTGGCGTCGCGGCCGAGCCGCGCGGTGGTGATGGACCCGGTCATGAAGAAGCGGCTCACCGATGCGCGCGCCGAACTGGAGAATCTCGATCGCCAGCTGCAGGCGAAGGTGGCCGAAGAAAGCCGCCTGCGCGGCATGCTCGGCATGTATCAGGCCCGCATCGAAGCGACGCCGATCCGCGAAGCGGAGCTGGCCGCGCTGTCGCGCGACTACGAGACGCTGCAGCAGAGCTATAGCAGCCTGCTGCAGAAGAAAGAGGAGTCGCAGATCGCGGCCAACCTCGAGAAGCGGCAAATCGGTGAGCAGTTCAAGATTCTCGACCCGGCGCGCATGCCGGAACGGCCCGCCAGCCCGGATCGGCCGCGGCTGTATGCGATCGCGATCCTCGCCGCGCTGCTGATCGGCTTCGGCCTCGCGGCCGCCGCGGAGTACTTCGACAAGACGCTGCGCACCGAATCCGACATCCGCGCGGCGCTGAACCTGATGGTGCTCGCCACCGTGCCGTACATGCGCGACGCGGGCGCGGCGGCGCAGCGGTTCCGGCGCCGGGTCGCACTCAGCGCCGCGGCCGCCTCGGTGATTGCCGTGGGCGCCGCGGTGGCGTGGAGGCTGTTGAGATAGCCATGTATGAACGGTATTACGGGCTGCAAGAGCGGCCCTTCGATCTGTCGCCGAATCCGCGGTTCCTGTGCTTTACGCCACAGCACCGCGAAGCGCTCGTGCACCTGCAATATGGCCTGGCCGGCCGGCCGGGGATCACCGTGCTGGTCGGCGAGGCCGGGACGGGCAAGACCACACTGATCCGCGCCGCCCTGCAGGCCGGCCGCCTTCGCCCCGACTTCGCCTCGTCGGGCTTCGGCGCCCAAGCCAACGACGCGTCGACCATCGTCCACCTGTCGAACCCGACGCTGACGCGCGCGGAGTTCTTCGACTATCTCGCCGCCGGCTTCGGGCTCGGCGCGGACGCGGGGCAGTCGAAGATCGCGTTCCTGCGCGAGCTCGAGAAGGCGCTCGGCGACGAGTTCGGCCCGATGTTGGCCCTCGTCGTCGACGAAGCGCAGAGCGTGCCGTACGAACTGCTCGAAGAAATTCGGCTGCTGACCAACGCCGAAGCCACGAACGGCCGTTCGCTGGCCGTCGCGCTGGTCGGCCAGCCGGAGCTGGCGCGGCGGCTCGAAGAAGCGCGGCTGCGTCAGCTCAAGCAGCGCGTCGTGCTGCGCTGCGAGCTCACCGCGCTGAGCCTCAAGGACACCGCCTCGTACATCTCCGCCCGCGTCAAGACCGCGGGTGGCGAAGCGACGCGCCTCTTCACGCGTGATGCCGTGGTCGCGATCCACCAGCACTCGGCGGGCATCCCCCGCGTGATCAGCGTGATTTGCGACAACGCGCTGGTCAACGGCTTTGCCGCCGACCAGAAGCCCGTTGGCGCAAGCATCGTGACCGACGTGTGCCGGTCGTTGTCGTTGCCGAACACCACTCAGCGGCCGGCCGTGCCGGTGATGCCGCAGCCCGAACCCGTGGCGGCGGCCCCGGCGCCGATGTTCAGCCACGTGAGCCGGCGCCGCTTCTCCTTCTTTTAAGGCGACCATGACTCGACTCAGTGAAGCTCTCAAGCGCGCCGCAGAAGAAACCGCGGGCACACCGCTGACGATCGCCCCGTCGCCGGTCACCGAACCGGTGGCCGAGACGACGTGGCAATTCGCACCGGTGGAGACGATGCACGTCCCGGTGGAACCTTCCGCCTACGCTCCCGTGATATCTCAGGAGCTTCGGCGCGACTCCGCCGTCGCGCCCGGTGTGCGCGACGGCTCCGGCCCTGAGTCTCCAGAGTTTGCCGCCGCTCAACCAGCTCAGGACCTCAGGACCTCAGGACCTCAGGACCTCAAGGACGTTTCCCAGCCTACCGTGCTCCGCTTCGGAGATGCGGATCGCGACAAGTTGATCGTCGGCGAGCAGGTTGACCCGGCGATGGTCGAGCAATATCGCCACCTGGCCGCCGTGATGCACCACGCGCAGAAAGCGTCCGGCGTGCGCAGCGTGATGGTGACCAGCGCGCTGCCGTCGGAGGGCAAGACGCTCACCGCCACCAACCTGGCGCTGACCTTGAGCCAGTCCTACCAGCGGCGCGTGCTGCTGGTGGACGCGGACCTGCGGCGGCCGCGCATGCGCGAGATGTTTGCGCTGCCGTCGAGCGAAGGACTGACCGACAGCCTGACGCTGCCGCGCGGCGATCGGCTGCCGGTTCAGCAGGTGACCCCGACGTTGTGGGTGCTGACCTCCGGACGCGCGGTGCCCGATCCGATGAGCCTGCTGGCATCGCCGGCCATGAAGCAGCTGCTCGAGGAGGCGCGCGATTCGTTTGACTGGGTCGTCGTCGATACGCCGCCGATTGCCATCCTGCCGGACGCCAACCTGCTCGCCGCGATGATCGATACCGCATTACTCGTGGTCTCGGCGCAATCGACGCCGTACCCGATGGTGCAGCGCGCGGCCCGGGCGATCGATACCAAGCGCATTCTCGGCGTCGTGCTCAACCGCGCGGAGAAGGCGACGTTGCCGGCCAGCTACGGTTACTACGGTTACAAGCAGTATCAGCCGGGCCACCCCCAGCCCGCGCCGGCGCGGCGCTGGTTTGGGTGGCTCCGGAAATCCGGGGGCGTGCCATCCACCTCCGCCTAGGCTTCCGCCTTCGCCAAGGCCACGGCGGACACGTCGGAGAAAACAGGCTATGTTCAACAAGACGTGGCGATCCTTCATTCTCGTCACCGGTGAGACCGCGTTACTCGCTGCCGCCGTCATCATCAGCAGCGTCGTGATCGGCGGCGCCTACGGCTGGGAGCTGCTGACCGACAACACCGCGATCTTCCGCGTGCTGTTGATCGTGATGGTCTGCCAGATCTGCCTGCATTATTCGGACCTCTACGATCTCCGCACCATCGAGAGCAAGAGCGATCTGGCGCGGCGGCTGTTGCGCGCGATTGGCGCCACCTCACTGATCCTCGGCGTTGCGTACTGGCTGTTCCCGCTGCTGGTGGTGGAACAGGGCGTGTTCCTGCTGACCGCAGCGCTGGCGATCGTGATGGTGATGGCCTGGCGCGCGGTGTTCGACGTGGTGGTCAGCCAGCTGGCGCCGCGCGAGCGGCTGTTGCTGGTCGGCACCAGTCCGGCCACGGTCCTGCTGGCTCGCGAGTTGTTCGAGCGGCGGCAGGAGTTCGGCGTCGACATTGTCGGCTTCATCGATCCCGATCCGGCGCGCGTCGGCGCCCCCGTGATCAACCCCGGCGTGGTGGGCACCGTTGCCGACATTCCGTCGTTGTCGTCACGGCTGCACGTCGATCGTGTCGTCGTGCACCTGACGGATCAGCGCGGCAAACTGCCAATGGATCAGCTGCTCGATATGCGGCTGCGCACCGGCGTGCTGTTCGATCATCTCGCCTCGGTCTACGAGGAATACACCGGGAAGATCGCGCTTGAGAACCTGCGGCCGAGCTGGCTGGTGTTCTCGACCGGGTTCAGGAAGACGCGCCTGCTGATGCTGACCAAGCGGGTGTTCGACGTGACCGCGTCGGTGTGCGGGCTGATGCTCGCCTCGCCGTTGATGCTGGTGTCGGCGCTGCTGGTCAAGCTCGAATCGCCGCGCGATCCGATCCTCTACCACCAGGAGCGCGTCGGTCTCAACGGCGCGCCCTTTACCATTCACAAGTTCCGCACCATGCGCACGGATGCGGAAGCGCGCAGCGGACCGGTGTGGAGCCAGGGCGACGGCGACCCGCGCATCACCTCCGTGGGCCGGTTCATGCGCAAGACCCGCCTCGACGAGATTCCGCAGCTGTGGAACGTGCTCGGCGGCGACATGAGCCTGATTGGTCCCCGGCCCGAGCGGCCGGCGTTTGTCGAGCAGTTGACCCGGCAGATTCCGTTCTACGGCCAGCGCCATGTCGTCAAGCCCGGCGTCACCGGATGGGCGCAGGTCCGCTACACCTACGGCGCGAGCGTGGAAGACGCGCTCGAGAAAATGCAGTACGACCTCTACTACGTGAAGCACATGTCGCTGAGGTTCGACATCATGATCGCGCTCGAGACGATCAAGACGGTGGTCCTGCGGCGGGGCGCCAGATGATGCGCCTGATCAACGCCATGAGCGTTGACGTCGAGGATTATTTCCAGGCCTCGGCGTTCGATCGCCTCGTGTCGAGAACGTCGTGGCACGAGCGCGAGAGCCGGGTGGTCGGCAATACCCACCGGCTGCTCGAGTTCTTTCATCGCCACCACGTCCATGCCACCTTCTTCATCCTCGGCTGGGTGGCGGAACGCTTCCCGTCGCTGGTGCGTGACATCGCCACGCTCGGCCACGAGGTGGCGTCGCACGGGTTCCATCATCAATTGATCTACACGCTGGCGCCGGATCAGTTCCGCGACGACGTGCGGCGGGCAAAGGCGGTGATCGAGGACGCGGGCGGCTGCGCGGTGCGCGGCTACCGGGCGCCGAGCTTCTCGGTGGTTCGCGAGAGCCTGTGGGCGCTCGACATCCTGATCGAAGAGGGGCACAGCTACGACGCCAGCGTGTTTCCGATCCATCACGATCGCTACGGCATTCCCGACGCGCCGCGCCGCGCGCACGTGATCGAACGCGGCGCCGGCGCGATCGTGGAGGTGCCGGCGTCGACCGTGCGCCTGGGCCGCCTCAACGTGCCGATCGCCGGTGGCGGCTATTTCCGGCTGCTGCCGTATAGCTTCACCAGGTGGGGCATCGCGCGCGTCAACCGGGTCGATCGCCACCCGGTGGTGTTCTACATCCATCCCTGGGAGATCGATCCGGATCAGCCGCGGTTGCCGGTGTCGGCGGTGACGCGCTGGCGTCACTACTCGAACCTCGACGACACGCTGCATCGTCTCGGGCGGCTGGTCGAGGACTTTGCGTTCGATACGGTCGCGGCCACGCTGGAAACCAACGTGGTGATGGCGGCCGCCGCCGTGCCGAGGTGGGCGCATGCGAAGTGATCTGATCGTGTCGGTGGCGGCGCCCCGCGATCGCGGCGTGTGGGAATCGTTCGTCAGCGCGCGCGGCGATGCGGCCGGCTACCACGCCTGGGACTGGCAAAGCGTGTTCGCCACGGCGTTCGGCCACGAGTGCGTCTACTTGATGGCCCGCAGCGGCGCGCACGTCGAGGGCATCCTGCCGCTGGTGCACATCAGGAGCCTGATGTTCGGCAATACGCTCACGTCGCTGCCGTTTCTCAATTACGGCGGCGTGATGGCCGATAGCACCGACGCGGCCGCGGCGCTGGTGCGGGCGGCACGCGAAGAAGCCGAGCGGCGGCGGTGTGGCCACGTCGAGCTGCGCCATGTCGAGCCGCAGTTTCCCTCGCTGCCCTGCAAGCGGCACAAGGTGTCGATGCGGCTCGGCCTCGGCGACCGCCTGTGGGACGGCCTCGATCGAAAAGTCCGCAACCAGATCCGCAAGGCGGAAAAGTCGGGGCTGACCGTCGAGCGGGGCGGCGAAGAGCTGGTCGGCGATTTCTACACCGTGTTCGCGCGCAACATGCGCGACCTGGGCACCCCCGTGTATTCGCGGCGGCTGTTCGGAGAAGTGCTGCGCACGTTCCCACAACGCGCGCAGTTGCACATCGTGCGCCTGAATCGCGAGCCGGTGGCCGCCGGTGTCACCTATCGCACCGGCCAGATGGTGCAGCTGCCGTGGGCCTCGTCGATCCGCGAATTCAATTCGCTCTGTCCGAACGTGCTGCTGTATTGGGATGCCATTCAGTACGCGCAGGCGACCGGCGCGCCGGTGTTCGACATGGGCCGGTCGACGCCCGGCGAAGGGACCTTCAAGTTCAAGGCGCAATGGGGCGCCGCACCCGTGCCGCTGCACTGGGAATATCAGCTGCTGACGCCGGGCGGGATGCCGAATGTCAGCCCGGCGAATCCGAAATTCCAGCTGGCGATCGCGCTGTGGCAGAAGCTGCCGGTCTCGCTCACCACGCGGGTCGGGCCGATGATTGTTCGCGCGATTCCTTAGACGTCTTGAAAGGCCAGCACTCATGCGAGTGAATCACGTTTGTCGGCCGCCCTTTCAAGACGTCTCGCCCCGCCGGAGGCGGGGCTAAGAGACGCTGCATGGCCTTCCGCCCGATCGTCATCAGCGTCCACACGGACCCGTCGGTGCCGCCGTTCGAGCGGCACGGCGAGCCGGTGTCGATCGGCGTCGCCTGTCCGCGCGGCGCGGTGCAGCGGGCAGATCGGTGGGCGCTGACCGATCAGCGCGGCCGGGCCGTGCCGGTGCAGACCACGACCCTCGATCGCTGGGGCGACGGATCGGTGCGCTGGCTGCTTGCGGAGTTCCAGGCCGACGTGGTGCCGCACGCCTCGAGCTGTTACGCGCTCGCCCCTGACGACACCGCCACCGACGACGGCCCGGCGGTGGCCATCGAACATGCCGGCGAGGTGCTGCGGATTCACACCGGCGCGGCCACCATCGACGTGCCGCGGAGCGGTCACGGGTTCCTGACCAGCGCGAGCGTCGGTGACGCCTCGCTGCTGCGCTCGACCGCGATAACTGCGGAAGATCATCGCGGCCACCGCTACACCTTCACCACCCGCCGCGTCGTGGTTGAGCGGGCGGGCTCGCTCGGTGCCGTGGTGCGGCTGGACGGCGCGCTGATGAGCGCGTCGGGACAGGCCTGGCTCGATGCGGTAGTGCGCCTGAATTTCTTCGCCGGTCTGGGAACCGTCACTGCCGAGATCGAGGTGACCAACCGGCGCGCCGCCAAACATCCCGGCGGCGCCTGGGATCTCGGCGACCAGGGTTCGGTGTTCATTCGCGATTTGTCGATCGAGCTCGCCACCAACGTGAACAACCTCGCGGATGTGTGGGGCTCGCTCGACCACAGCGATCACATGGAACCGGCCGGCCGCCGGTTCGCGGTGTATCAGGACTCGAGCGGCGGCTTCAACTGGCAGCATGTCAATCACGCCAATCGCGATGGCCGCGTCCCCGCCACGTTTCGCGGTTTTCGCGCGATGCGCGACGAGCGGTTGATCGAGGGGCTGCGGGCCACGCCGATTGCGTCGATCGGCGGCGGGGGGGCACGCATCAGCGTGGCGCTGCCGCGCTTCTGGCAGGTCTTTCCCAAGTCGATTGAAGCCGACAGCCGCCGCTGCGTGGTCGGCATGTTCCCGCGTGTCTACGGCGATGTGCACGAGCTGCAAGGCGGCGAGCGCAGCACCCTTGCCTTCGCCATGTGCTTCGGCCGCGACACCGTCTCAGCCGAGCCGCTGGCGTGGACGCGGACGCCGCTCTCGGTGTCGGCCGATCCGCTGTCGTATCGCCAGGCCGGCGCCTGGGCGCCCCTCTCGGCCGGGTCGCGGGTGTCGGCGGAAGGCTACGAGGCGCTGATCAACACGGCGATCAAAGGCGACCAGAGCTTCGAACAGCGGCGCGAGCTGATTGACGAATTCGGCTGGCGGAATTTCGGGGAACTGTACGCGGACCACGAAGCGGTCAAAGCGCCAAGCCTGGTTTCTCACTACAACAATCAGTACGACGCGGTGGCGGGTTTCGTCACCCGCTTCATGCAGACCGCCGATTACCGGTGGTGGACGCTCGCGCACGACCTCGCCGTCCACGTGGCCGACATCGACCTCTATCACACCGATCGCGATCGCGCCGCCTACAACGGCGGCTACTTCTGGCACACGGAACACTACCGGGCAGCCGGCACGGCCACGCATCGCGCCTACTCGAAACGCAGCGGCACATCCGGCGGCGGTCCGTGTTCGGAGCACAACTACACGACCGGCCTGATGCTGCATCACTTCCTCACCGGCTCGGAAAAATCCCGGGCCACGGTGATCCAGCTCGCCAACTGGGTCATCGACATGGACGACGGGCGCAAGTCGCGGTTTCGCTGGATCGATCGCCGCGACACCGGACTGGCCAGCGTCACCCGGGAGCCCAGCTTTCATGGTCCCGGGCGTGGTGCCGGCAATTCGATCAACGCGCTCGTCGACGCGCATCGCCTCACCGGCGAGCCGCGGTACCTCGACAAGGCGGACGCGCTGATCGCGCGCTGCGTGCATCCGGACGACGACCCCGCGGCGATCAATCTGCTCGATGCCGAGAACCGCTGGTCGTACACGGTGTTTCTCCAGGCCCTGGGCAAGTACCTGGAGTACCGCGCGGAGCGCGGGCTCGTGGACGCGAAGTTCGATTACGCGCGCGCGGTGCTGCTCAAGTACGCCACGTGGATGTGCGCGCACGAGCGGCCGTACCTCGACAGCCCCGAACAGCTCGAACATCCGACGGAGACCTGGGCTGCGCAGGACCTCCGCAAGGCGGCGGTGTTCGAATTCGCCGCGCGGCACACGCGTGACGAGGGTGCGCGAGCGTGCTTCCTGGCTCGCGCGGATGGCTTCGTGGATTACGCGGTGTCGATGCTGCTGCAGTCGCCGACGGGCCGGCTGACGCGTCCGCTGGTGCTGCTCCTCGCCTACGGGTTCCAGCGGCCGATGGCCGATCTCGCCGCCGTGCGAACGCCCGTCGTCCTGACTTTCGAGCGCGAACCGTTCACGCCGCTGCGTCAGCGCCTGACGCGCAAACTCGCGTGGGCCGGCGCCGGCCTCTCGGCCGCCGCCGTCCTCGCGATTGTGCTGCTCATTTCATAAATGGATCACGTGTGAATATCGTCATCTATTCCCGGGCGTTGAACCAGTCCGAAACGATCGGGGCGGTGTCGGCATGACCATCAAGGTGATGACCGTGCCGGTGCTGGCGGAGCGGCCAGTCGTCGCATCTCGGAACCGAGATGCTCGTTCGCGCCATTCGATGAGAGTGGGCTTCACCGAAGCGCATGGCATGGCGAAAGAGTTGGCTCGGAATCCCCCCGACGGCGTTCAATTTTCGTTCTTGCGCCCGCCGCCGCGGTCGCGATTCAATGTGATTGGCAGTCCCATCAAAGGGTACTTCGGGCACTACGAGGCGGTAGACGTCGATTTGATCGAAGCGGTTATGAGTCCGATTCGGACTAACAGCCGTTGGGTGTGTTCGCTGGCCCATTTTACGGAAGCTTGCGCTTTCGACATTGCAGGTGCGCCGATACCGCGGTCGCTGCGCGTAGCGTACGTGAAGAGCTTGTTCTCGAGACCGAATTTCAAAAAGCTCATATTTTGGAGCAAGGCTGCGTATGAAACTCTCTCGAGCTACGGGGGAATCGACCCCTCCACGTTGCGGGGCAAGGACGCGGTCGTTTATCCGGCAGTTCGTCGCATTCCCGACGATCTTGTGAGATACGGAGATCGCGACATCCGCCTCTTTTTTTCCGGTGATTTCTTTCGCAAGGGAGGCGTTAACGTGATTGACGCGTTCGAGCGCGCGCGGAAACGCTATCCGGGAATCTCGCTGACCGTTTGCTGCGATGAGCGCATCGATTTCAATACGCCGAATCGATCATTGCGTGACGAATATTTGCACAAACTCAAGACCTTGCCGGGGATTCTCAATAAGGGTCGTATTTCGAGGGAAGAGTTGATGACGGAGGTATATCCGGACACGGACATCTTCCTGATGCCAACGTACGTCGAGACCTTCGGCATGGCCGTTCTGGAGGCGATGGCCTTCGGCATCCCCGTCATCAGCACGAATCATTTCGCAATCCCGGAAATCATCGAGGACCGGGTGAGCGGACTGCTGATCGACAGCTCGCGTTTCGACTGCGAGCGGTTGTTCAGAGGATATACCGTGCGCGAAATCCCGTCGGACTTCCGCGAATACATGACGGATGCGGTGTTTAGTCATCTGTGCCGGCTCATCGAATCATTCGAGCTCAGAAGGTCGATCGGACTGGCTGCGCTCGAAGTGGCTCGGACGAAATTTTCGTTCGATCGCCGTAACGCCGCAACCCTCGAAATCTACCGTCAGGCGCTCGCTGATTGACGTTCGCGGAACCGCCCTGGGCATCAAACCAGACCACCAGCCGCACGAACATACTCCAGGTTCGGTGTTAAGAGTTGCCGAACGCTGACCGGTTCCTATGCAACGCAAGAACCGCAGAGCGCTGGGCCGCAAAACTTTGTTGAGGAAGAATTTCGTCGCGGCACAGCCGCGGTCGAACGACACTTGGATCGACGTTCAGCGTGGCTGTTCGGCGAGGTGCGAGGCGTGCGAAAGGCGGCGACGCGGCTAAGGCGCTCGCCCCGCGGTGAGCGAGGTCGAGAGCCACGCCCGCCGAGACGGCGCCGGCCTTTCGGCCGGCGCCGTCCTCGCCATCGTGCTGCTGGTCATGTGACCGCGGCAGCTACTTG
>CAZEMI010000139.1:0-10783 GCA_964513235.1 uncultured Acidobacterium sp.
TTACTGCAGCACCACCGCCGTCCCGCTGATGGTGACCATCAGCATGCTGGCGTTGCCGCCGACGGTTTCATAGTCCAGGTCGATACCGACCACCGCGTTGGCACCCATCTCGGCCGCGGCGGTCTTCAGCTCCTCCATCGCGAGGTCGCGGGCGCGCCTGAGCTCGCGCTCGTAGGTGGCCGAGCGGCCGCCGACGATGTCGCGGATGCCGGCGAACAGGTCCTTGAAGATATTGGCGCCCATGATGGCCTCGCCGGTCACGATGCCACGATAGCTCGTGATCTTCTTGCCTTCGATGTTCGGGGTGGTGGTCACAATCACAGCTGCAGACATTTCTCACGCCTCCTGCAATCAAGAGACGAAGACCGTCACAGGGCGTTCCATCGATAATTCCGTGGGAACGAGTCGAATATTTCGTTATTCGTTATTCGTTATTCGTCATTCACTTCTCAGCGCCACCACTGGCTCCACCCGCGAGGCGCGCGCGGCCGGGATCAAGTAGCCGGCAAGGGCAATCGCCGCCAGGCCCACCGCCGAGCCGACGAAGACGATCGGATCCGTCGCGCTGACGTCATACAACAAGCTGCGTAGCACGCTAGATGAGGCGGCGGCAATCACGGCGCCCGCCGCAATGCCGGCGCCGCTCAGCAGCAGGCCTTCACGCAACACCATCGACAACAACGACGATCGGCTCGCGCCCACGGCCGCGCGAATCGCAAGCTCGCGCTGGCGCTGCGCCACCGTGTACGACATCACGCTGTAAATGCCGAGGATGGCAAGCGCCGCGGCAAGCACGCCGAACAGCACGCTCAACCACGACAGCAGGCCCGACGTCCGGTTCGCCGTCGCCACCACTTCCTCGAACGTCCGCACGGCCGCGAGCGCCACGTGCGGCGTCATCTGGCCGAGCGTCGATCGGATCTGCCCCGTCAACGCCGCCGGATCGCCCTGCGCGCGGACGACGTAGCTCATACTTGGATTCGGCCACTGCGCAAACGGGAAGTAGAGCTCGGGATCCGGCGCCATCTCTGGACGCCGCGATCGCACGTTGGCCGACACCCCAACGATCTCGGTGGAGTTCCCGTAGGCGCGAATCTGCTGGCCGATGACCTCGGGCGGATTCAGGTTTGGAAACAGCCGGCGCGCCAGCGTTTCGTTGACGATGGTCACAAACGGCGCACCCGGCCGATCGCGATCGTCGAACGCGCGCCCCGCCACGATCGGGACGCCCATCGTGTCGAAGTAGCCATTCATCACGGTGCGGTGTTCGGTGACCGGCACGCCCTCGTTGTCGCCGGTCTGGTCCACGCGCCGCACCGGACCGTTGAAGCCGGTCGCGGCCACCGGCAGCATGTTGATCGCACTGGCGTGGGTCACGCCGGGCAACGCGCGCACACGCTGCAGGAACTCGGTCTGAAAACGCCGGACGGCGTCGGTGCCGTCGGCCACCAGCGGCGGCAGGCCCACGCCAAACGTCAGCACCGGCACCCGCGTGACGCCGAGATCCTGCGCCTGCAGCCGCAACAGGCTCTTCACCATCAAGCCGGCGGTGGTGACCAGCGCCAATGCCAGCGCAACCTCCGCGATCACGAGTACGCGGCTGGCCACGCGCGCGCGGCCGGCCGTAGCGCCGCGATTGCCGCCCGAACGGATCACGCTGTTGAGGTCGGAGCGGAGCAGGTGAACCGCGGGCGCGATGCCCACAATCAGGCCGGCGACGACCGCGATGACCAGCGAGAACAGCAGCACGCTCTCATCGAGCCGGATGGCGGCCAGGCGCGGAAAGTTCGCGGGCGCCAGCGATACGAAAATGCGGAGCAGGCCCCATGCCAGCCCGATGCCGACCGCGCTGCCGGCGATGCCAAGCGCGATGGTCTCACCCATCACCTGGCCGAACAGCCGGCGGCGGCCGGCGCCGAGCGAGGCGCGAATCGCGAGGTCGCGTTCGCGGACCACCGCCCGCGCGAGCAGCAGGTTCGCCACGTTGGTGCAGGCGATCAACAGCAACAGGCTCGTCGCGGCGAGGAGCATCCACAAGCCGCGCGTCGCGTTCTCGGTGATCACCTCGTGCAGCGGGCGCGCGGTATACGTGTACTTGTCGCCGGCATGATCGCGTGACATCTGCGCGGCCAGATCGGCGAGGCCGCGACGCGCGCCGGCGAGCGTCATGCCGTCGCGGAGGCGCCCGAAGGAGAGCAGGTAGTTGCTGAAACGATTCGTGGGGTCCGCCGACAGGCCGAGCGGGATCCACACCTCGAGCCGCCACACCTCCGAGAAGCCCGACGGCGCCACGCCGATGATCGAGTAGGCCTCGCCGTCGATTTGCACGCCGGTTCCAAGCACCGACGGCGACGCCTGGTAGCGACGGCGCCACAGCGCTTCGCTAATCACGGCCACGCGATCGCCGCCGCGCCGATCCTCCGCATCCGAGAAATACCGGCCGATGATCGGCGGCGCACCGATCACCCGGAAGAACGACGCCGAGGCCGTGGCGCCGGGGGCGCGCTCCGGGCCTTCGGGACCGGCCAGCGTGACCCCGCGCGGCGCCCACGCGCCGAGATCGGTGAACACGCGCTGGTGCTCGCGCCAGTCGAGATACCGCTGGAACGACGCCGATCCGTAGGTCAGCGCGGGCAATTCGCCGCGCCACACCTGGATCAGCCGGTTCGAATCGGGGAACGGCAGCGGCTCCAGCAGCACCGCGTTCACCACGGTGAACAGCGCCGTCGTGGCGCCGATGCCGAGCGCCAGGGTCAGAATCGCCGTGACGGCAAACCCCGGCGCGCGCCACAACACCCGGAACCCCTGTCGAAAGTCGCGCAGCAGATCCATCATGGCCGGTTTGACGAGAACCTGTGCGCAACCGTTGGCACCCGGATCCCGGATCCCGGATCCCGGCACGTTTTGTTAGCATGCCGATGTGCAACCGCTGACCAATCCAAGAGGCCTCGGCCTCGTGCTGAGTGGTGGCGGCGCCCGCGGCGCGTACCAGGTGGGTGTGCTGCAATATCTCGCGCGGCAGTTCCCGTCAGCCGTCCCCGAAGTCCTGACCGGCGTCTCGGCCGGGGCCATCAACGCGGCCTTCATCGCCTCCAGGCAGGAGCCGTTCGTCCAGAAGCTCGACGAGCTCGCGGAAATGTGGAGCAACCTGCGCATCGAGCAGGTGTTTCGCGTCGACCACGACCTGATGTGGCGCGCGCTGCGCTGGGGCGGCCGGCTGATGACCGGCGGCAAGTCGCCGCTGAGACCCGCGAAGAGCATGGTCGACACCAGGCCATTGCGGGAAGTGCTCGAGCGCGAGCTGCACGCGGCCGCCGACGGCACCATCGAAGGGATTCACGCCAGCCTGCACGCCGGGTGGCTGCGCGCGTTCGCGCTCACCGCCTCCAGTTACACCACCGGCCAGTCGATCACCTGGGTGCAGACGCGTGAGGATTCCGTGATGCCGGCGTGGGAGCGCCCGCAACGCAAGAGCCAGATGTGCTCGCTGCGCGTCGATCACGTGATGGCGTCGGCGGCGTTGCCGTTCTTCTTTCCGGCGATCGAAGTCGAGGGCGCGTGGTACGGCGACGGCGGCATCCGCCTGACCGCGCCGCTGTCGCCGGCGATCCATCTCGGCGCCACGCGCATTCTCGCGGTGACCACGCGCTACGCCCGCACCCGCGAGGAAGCCGACCGCCCGGTGATTGTGAATTACCCGCCGCCCGCGCAGGTGGCCGGCATCCTGTTCAACGCGATCTTTCTCGATCAGCTCGAAGACGATGCGATGCAGTTGCGGCTGGTCAACAAGCTCATCGAGGCGCAGACTCCGGAACAACGAATGGGTCTGCGCCCGATCCAGCTGCTGGTGTTGCGTCCGACTGAAGATCTTGGCCGGCTCGCCAACCACTATGAGGCTGATTTGCCGAAAGGATTTCGCTTCCTCACGCGCGGCCTCGGCACCAAGGAAACGCGCTCGAACGACATGCTCAGCCTGGTGATGTTCCAGCAGGACTACGTCCGGCACCTGATCGAGCTTGGCCAGAGCGACGCCGCGGCCAAGCGCGATCAGATCGCCGAGTTTCTCGGGCTCTAACGTCTACTCGCCGCGCAAGGCAGAGATCGGATCGACGCGCAGCGCGCGGAACGCCGGCACCAGGCTCGCGATGAACGCGGTCGCGATCATCACGCCGGCGGTGGCCGCAAACGACACGATGTCGAGCGGGCGCACCGCATACAACTGCGTCTCGACAAACCGGCCCAGCCCCGCGGCGGCGAGGCCGCCGGCGATCACGCCGATCACGGCCAGCGTCACGCCCTGGCCCACCACGAGGCCGATCAGCTGTCCACGTCCCGCGCCAAGCGCGGCGCGCACGCCGATCTCGCGCGTGCGTTGACCCACCCAATACGCAAGCAGGCCATAGATGCCGATGATCGCGAGCACCAAGGCCGTGGCCGCGAACACGCCGGTCAACCACGTCAGAAAGCGGCTCGCGGCGAGCTGCTGCGCGACCAGCTCGTTCATCTCCTGAACGCTGAAGACGGCGAGGCCCGGTTCACGGCGGCTCATCACACCGTAGGCCGGCCGGCCCAGCAGTGAGGGATCGCCGGTGGTGCGCAGCAGCACCGCGAAGGCCCGCGCGCTCCCGTTGAACGGCAGGAAGATGTCGGGATCGCGCGTCGGGTTCTGCGGAATACCGCGCAGGTTCGCGTCCTTCAGCACGCCGACAATGGTCCACCAGGGATTCTCGCTGGTGAGACTGCCGCCCTTAATCCGCCGGCCAATCGCGCTTTCGCCCGGCCAGAACCGTTGCGCCAGCGCCGCGGTCACCATCACGTTGTTGTTGGTCGCGCCCACGTCGGTCTGGCCAAACGCGCGGCCCTCGATCAGCCGGAGGCCGATCGTCTCGACGTATCCCGGCGACACGCGGTGGATATAGGCACGGGGCATGTTGGTCGCATCAACCTCGCCCATGCCTTCCGCCGAATAAAAGATGGCACTGCTGCCAGAGAGCGGTGCCGCCGACGCGAGCGCGGCCTCGGTGACGCCCGGAAGTCCGCGCAGAGCTTCCAGGAGCGCCATCGCCGGCGCGCCCGCGTCGTTGCCTTGCCCGGCCCCGCCCTGAGCGAGCGGCGCGACGCCACCGTCGCGCCGCGAGTCGATGGGCAGCTGCACGCGCATGCTGAGCACGCCGTCGGATTCGAAGCCCGGATCGAATCTCGCGAGCGCCGCGAAACTGCGGCCGAACAACACTGCTCCAACGAGGAGCGTGACCGTCACGGCCACCTGGCCCGCCACGATCACCTGGAGCGTGCGCGCACTGCTACCGCCACGCCCTTCGATGGCGCCCTCACGCAGATCCTGCGCGAGCGAGTGCTTGCGCATCGATCGCAAAGGCGACAGACCAATCACCACGGTGATCAACACGCCGAGCGACAACACGAACACCATCGTCCGCCAGTCGACGCCCGGCGCCGCGAAACTGGGCAGTTGCACGGGGCTGAGCGCGAGCAGCGCGTCGCCCGCCCACATCGACAGCAAGCACCCGGTGGCACCGCCGAGCAGCACGACCCAGGCGCTCTCGGACAGCATCAGTCGGAGCAGGCGCACTTCATCCGCGCCGATCGCCCGTCGCAGCGAGAACTCGCGGCGCCGCGTTTCGGTGCGCGCCAGCAGCAGGCTCGCCACGCTGGCGCAGGCGATCACGAGCACGAACGCGACGGCGCCGAACAACAACGAGATCGCCGGCCGGATCTGACCGAACACTTCGTTCACGAGCGGCGACACTTCCACGCCGCGTTTTTCGTTGGTCCGCGGATACGCCTGCTCGAGTTGCTTCGCCACGTTGGTGACGTCGGCCTGGGCAGCAGTCAACGAGACGCCCGGTGCCAGCCGCGCCAGCGCGGGGAACCCGCGGCTGCCGCGAGCGGCACGGCCCTGCGGCGAGGTGCTGGCGATCATCGAGACCCACACGTCGCTCGCATCCGAACGGCCCGTGAACCTCGCCGGTGCGACGCCGACGATCGTGAAGACCTGCGTGCCCAGCTGCATCGATCTGCCGATCACCTCGGGGTTGCGGCCGAACGCGCGCTCCCATAATCGCTCGCCGATCACCGCCACCAGTGGCGCGTTCCCTTCATCATCGGCTGCTGTGAGCGTGCGGCCAACGAGCGGCTCGACGCCGAGCACGTCGAAGTAATCGCCGGCCACGACTTCGCCGGAGAGCCGCTCGGGCTCACCGCCACCGTAGCGGATGAAACTGTTTTGCGACCAGGCCGACATCAGGTCGAACGACTGGCTCTTCGCGCGCCAATCGAGGTAGTCCGGAATCGAAGTGCCACGGCGTTCGACGATGGCGCGTTCGACGTTGCCCCACAGCTCGACCAGGCGCTCGGACTCGGGATACGGCAACGGCCGCAGGGCCACCGCATTCAGCAATCCAAACATCGTTGTGGTGGCGCCGATGCCGAGGGCCAGCGCCAGCATCGCGCCCAGCGTGGTGGTCGGGCTCTTCCATAACGCGCGCCACGCGAAACGAAGGTCGCTCATCATGCGGCGACCTAGAGCAAGCCGCGTACCCGCGAATTCAGGCCTAATCTGGCGGTATGGATGACGAATACGTCCCGGCCCGGAATCCGAGTGTTCGCAAACGGGCATCCGCCTACGCGCTTCGCGCTACGGCGCGACCAGCATCCTTCCCAACCTTTTGAGAAAACGCACCGTCCAACGTGATATTCAGTTTGCCTATATATGACAAAGCTGGTACCCGACATGTCGCACCGAGGCCGCCCGGCGGCGGAGGCGGATCGGTCCCTCGACGCTGCCAAGAAAGGGAGTGCCGATCTCTTCATCCTCGCTCTCCTCGACGAGGCCGATCACCACGGCTACTAGATCGGCCGGCAGATCGAGGCGCGATCGGGCGGCGACGTCCGGTTCACGATGGCGTCGTTGTACGCCACGCTCTACCGGCTCGAGGAACGCGCGTTGATCAAGGGCCGATGGGTTGAGAAGGCCGGCCAGCGCCGGCGGCGCTACTACCGGATTACCGAGAGCGGCCGCGCCATGCTGGCCACGCAGCGGGAGGACTGGGCCCGTTTCATTGCCGCGCTCACGCAAGTGGCCGGCGTCAAACCTGCGTAAATCATGACGCGTCCATGAACTTCCGTCACGAAATCGAGCGCCGCGTCGCGAAGTCTGGCCTGGTGCTGCCCGACGCCACGCTGGACGAGCTGGTCGCCCACCTCGAGGACCTGCACGCCGCGGCCCTTGATGAAGGTGCGACGGCCGATGAAGCCAGACGGCGGGCGATGGCCGCGCTCGAAGAATCCGCGTTTTCACTGCTGCAGCGCCACGCGGTGCGGCATCCCGATCGTCTGCAAGCCGCGGGCGCCGATCTCGTCGCGCATGCGTCCGGTGGAAGGAGTCTCAACGTGATGAGCGCAATCACACTGGCACTGCGCCAGTTCCGTCAACGCCCGACATTCGCGCTCGTGACCGTTCTGGTGTTGGGCCTCGGCACGGGTGCAGCCACCACCGTGTTCACCGTCGTCGACTCCGTGGTGCTCCGCCCGCTGCCCTACACCCAGCCCGATCAACTCGTGACGCTGTGGGACACGAACATCGAAAAGGCGCTCGCCCACGATCCGATTTCGCCGGTGAACTTCATGGACGACCGTGCCCTTCCGGTCTTCAAGGATGCGGCGGCCTGGTGGCGGCCGAGCGTCAACCTCGTCGATCCTGGTCAGGATCCGGTGCGCGTCAACACCATCGAAGTATCGGGAAACGTCTTCGAAGTGCTGGGCGTGGGACCCCAGCTCGGCACGGGCTTTCCCGCCGGTGGCCCGCTTCACGTCGCCAACGAGCTGATCTGCGTCATCAGCGATCGGCTTTGGCGCACCCGCTATAGTGCCGATCCGTCGATCGTCGGCCGGCCGATCGTCTTGAATGGCACGCCCTATATCGTGCGCGGCGTGATGCCGCGCCGGTTTCATTTCCCGGATGACATCGACGTCTGGCAGCGGCTGCGGTGGCCGATGGAGCAGCACAGCCGCGACGCGCACTTCATGGAAGCGGTGGCGCGTCTCGCACCTGGCAAGACGATTGGGGAAGCGCAGGCGGCACTTGATTCGCTGACGCTGCGGCTGGGCGGCGAGTTTCCGGCGTCGAACAAGGGTTGGGGCCGCCGGGTCATTCCGCTGCTCGACGAGCAACTGGGATACTACCGGCCGGCGTTGATGGTGCTGTTCGGCGCCGTCGGACTCCTGCTCGTCATCGGGTGCCTGAACGTCGCCTCGCTGCTGTTGACACGAGCGTTGTCACGCGAAAAGGAAATCGCGGTCCGCGTCGCCATGGGCGCATCGCCGCGGCAGCTGATCGTGCAACTGCTTTCGGAGAGTGCCGTGCTGTCGGTTGCCGGTGCGGCGGTCGGCACGTTGGCGGCGATGGCCACGCTGCCGCTCCTCGTCAGCCTGATGCCCGTCAGCATTCCACGGCTGGAAGACGCCGCCGTGGATGCCCGCGCGCTCGCGCTCGGCCTCGCGGTGATCGTCAGCACGACGCTCTTCTTTGGACTGGTCCCGGCGCTGGTGCTGTTGCGCAGTCAGATCGTCAACGACCTGCGCACCGGCGAACGCGGCAGCTCGCGCGGCGCGCGCACGATCTATTCGCTGCTGGTGGTCGGCGAAGTCGCGCTCGCGTGTGCCTTGCTGGTCGCGTCGGGCCTGCTGGTGCGGACCGTGGGCCGGCTGATGGACACGCCGACCGGCATCGACGCCGGCGATGTGATGGTCAGCAGTGTGCAGCTGTCGGGCCGCGATTACACCGATTGGCGGAAAACCGGACGTGTGCACGGCGCCATCATCGACAACATTCGGCGCCAGCCCGGAATCATCGCCGCGGGCGGCAGTAACTTCCTGCCGTTCGAAGTCGGCTGGCGCGGTGGCTTCGGCATCGAGGGCGAGCCGCCGCCGGCGCGGCCCGAGGATGCGCCACAAGTTCAGTACCTCAGCGTCAGCGACGGCTACTTCGAGTCGATGGGCGCGACCATGGCGCAAGGTCGCGCGTTCGCGCCGATCGACGAGATGGACGCTCCGGGCGTCGTGATCGTCAATGAGACGTTTGCGCAGCGCTTTTTCCCCGATGGCCGGGCCGTCGGTCGCGTCGTCACCACGACCAGCGGCGGCATCGGCCCGCTTGGACTCAACCTGGTGCGGATCAGGCCGCTTCCCCCAGGCACGCCGCCACCGGCACCGGGCACACCACCGCCGCACCGTCCGCCATCCCCATTCGAAGTGATTGGCGTGGTCAAGGACGTGCGCAACGCACCATTTGGCCAGCCGGTGGAACCGGCGTTGTATTTCTCGACGCGCCAGTACACGTTCCGGGAGCAATTCCTCACCGTGAAGGCGGTCGATCGAGCCGCGGCGGTGGCGGCGATTCGCACCGCATTGCAGCAGGAGGCTCCCAACGTGCCGATGGGTATCGCGCGCACGTGGGGTGAGCGCTTCTCGACCAGGACCGCCGAGCCACGGCTGTTGATGACGATTCTGCTGTTCTTCGGCGGCCTCGCTGGGCTGCTCGCGGCGCTCGGCGTGTATGGATTGTTTTCATGGTCGGTGGCGCTGCGGACTCGCGAGCTCGCGATCCGCCTGACGCTCGGGGCCAAGCCTGCCGAAGTTGGCGCGCTGGTGGTCCGTCAGAGCGCCGTGTTGGTGATCGCGGGATTGGCCGCCGGCATCGTCATCATCAGATTCGCCGAAAGCGCGCTGGCGCGGGTGGTGTTTGGCGTGACCACCAGCGACGCCATGGCGCTCGTCACCGCGAGCGGGCTGCTGTTGCTCGCCGCATTGATTGCCTGCGTGCCGCCGGCGTTGCGGGCGATGCGCGTGGATCCGGTCGAGGGACTGCGGGCGGAGTAAGACGGACGTCGCCACGGAGACACGGAAGCACGGAGATATCTCTTTGGAGTCGTAGAGGCGGGTCTTTCTTGTCCGCCGAAGCTTTGCGCGAAGGCGGAAGACCCGCCTTTCGTCTTTCAAATCCGACCTGTATGCTCACGCTGTGGCGGACCGTGTGCCCAGCAAGGCACAACTCGACAAGCTCGGCGATCGGCTGCGCGGCGGCTCCCGCAGCGAAGCCGATCTTCGGGCGTTGGATGAATATCGCCGGTCGTTCAGACCCGCATACGACTCGGTCATCGAGAGAGTGCGAGATATCGGCATTGAGAAAACGGGGCGACCTGCAAAGACTCCCGGCGCCATCATTGAGAAGCTAAGGCGCCAACGAATCAGACTCACTCAGATTCAAGACATCGCTGGGTTCAGGCTCGTCTGCAACGACGCTCCCGACCAAGACCTTATCGTCTCGTTGATCGCCAGCCGCTTTCGCCAAAACCAAATCGATGATCGTCGAATCAAGCCCAGTCATGGGTACCGCGCGGTGCCTGTGATCGTCACGGCAGAAGCCGGCAAGTTTTGTCGAAGTCCAGGTCAGAACGAGAGCTCAACACCGCTGGGCGGAACTGTCGGAAAAACTGTCAGACCTTTATGATCCCGCGATTAAATATGGCGGCGGTCCCGCCCTGGCGCGAGACGGCCTAGCCTCGTATTCAGACACAGTGCGACATTGCGAAGAATTGGAACGACAGCATCACGATATGCTGCACCGCGCCTATGAGCTTGGGCTGCGAACCTCGGATGCAGCGAACGCTGCCGAACATGAGAGACTACAGAAGGTGGCCGAGGAGCTTGCAGTGAGCGTCCACGAACAGCAGGCGTTCATTGAGCAGTCCTTGCGAGATATCGA
>CAZEMI010000140.1:0-8598 GCA_964513235.1 uncultured Acidobacterium sp.
GGGATCAGGAAAACTCATGCCGCTGTACGAATATCAATGCGACGCCTGCGCGCACCGCTTCGAGGTCATCCAGAAGTTTTCGGACGCGCCGATCGATGTGTGCCCGAAGTGCGGTGGCGCGGTGAAAAAACTGCTGTCGTCTCCGGCGATCCAGTTCAAGGGCAGCGGTTGGTACATCACCGATTACGCGAAGTCGGGGAAGACCGAGAGCGGCGGCACGGAGTCGGCCAACGCGGCCAAGGCGGAAGCACAGTCCGAAGCCAAGACCGACACGAAAACGGACACCAAGACGGAAACTAAGACCGAGACGAAGTCAGAGTCGTAAGGTACTCCCTGAGCTCCCTGGCGAGCTCGGGACGCTTCAGGCCGAAATACACGCTCGCCTTCAGGAACCCCAGCTTGTTGCCGGTGTCGTGCCGGACGCCATCCACTTCATACGCATAGATCGGCCGTGACTTCAGCAGCTGGCGCAGACCGTTGGTCAGCTGAATCTCACCCGACTTGTCCTTCGCCGTCTCGTGCAGCGCGGGAAAAATGTCGGGCGTCAGGATGTAGCGGCCGATGATCGCCAGGTCGGACGGCGCCTCGCTTTGCGGCGGCTTCTCGACCAGGTCCGTCACGCGGTACACGCCCTTGCCGAGATCGGGCGCGGGCTCACCCGCGATCACGCCGTAGTTCGACACCTGGTCCATCGGCACGCGCTCGACCGCGAGCACCGGACCACCCGCGCGATCGAACACGTCGATCATCTGCTTCAGCGCCGGCGGCGTGGCATCGATCACGTCATCCGCGAGGATCACGGCGAAGGGTTCGTTGCCGACGATGGTTTCGGTGACGAGGACGGCGTGGCCGAGGCCGAGCGGCTCGCCTTGCCGGACGTACGAGACGTTGATGAGCGCCGAAATCTTTCTGACCTCGTCGGCGAGGTCCTTTTTGCCGCGGCTCTCGAGAAACGCTTCGAGCTCCTTGGAGACGTCGAAGTGATCTTCGATGGCGTTCTTGCCGCGGCCGGTGACGATCACGATGTTGGTCACGCCGGATTCGCAGGCCTCTTCGACGCCGTACTGGATGGTCGGTTTGTCGACCAGCGGCAGCATTTCTTTGGGCTGGGCCTTGGTTGCGGGGAGAAATCGGGTGCCGAGGCCGGCGGCGGGGAATACGGCCTTACGAATCTTCGCGCTCACTCTAATAGAATAGTCGACGCTCACCACAGGTCCATACATGCTTGATCCAGGGTTCGTTCGCGACAACCTCGAAGCCGTCCAGAAGGGCATGACCAATCGCGGCCTCAACGTGACGGCCGAGTTGCAGCAGCTGGCCACGGCGGAATCGCACCGTCGCCGGCTCATTCCGACGATCGAAGGGCTGAAGCGCGAACAGAACACGTCGGGCGACGAAGTGGCGCGCGCGAAGCGGCAAGGCCAGGAGGTCAAGCACCTGTTCGAAGCGAGCAAGATGCGCGGGCAGAAGATCAAGCAGCTCGAGGTGGAGCTCGACGCCGCCGAACGGCAACGCACCATCCTGCTCGAGACGTTCCCGAACCTGCCGCATGCCAGCGTGCCCGCCGGCAAGGGCGCCGACGACAACGTGGTGGTGCGGACGTGGGGCGAGCCGCGGGCGTTGGACTTCGAGCCGAAGGCGCACTGGGATCTCGGCACGCAGCTGGGCATCATCGACTTCGAGCGCGCGACGAAAATTTCCGGCACGCGCTTCTCGGTGCTGATGGGCGCGGGCGCCGAGCTCGAGCGCGCGTTGATCAATTTCATGCTGTCGCTGCACACCAACGAACACGGCTATACCGAGGTGCTGCCGCCGTTCCTGGTGTCCTCGACCACGTTGTATGGCACGGGACAGCTGCCGAAGTTCGAGCAGGACCTCTTCAAGATCGCCGGCGAATGGGATCTCTACCTGATCCCGACGGCGGAAGTGCCGGTAACGAACCTGTATCGCGGTGAGATCCTCGACGGCCGATTGCTGCCGATCAAGTACACCGCCTACACGCCGTGCTTCAGGAGCGAGGCCGGCTCGTATGGCACCGATACGCGCGGGTTGATCCGGCAGCACCAGTTCGACAAGGTGGAGCTGGTGAAGTTCACCACGCCCGAGCAGTCGTACGACGAGCTCGAGTCGCTCACGGCGAACGCCGAGCGCGTGCTGCAGCTGCTCGGGCTGCCGTATCGCACCGTGGTGTTGTGCACCGGCGACATGGGGTTCTCGTCGGCGAAGACCTACGACATCGAGGTGTGGCTGCCGAGCCAGAAGGTGTATCGCGAGATTTCGTCGTGCTCGAACTGCGAAGCGTTCCAGGCGCGGCGGGCGAACATCAAGTACCGGGCTGAAGGCACGGGCAAGGCCGAACACGTGCATACGTTGAACGGATCGGGCCTGGCGGTCGGCCGGACGCTGATCGCGATTCTGGAGAATTACCAGCAGAAGGACGGGACGATCGAGATCCCCGAAGCGCTAAGGCCGTTCATGGGCGGACGGCAGAGCATCGTCGCTCGCTAGCCGGCGCTACTCGGCAAACCGCAGGTAACGATCACCGAGGCGCTCGAAGGCCGTCCGGTCGGCTCCGACCACATCGGCGTTCAGCACATCAGCGGTGGCGACCAGCCACGCGTCGTTTTCGCTCAGCCGGCGCGGTGAGCGACGCTGGGTCAGGGCGCAGCGTCGGGCGTGGGCGAGATGCAGTCCTTGAGTCGCGAACCGCTGGACGGCCGTCAGCGCCGCGGCTTCGTCAACCGCTCCCTCGAGGAGTTCCTCGACGGTGACCACAGATACGACGAGGCGGCGTCCGCGCAACGTCGGGAGGAATCTTCGCGCCGGCCCCACGGTATTGGCCGCGGTTTCGCGCTCGAGCGCGATCAGAAAGGACGAATCGAGGAGGACCGGAGCGCTCACGGCTCTTTCTGCGCCAGACCGAGGCCCTTCCCGGCCGACTGCCCGACCCACTCGGCGAGATCCTCGCCGGTTTCGATGGGCCCGGCGCGATCGATGAGCGCCCGAATGACGTCGGACTTTGTGACCTTCCCTTGCTTCGCCCAGCGCGCGATGCGCCCGGCACGCTGCTTGTCGAGCTTGACGGTGATGGTGGCCATGGTAATACCAAGATATTACCATGACTGCTGCGGCCGGTCCGCCTCCGCGCTGGCGCGCTACGGCGCGACAACTTTTGCCAGAATTCAACGCAAAAGTTGGCGGAGAGGAAGGGATTCGAACCCCTGGAGCCCGTGAAGGCTCAACGGTTTTCAAGACCGCCGCTATCGACCACTCAGCCACCTCTCCGTCCTGTCCATTTTAACGTTATGGACCCGCCGATCCGGAAAGCTGCGAGATCATTTATGTTCGCTAATCGAAATCACCAACCCGTCAGGATCGAGATACTGCGCAATGCGCGCGCCGAAGGTTTCTTTCGGCGGCTGAACGCACGTGACCTTCTGGCCCGTGACCCTGGTGTGAAACGCGTCGAGGTCCGGCACGCTGAGGCCCGGACGGCAGGTGCCCGCCGTGTGCGCCTCCGCCGGGGCGCCCAGTGCCGGTTTGCTCAGGTGGAGCGCGAGCGTGGCGTCGCCGGTGGTGAACTCCGTCCACTGCGGCGATTCGAATCGCAGCGTCAGTCCCAGCACGTCCCGGTAGAAGGCGACCGCGCGCGGCATGTCACTGACGAAGACGATCGCGTAGTTGAGTTTCACGCCCGCACTCTACCGCCGCTCCCGAGGTCCAACAAGACGGTACTTTGAGGTAACCTCGGTTCATGCGAGCGACGGTGCTGACCGCCATTCTTCTCGTTGCGGCCGGTTGCCGCGACAATGCCGTTTCCGACCTTCCCGAGGGCGAGCCGATGGCCGATACCGGCGTGACGCAGTTGCAGAAGACCGACACGAAAGTTGGCGCCGGCGCCGACGCGAGGCCTGGGCGGGTGGTACGGGTGCATTACACGGGCTGGCTGTACGACGCGAGCCGGCCGGACACGCGCGGGCAGAAGTTCGACAGCTCGAAAGACGCCAATCAGCCGTTCGAGTTCACGCTTGGCGCCCAAGAGGTGATCCCGGGATGGGACGAGGGCGTGGCCGGCATGAAAGTCGGCGGCACGCGCATTCTCACGGTTCCGCCCGCGATGGCGTACGGTCCGCGCGGCGCCGGCGGCGTGATTCCGCCCAACGCCACGCTCGTCTTCGAGGTCGAACTACTCGACGTGAAGTAGCCACGCATCCGGGTGCGGCCGGGTCGCACCGAAGGACCTGGGACGCATTGACCCCAATCAAGCGTCCCGATCCTCTCAGACGGACCACCACAGCCTCAATGCCGCCGACGCCATCGGCCAACACGAGCTCGGCGCCGGTGAGCACGGCCGCAAGACGCCCCAGCGGGACGCCCGCCGCGCGCATCATGCCGCGCAGACGGGGCGCGAGATCTTTCCGCGTTGAACGACAGACCACCATCACCTGCAATCCACGACCGGTGGCATCGACGGCCGCCGCCAGCACCGCCGGCGGATCCCCGGCAATCACGATGTCGGCCGTTGCCTTCATGGCTCGCGCCCCGCTGGCGTCGTGGCCACGATCGTTGGCCCACTGAGTGTGCGAAGAAACGCTTCGAGCTGGCGCAGCTCAGCGGGTTTCAGGCGCAGCGGCTTCAGCTCGGTATGCCCGGCCGGCGCAGCAGGCGCCCGGTTGTAGTGATCGAGCACCTCGGCAAGCGTGCTGAACTGGCCGGCGTGCATGTAGGGCGCCCGCTCGGCGACGTTGCGCAGCGACGGCACTTTGTAGGCGCGCTGCAGCGTGTGCTCATCGGTGACGAGGAATTCGAGTTCCGAACAACCCTGACGCCGGTCGCTCCAGCGGCTCTTGCAGCTGAACTCGTCATGCAAGACCGCCGTCGCGCCGCTCGACCGTCCCAGGTCAGCGGCCAGGCCCGGACGGCGCGGCACTCCGGTGTTATGGAACTCGTTGTTGGTGACGAGCGGGCCGTTGTGGCACTGCGTGCAATTGGCCTTGCCCGCAAACAGCCGCAGCCCCGCGAGTTCGTCGGTCGACAGGATGTTCCTGGCGTCGCCGCGCTCACCGAGCGACTCGACGAACCGGTCGAACCGCGATGCGCCGTACTCGATCCGACGCTCATATGCCGCAATGGCCTTGCCGATGTTCACAAACACTCGCGTCACGTCGTCGCGTTGTGAATTGGTGAGCGCCATCCAGGCCTTTGCCGCGTCGCGGTTCTCGACCGGACCCGCGGCCACCGGCACCCGGGTCAGATCTGGCAACGCGCCAAAGATGGCTGCGTATTCCTCGGCGTAGTGCGTCGCGACGGCGTGGGCGTATTGTGCTCGCGAGCCGCCATGTTCAACCGCGCTTTCGAGCGGGCCCAATGCTTGCGCCCACTGGCTGTCCTTGCGACCGTCCCAGAAGAGAAAGGGCGATCGGGAGGTGGCCGCAATCGGCATCGTTCGCCTCGTGGTCGTCCCGACGCCGACGGCGAGCGCGGTCCCGTCCTGGAAATCACGCTCCGGCTGATGGCACGTCCCGCACGACACCTTGCCGTTGTCGCTCAGCCGCGCATCGAAGAACAGACGCTCGCCCAGGGCCGCCGCCCGCGGGTCATCCGCGACGCGGTTGGTCGGATCGGGCGGAACGGGATCGAGCGTTGTCAACGAGAGCGAGCGCCACTCTTCGATCTCGGCGGCGGTCCATCGGTCACCTGCTGATGCCGCAGCGACGGCGGTCACGAGGAGAATGGCGCAAAGAATCAGGAAACGATTCGCATTCATGGTGGCCTCGGAATCAGAGATCCAGGTTGAACGTGATGGTGTCGGCACCGCCCGGGGTCTCAATCACCACCTTGAATTCCCACCACCCGCCCATATTGAACCGCACGCCTTCAATCTGATAGGCGCCGCCGCCCAGACCTTTCGTGACGCGCGGCCGCGTCGGCAGGCCATGACCGTGCCGCGGCATGCCGCCAGCGATCACGATTGCCGCGTCGTCCACCGGACGGCCATCGGCGTCGGTCACGACGACGCGAACCGTCTGCATTTGGCGGGGGCGCAACCGGGTGCCCGGTTCGAGCGTGGCGATGTACCGGCCTTGGGCTGAGGGCCGCGGCCCGAGGCCGAATTCGGTGTCGGCCGGCCGCCGCGCGCCGGACTTGCCGGCCATCATCATCACGTGGCCGCATGCCGAGAGACCGATGGCCGAGGCCATGATCACCGCGAAGATGACCGCCGGCTGGTAGATTGATTTGCTACGCTGTGCTGTGTTCATTGCCGTCTCCTCTGACTCTTGCGGCGACCATCGCCGCGACACTGCAACGATAGCGACGGCGACCCTCCGGGCGATTGAACGGACGAGCCGAAGTTATTGAACGAATGCACTGATGTCTTTGAATAAACCTGCTGCGAATGAGGCCGACAGGGGTGTGTGGTCGGGGACACCACGCTGGTATCTCTGGGAGGGCGGCTTCCTGGTAGTGGGCCGGGCCGACGGCGTCATCCCGCCGCATACTCATCACGCCATTCAGATCGTCATCACGGTGGAAGGCGAAGTGGCCACTCGAGGGAAGCGCGGCGACTGGCAAGTGGCGCCCGCGGTGATCGTCCGGCCGGACGTCGAGCACTCGTTCGACGGGCGCGGGGCCGTCGGTGCGATGCTGTTTGTCGATCCCGAGTCGCTCGAAGGCGCCTGGCTGCTGATGTCATTGCAGAAGGACATCACCGTGGTGCCGTCGCCGCGCGTGGTTTCTTGCGTGGCCGAGTTGAAACGGTTCCTTGACGACCCGTTCGACAGCATGGAAGTGGGTGCGTTGATCAAGCACTGTGTTCAGACGCTCTGCACCGGCGTGGCGCCGAGACGAGGTCTGGACGAGCGGATCACCCGTGTGCTCGAGGCGATCCGCAAGTCGGACGAGCTCCGGATGCCGATTGAGGACGCGGCAGCCCTCGCGTTTTTGTCCGCCAGCCGGTTCGCGCACCTTTTCAAGCAGCAGGTCGGGCTGCCGTTCCGGCGTTACATGTTGTGGCGGAAACTGGCACGGGCCATGCTCGTGATCGGCCGCCAGCAGACCATCTCGACCGCGGCGCACGAAGCCGACTTCGCGGATGCGGCCCACCTCACGCGCACGTTTTACCAGATGTTCGGCATCCCGCCATCGATGCTGATGCGGGGTGAATTCATCGAAATTGCGTCGCCGTTTGCCGCGCTCTCTACGCCGAGCGGCCCATAGCCGTGGTCGAGGCGATGCATTGCCGACATTTTGGCGTCTGCGGCGGCTGCACGCTGCCTGGCGTGCCATACGCCGAACAACTTGCGAGGAAGCGACAGGATTTGGCGACGCTGCTTCGCCTCGACGTGCCCCCGCTGATTCCTTCGCCGTCTGAATCCGGTTTCCGCTGCAAGGTGGCGTTCGTGTTTGGGGTGGGTTCACGAGGCAACCCTTCGACTCGGAATGCCGGCGTCGGAACGCCGGCATCCTCGCTCAGGGCAGGACGCCTCGTGATGGGCCACTATGCGCTCGGGTCGCAGGCGATCGTCCCGATCGAAGAATGTCCCGTCCACCATGAGCGGGGAAACCGAATCGCCTTTGCGCTCCGCGATCGCCTGGCACGAGTGTCAGCGGTGGCGCCCTTGTTGCGTCACGTCATCATCCGCACGACTGAAGACGGACGCGACGCCTCGGCGATGCTGGTCGTCCGTCGAAACGACAAGGCGCTGCGCGCGCCGGTGAAGGCGTTTCTCGCGTCGCCGGAGAAACCTGACGGCTTCTTCATCAACATTCACGACAAGCCGGGGCCGTTCATGGCCGGCGACGAGACGATCAAGATCGAAGGGCGCAGCCACGTGAAGGAAGTGGTCGGTGGGCTTTCCTATCTCGTTTCGCCGACGGCCTTCTTCCAGACCAATGTGGGCGCGGCGGCGGAGTTGGTGAAATTAGTACTAGAGGAGATCGGTGCGGCGAAGACGGTTCTCGATTTGTATTGCGGCAGCGGGTTGTTCTCGTTGCAACTCGCGAAGGCGGGTGCGCGCGTGACCGGCGTCGAAGAGAACCGCCAGGCGATCAAGGATGCGGAAGCCAATCTTCGGTTGAACCGGCTGCCGGACGGGCAGGTTCGCTTTATTGCCGGCAGGGCAGAGGATTTCATCAGCGGTGCATTTGAGGCTGTCGTCCTCGACCCGCCCCGCCAGGGCTGCCCGCCGCGGGTGTTGTCGGCTGTGTTCGAGGAGCTGCGCCCTTCGCGGGCGGTGTATGTCTCCTGCAACCCCGACGCGCTCGCGAAGGAGGTGCCGGGTATCCTCAAGGCCGGCTACCGTGTGAGGCGCGTGCAAGCTGTTGACATGTTTCCGCACACCAATCACATTGAGACGGTGATGGCCTTCGAGCGCGGATGACCCACGCCACCCGCGTCATCGTCATGGCGTCGACCGTTCTTGCCGCGTTTGCCGAGGCGTACCTCGCAACGGCGTACTGGCCGCCACAAACGATCTGGCTCGCCACCGCGAGCCTTGTGGTGATGGCGTTGATCGGGTCTCGCGTCCGATCCGTGGCGCTGCCCGCCGTGCTGTTGATGCCGTACGTGATGCCCGCGCTCCTGTTGGTGTGGCGCGG
>CAZEMI010000141.1:0-27301 GCA_964513235.1 uncultured Acidobacterium sp.
CGCTTCGCCCGCGCCGACTGCCACGGCCGCGCGGGTCAGTTCGATTGTTCGGCGATGGACTGGTTCATCGAACGGGCGCGATCGCTCGGCGTCGAACACAAACCGCCGCAGCCTGTTCTTCTGGGCCGTCATTTGATCGAGATGGGCGTGGAACCGGGGCCGCGGATGGGGGCAATCTTGCGCGCGGTTTACGAGCTGCAGCTTGACGGGCAGGTTGCGGATCTCGACTCCGCTCGCACGGCTGCCGGCCGGCACATTGCCAATTCGGCGAATGACTGATTTAGTGACTGTTGCCGATCTCGCGATCGTCAATCGACTGAATCGAATTGGCGATCGGAAAATCGGAAATCGCCAAACAGTCAGTCGATTCTCAATCAGTCATTTGGCAATTCAGTCACTTGGCAATATAGCCCGCGAACGATTCAGGCGACACATTCCCGCCGCTGACGATGGCAACCACCTTCCCGTGCGCGTGACCTAATCCCAGCCTCGCGGCGGCCGTGGTCACGGCGCCGCTCGGCTCGACCACCAGCCGCGCGTTGCGGAACAACCACGCCACCGTTTCGGCAATGTCGTCTTCGCCGACGGTGACCACTTCATCGACGAATTTCTGGATGTGGGCGAACGTGATGTTGCCGGGCCTGAGGTTCATCAACCCGTCGGCGATGCTCTTCGAGGACGGCAGCGTCACCGGCTGGCCGGCTTCCATTGACTTGGTCATCTTCGGCGCGCCGAGCGGTTCCACGGCGACGATGCGCACCGACGGCTTCATCTGCTTGATCGCCGCGCCCGTGCCGGAGGCCAGTCCGCCGCCGCCGGCC
This sequence comes from uncultured Acidobacterium sp., assembly GCA_964513235.1. GTDB lineage: Bacteria > Acidobacteriota > Vicinamibacteria > Vicinamibacterales > UBA2999 > 12-FULL-67-14b. The sequence goes on from CAZEMI010000141.1 coordinate 822, forward strand.
GGCACGAATACGGTCCCGACGTCCGGGCACTGCTCGAGGATCTCCAGGCCGACCGTTCCCTGGCCGGTGATGATCTGCTTGTGATCGAACGGCGGCACGATGGTCAACCCGCGCTCGCGCGATTCCTTCTCGGCGCGCGCCTGGCGATCGAGCGAGGTGGTGCCCTCCATGATCACTTCGGCGCCGTACGACTTGCAGCCGTCGATCTTGACCTGCGGCGCGGTGGTCGGCATCACGATCACCGCTTTGGCACCAAGCTGCTGGGCGGCCAGCGCCACCGCCTGGCCGTGATTGCCGGATGAATAGGTGATCACACCGCGATCGAGCTGCTCTTTCGGCAGCTGCGCGATCATGTTGTAAGCACCGCGGATCTTGAAGGCGCCCATCGGCTGAAGGTTTTCGCACTTCAGGAAGAGGGGGCTTGGGGCTTGGGACTTGGGGCTTGGGGCTTGGGACTTGGGACTTGGGTCCAGCACCTCAATCAGCGGCGTGAATCGAGCTGCCGGCTTGATCCGCTCGCGGGCGGCGCGAATCTCATCGAGCGTGACGAACTGGTCAACGACGGCGCTTGTGTGATCAGGCATTTCGTTATTCGTTCTTCGTTAATCGTTATTTCTTCCTGACTTGAGCAAACTGATCTCCCTCGTTGTACTTCGGCAGCTCGGCCTGGTTGGCGATGCGCCAGCCCAACTGCGCGAGCACGCGCAGGTCGTCGACGCCGCCGCTGAAATCCCACGACCGATCGTACTCGTCGCTCGGCTGATGATAGTCCTTGCCGTTGTACTCTTCCTGCTTCTTCTTCAGCTCCGCCGCGCTCGGTCCCGTGAACTGCGTGGGCTCGCTCAGCGACAGCGCCGGGACGCCCGCCTTGGCGAACGGGAAATGATCCGAGCGGAAGAAATAGCCGCGCTCGGGATGCTGATCGGTGCCGAGCGTGCGGTTGCGCTCTTTCAGGAGGGCCTCGATCATCGGACCCAGGGTTGAGCGGTCCGATCCCAGCTGCACCATGTCGGTGGTGGGGCCGAGATAATTCGCGCCGTCGATGTTGATGTTGGCCGCGACCTGGTCCATCGGGATCGGCGGGTTGGCCGCGAAATACGCCGACCCGAGCAGTCCCGACTCTTCCGCGGTCACGAACGCGAAGTAGATCGACCGCCCCGGCTTCTGCGGCGCTTTCGCAAACGCCTTGGCAATCTCGAGCACGCCGGCCACGCCGGAGGCGTTGTCGTAGGCGCCGTTATAGATGCGATCGGTGTCGGGCTGGTCGGTCGGCAGCGGCGCGCGCGTCCCGAAATGATCCCAGTGCGCGGTGTAGATCACGGCGTGGTCGGCCTCCGTCGCACCCTTCAGCACGCCGATCACGTTCGCGGACGTCTTGCGCGCGGCTTTCTGGTTGAGCGTGGCCGCGGCGCGAATGTTCAGCGCCACCGGCTTGAAGCCGCGCGTCGCGGCACCCTCGCGGAGAGTGTCGAGATTCCTGCCGCCGCGGCGAACCAGATCTTTCGCGGCCGCGTCGGTGATCCACGCCTTGACGCCGAGCGCCGGCTCACCCGCCTGCGGCGGCAAGGAGTACTGCGTGCCACTCCAGGACGACTGCACCACCTGCCACGGATACGTCGCCGATTCGTCGGTGTGAATCAGCAACGCCCCGGCCGCTCCCTGGCGCGCGGCTTCCTCGAACTTGTAGGTCCAGCGGCCGTAATACGTGAGCGCGTTGCCGCCGAACAGCGTCGGCTCGTCGGCGGGCGCGGGCGGATCGTTGACCATGATCATCACCCACTTGTTGCGCACGTTCGCGCCGGCGTAGTCGTTCCACTGCAGCTCGGGCGCGTTGATGCCGTGGCCGACGAACACCACCTCACCCTGCACCTGCACGCGCGGGCGCTCCACGCCGGAGAACGCCACCACGTCGTCGTAGTACCTGTAGGTGTTGCCCGGCACGCTCAGCACGAAGTTGCGGTCGACCACCGATTCAACGATCGGCACCTGCTGAAAGTAGGTGCCGTCCGGCGCTCCCGGCTCGACGCCGATCGACTTCAGCTGCTCGGCGAGATAGTTCTGCGTTTTCTCCCCGCCTGGCGTCGCCGGTGCGCGGCCCTCGAACTCGTCCGACGCGAGCGTCGTGATGTGCTCCGTCATCGATCCGGTGGTGATCAAATCTTCAACAGGACCGACCGGTGCCGGCGGGGGTGGCGGCGCCGACTGGCAAGCCATCGAAAGTGCGACAACGACAACACCTGTGAGTTTGCGCATATCACGCGTTCCTTTCGCGCTGGGTGTTTCGAAACTCCTCGAGCAGCCGCACCACGCTGTTGATCACGCCGGGCTGCGTCGGCGCCCAGCCCAGGGCGCGCGCCTTGGGGCTGCGCACCTTCTGATCGAGCGCCAGCGCGTCCGCATACGTACCGAACTTCTTGTGCGCCTCCGCCATCGGCATGTAGCGGATATCGGGTTTCTGCGGCACTTGCGCGGCGATCGCTTCGACGATGTCGCTGACGCGCTCGTCCGCTTCGTCGTTGGCGTGGAAGATCCCCGCCGCGGTCGGCGTCTCGAGAATCTTGACGTAGAGATCGCCCAGGTCGTGGTCGTAGACCAGCGGCCAGCGGTTCTTGCCGGGGCCCACCACGCGCACCAGGCCGTTGAGCGCATCCTTGATCAGGTCCGAGACAATCCCCCGCCCACCGCCGTAGACGATGCCGGGCCGCACCACCACGGTGCGCAGCGTGGCCGAGAATGCCGACAACACGAGGTCCTCGTGCGCCGGCCGCCACGCCACGTGCGGCGGCGGATCGAGTGGTGCCGTCTCATCCGCGGCCTTGATCGAGCGTCCCACCACCCAGATGCCTGACGTGTAGATAAAGGTGCGCACCTTGCCGTCGGCCTGGCTCGCCTGCGCTTGTGCCCCGAGCATGGTTTCGAGCGTTTGCTTCTCGAGCTGCACGCCGCGCGGCGAGGACTCGTACGCCGCGTAGACCACCGCGTCGGCGGCCTTCACCGCGGCGAGGTAGCGTTTGGGCAGGCCAAGCTCCGCGACGAGGGGCGTGGCGCCGGTGGCCGCCAACCGCTCCGCCTTTTCCGGATCCCGGGCCATGGCCGTGACCGTGTGGCCGCCCTTGATCAACGCGCCGAGCACCGCCGACCCGATGTACCCGGTAGCGCCGGTTAAGAAGATATGCATCGCCGTACCGATACGAACCAATCACCCATTGTACAGAAGTGCGTCCGCCTCCGCTCGCGAACCGGTTTGCGAGCTACGGCGCGACGGAAGTGAGAAGTGAGAAGATTCTGGAATTGAAAACGCTAATTGACCTCTTCCAATCTTTGGAACAGCGCCGCGGCGAATTTCTCGTCTATGACGACGGCTACCGCGTGCGGCGGCATAGCTACGCGGACGTGACGCGCGCCGCCCGCGGCTTTGCCGCGCGCCTGATGGCGCACGGCGTCCACAAGGGCGACAAGGTGATGCTGTGGGGCGAGAACCGCCCCGAGTGGATCGCGTGCTACTGGGGCATCCTGCTCGCCGGCGCGGTGGCCGTCCCCATCGACTTCCGTTCGTCACACGAATTCGCCAACCGCATCCGTACCATCGTCGGCGCCGCCGTCGTCCTCGCGGGAGACGACGTCGGTGGCGCAGAGGCGATCGGGACGGTGTGGCGACTGGCCGACCTTGACTGGGACGCCGACGGCCCCATTCCCGCGGTGCCGATCGATCGCGACGACGTGGCGCAGATCGTGTTCACGTCGGGTGCCACCGCCGAGCCGAAGGGCGTGGTGATCCGGCACCGCAACATCCTCGCCAACGTCGTGCCGGTGGCGGGTGAGATCGACAAATACAAAAAGTACGCGCGCCCGTTTCAGCCGATCCGATTCCTGAATCTGCTGCCGCTCAGCCATTTGTTCGGGCAGTCGATGGCCACGAACATTCCGCCGTTCATCGACGGCACCGTGGTGTTCATGCGCAGCTTCAATCCGCACGACATCGTGCGACGCGTGCGCGAATGGCGCATCTCGGTGATCGTGTGCGTGCCGAAGATCCTCGACGTGTTGAAGGAACACGCGCTGCGGATCGATCCCGCTGCCGCGAATCCTCCTCCGGGCCTGTCGATTCCCGCGCGATGGTGGCGCTACCGCCGCATCCATCGCATGTTCGGCCTGAAGTTCTGGGCGTTCATCGTCGGCGCGGCGCCGCTCGGATCCGCACTCGAGGATTTCTGGAAGCGTCTGGGCTTCGTGGTGATCCAGGGCTACGGCCTCACCGAAACCGCGCCGATCGTCACGCTCAATCATCCGTTCAAGACCAGCACCGGATCGGTGGGCACCGCGATTGGCGGGGTCGAGATCAAGATTGCCGACGACGGCGAAATCCTGGTGCGTGGCGAGAATGTGAGCACCGGGTACTACGGTCAGGACGAGCCCGCCTCCGCTCGCTCTGCGAGTTCCGCGAGCTTCGGCGCGGCAGCCGGCCGCACAATTGATGCGGCCGGCTGGCTGCACACCGGCGACATCGGCGAGAAGGATGAACAGGGGCGGCTGTTCATCAAGGGCCGCAAGAAGGAAATGATCGTCACGCCGGAAGGACTCAACGTCTTTCCGGACGATGTGGAACGCGCCATCAACAGTGTGAAGGGCGTCGTCGAATCAGCGGTGGTTGGTGCGATTGATAGCGCGACGGAGCGCGTTCACGCCGTTCTCGTCCTGAATCCAGGAACGGACGCAGAAGCCGTCACTCGCGAAGCCAACGCCCGTCTCGCCGATCACCAGCGGATTCGCAGCTTCTCGATCTGGACCCACGGTCCATTGCCGCGCACCGAGGGCACCAAGAAACTCAAGCGCGCGGCCATCAAGGAATGGGTCAAATCCGGCGCGTCGCCGTCGGCGGCAGGCGCCACTGACGATCCGCTGCAGGCCCTGCTCGCGAAATTTGCCGGCGGGCGCGCGCTCGATGGCGGCACGTCGATCGAAGGCCTCGGGCTCAGCTCGCTCGAGCGCGTCGAGCTGATGGTCGCGCTCGAAGATCAGTTTCAGACCCGCATCGACGAAACGAAATTCGCCGGCGCACAGACGCTGGACGAATTGCGAACGCTTGTTGCCGCCGCACCGGAGCAGGCCGACGTGTTGGAGCCGGTGGATTTCCCGTCGTGGAATCGCACGTGGCCGGTACGAATAATCAGGCGCGCGAGCCAGTTCACGTGGATCCTGCCGATCGCGCGGCTGTTCGCATGGGCGCAGGTGCGCGGGTTGGAGAACCTCGACCAGATCAGCGGCCCGGTGGTGTTCGCGGCCAACCATCAAAGCCACCTGGACGTGCCGGTGATGCTGTCGGTGCTTCCGGGCCCGTGGCGCGCGCGCATGGCGCCGGCGATGGCCAAGGAATTTTTCAAGGCGCACTTCTTCCCGGAAGGGTTTTCGCGGCGGCAGGTGTTCACCAACCGGCTGAACTACTACCTCGCCGCGTTTTTCTTCAACACGTTCCCACTGCCGCAACGCGAGGCGGGGGCCCGCCAAACGTTGCGCTACATCGGCGAGGTCACGGGCGCGGGCTACTCGGTGCTCATCTTTCCGGAAGGCATCCGGACGGATACGGGTGAGATCAAACCCTTCCGTGGCGGCATCGGCATGATCGGCTCGCGCCTCGGGTTGCCTGTCGTCCCGGTCCGGCTCGAGGGCATCGATCGCGTGTTGCACACGAGCTGGAAGATGGCGCGTCCAGGGCGGGTTTCGGTTACCTTCGGACGGCCAATGCGTTTAACTGGCGACAATTACGCGGAATTGGCGAAGCAAGTCGAGCAGGCGGTACGTGATTTGCCTATCACGCCCGGCACGTGACACAATCGGCAGTTGGCAGCGGACTTGCTGCGCGGACTGCTGGGATCTGAGCTCGAGATGCACTCGAGCGAGCCCAAGCCCCAAGCCCCAGGTCCCAAGCCCCTATTGAATGAGCAAAGACGATCTGATTGACATGCAAGGCACCGTCGTCGCGGTGCACAGCGGTGGCCTCTACCGTGTGCAGGTAGACGCCGGACACGAAGTTCTCGCGCAGTTGAGCGGACGCATGCGGCGATTCCGCATCAAGGTGGTTCCCGGCGACCGGGTCACAGTCGGCATCTCCCCCTACGATCCGCAGCGCGGCATCATCACCTTCCGCGCCCGCTAGACCACCGATTGACACCGATTAGACACGGATTGCGGGCCACCGATTGACACCGATTAGACACGGATTGCGGGCCACCGATTGACACCGATTGGACACCGATTAGACGTGGCAACTTGAACTCACACACAGCGTCTCCGCGCCGGCAAGGCCGACGCCGCCCTGCTGGGGGTGGCCGAGGCGGCCGCCGCGGGCCTTCGCAATCTTTTTCGTCCCGTCCTTCGGCGCCGCCGCCGGACCTGCCGTGGGACGTCGTCGACGTCGATGCGCCGCCGATTCCGTTTGACTCGATGGGCTTCGACTCGCGTCTCGAGGCGGGCTTTCATTCGCTCGGCTTCGAGGGCACTCGCCCGGTCCAGGGCGCGGTGATCCCGGTGGCGCTCGATGGCCACGACGTGGTGGCCTGTGCGGAGACGGGCACGGGCAAGACGCTCGCGTTCGCGGCGCCGATCATCGAGCGGCTGCTGAGCGAGACGCCGGGCTACGGCGATCCGGCGCGCGAGAATTACACACGCGCGCTGATCCTCGCGCCGACGCGCGAGCTGGCCGTGCAAATCGAGGATTCGCTGGTGGGCCTGACGTATCACACGCCGGTGACCTCGGCGGCGGTGTTCGGCGGCGTCGAGATGGGCCCGCAGGAGCGCGCGCTGCAAGCCGGCGTCGACATCGTCGTGGCCACGCCGGGCCGGTTGATGGATCACATGCGGCACAGCAACACCGACTTCGTCCGGGTGCAGGTGCTGGTGCTGGACGAAGCGGATCGCATGATGGACATGGGCTTCTGGCCCGACGTGCAGAAGATCATGACTTCGCTGCCGCCGGATCGCCAGACGCTGCTGTTCTCCGCGACGCTGCCTGGAGAGATCCAGACGATGGCGAAGCAGATGCTGAGGTCGCCGCGCTACGTGCAGGTGGGCGCGCAAGGCGGCGCGGCGCGCACGATCGACCACCAGAAGGTGGACGTCGAGTCGGGCGCGAAGATCGACTGGCTGGCGTCGTTTGCCAAGCGCGACGCCGATGGTCCGGTGCTGGTGTTCGTGCGGACCAAGATCGGCGCCGATCGGGTGGCGCGGCACCTGGTGGCCAAGAGCATCAAGGCCGCGGCGCTGCACGCCGATCGCTCGCAGCAGGAACGGTTATCGGCGGTGGAAGGGTTCCGCTCGGGCAAGCATCCCGTGCTGGTGGCCACCGACATCGCCGCGCGCGGCCTCGACATCGAGGGCATCGCGCACGTCGTGAATTTCGAAGTGCCGGATTCGCCGGACACCTACGTGCACCGTGTGGGGCGCACGGGCCGGTCCGGGGCGTCGGGGCACGCGGTGACGCAGGTGTCGCCGAATGAACAGCGGTCGTGGGCCGCTGTGGAGAAGGCCATTGGAATCCGCGCCCGATAACAACTCACCGTCGGTCACACGTTTCCTGTCGTGCCGCTGGCGCAAAGCAGCCGAAGACGGCGTACCCGATCACTGCACGCATCGCGACGTGCTGCCGATGGCCGGCAAAGAAGGCTTTAGCGCCGATTCGTGGTGCACGGACTGCGCGCTCTACAAGGCGAAGCGGATGCCACGGAAGCGCGAAGAACAGCCCGCCGGCCTCCCCGGCGACGACTGGCGCTTCCGCTACTAGACACCGATTTACACAGATTAGACGCCGATCAATCGGTGGCTCATCGGTGGCAACGATGCAGGCGCGAGGCGAAGCCTCGCTACGACGACCCCGTGTATTCGTCGTGATCGGGCTTCATGCAGCGGTCCACGAAGTCATCCATCGAGCCATAAAACATGGTGTGCGGCCACTGGCTGTTCCGCTCGGTGCGGCCGGTCCAGGTGAGGTGCACCACGGCCAGCGGTGATGAATGCTCGAGCAGCAGGAACAGCACGTCGTCGGTATCGAACCGCCGCGCCACCGAGATGGCTTTCTGCCCGAAGAGCGGGTGGCCATTGCCGAGTTCGTTCTTGAGCTCGACCTCGAGACCGGAGACGACCGCGCGCCACGGCTCCAGCCACTGGAGGGCGGCGAGGTCGTCGAGCGTGACCCGGCCGCGGCGGATGGGCCCAGCGGAGGCGCCGTTTTCTTCCTGCACCAGTCGTCTTGCCAGGTTGAGGACCGCCGCTTCGCAGAACCAGCGCCGCGCATCGGTTTCGGCGGTATCGATCTCGTAGCCCCAGAACACAAAGCCGTCGGCAAAATGATCGCCGGGTTCCAGGTGGTAAAAGACGTCGGTCCAAATCGCCCGCGCGCCATCGCTCGGCGAGACTTCACCTGAGACAATTTTCGCCGCGTGCGAACGCGCCACGGCCTTCAACGCATCCGAGGGCATCGGGGGGACCTTTGCCGGGGGGAGCAGGGGAACGGTACCCCAAGACGCTGCACAAGACCAGCGGGCTTTCGCCTTTAGACCGGCAAAGCCTGTCGATGTGGCGACGCCTCGCCCAAATAAAACCGTGCAAAACGGCGCTGGCGAATTCCGTTGCACCGGAATGCCCGGTTTATCGCGATGGCGGCGACTTCACCAGTTCGCGCAACATCCCGCGAATGGCGGCAGGATGATTCTGATCACCGTAACAGCACCGTGTAGAACGCTTCGCGGTCGAGCTCGGGGATCTCCGCCAGCGTGATTGCCGAGGCACGAAGCGCCTGTTCCACCTCTGGAGATTCGGTGTTGCTCAAGACGAGGCTGCCAACGGGCAACGACTCGATGTTGTCGGCGGGGGTCAGGAACACGGTACGGGCAAGCAGGTCCTGCCGGTGGTGCTTGGTCACATAGAACCGCCAGTAGGCGGGCGTCCAGCGATTCTTGAGATCCCAGCGGCCCAGACGGTTGCGCATGATCGCGAAGTACACCGTCGACGCCGGCCGCCGCTCGGCCTCCTCCATCAACGTCGTCAGCGCGCCGCGAAGGTTGCCATTGAGCCAGGGCGCGGAGCGGATGAGATAGGCCCCATGATAGTGATGCTGGAGTACCGCGAACTGTAATGCGGTGGCCATGATCGCCACCACGACCACCGCCTGACCGTGCCGCATGCGCCGGGCCATGACGGCCAGGCCGAGCATCGACGCGCCGGCCGCGAGTAACTGCAATCCGCTCTGCGTGACGCGCTGCTGCGCCACCGCGATCCAGCCGGCATACGCGCCACCCACCATCAGCGCGAGCGAGCCCGCCACCGTGGCCACCAGCGGCAGCGATGGCACCCGATCGATGGCGGCCGTGCGCGCGGCGCCAATAGCGGCCAGCAACGCGCCGAACGGAATCATGATCGTGGCGCGGCGAATCGCGCCCTCATCCGGCAGGAGTGCCGCGCCCAGCGGTCCCACGAGAAACGCCATCAGCACCAGCAGCTTCTCGGGGGTACGGGTGCGCGCAATGTCGTACAACGCAACGGCGATCAGCAGCGCCGCGGCCATCGGAAACACGCCGTCATTTCGCGTTGAGAACGGCAAGTACGTGTCGCCGGTGCGAAACAGGAATTCCGGGGTGAAGAACTGCACGTGCCGTCCGGCGACGACGCCAAGGTCCAGCCCCTGCGACACGGCGGAGATCGTGTCGGTCTGATTCGGGCTCGCCAGACCGTAACGGACGGCGGTGTCGTGGAACGCCGAAGGGTGAGCCACCCACCAGGCGACAAACGGGATGAGCGGAAGGCCGAATCCGGCGGCCACGGCGGCCGCGTCGCGCCAGGTGCGCCGCTTCATCACGACGAAGACCAGCGTCAGCACCGTCAGGAGCGGCATGAGCAGGATGGCCGAGATGTAGCTGTACCATCCGGCGCCCAGGATCAGACCCGCGGCCACAAACCACCCGCGCGACCGTCCCGGCTCGACCGCGATTAACAGGCACAGCAGCCAGGTCAGCGCAAACGGAATCGGATAAATGTAATCAACCGCGTAGCGGCTCAGCATGAAGTGCGCCGGGGCGCAGGCGATGGCCAGCGCCGCCACGAGTCCCCATCGGCGGTCGCCCAGCAGCCGGCGGCCGGCGAGATAGGTCAGCGCAATGTTCGCCACACCCACCAGCGCGGTCGGCGCGCGAATCGACCATTCCGCGAGCGGCGCCACCTGAAGCCCCAACGCGGTCAGGTAGTAGATGGCCGGCATGAACCAGCTCGCGCTCAGCGGAATGTAGAAGTACAGCGGCAGAAACACGCCGTCGAGATTGCGGCCGGTCGTGGCCAGGGCGTGGGCATCGTTGGCGATGATGACTTCGTCGGAGGCAAGGGCGACAGGCGCCGACCCGATCCGCCAGAGATAAAAAAAGGACGCCAGTGCGAGGAGCAGCAACGGGGCCGCCCGCCGCGTCAATCCGAGAATTCCTTGGCGAGCTCGACCCACTCTCCTTGCGGCGCCAGGCGCTCGTAGGTGCGCCAGTGCGTGCGGGCATCAACCGAGCGACCCATTTTCTCGAGCGTCACGGCAAGATAGAAATGCGCGTCCGGATAGCTGTGGTTGAGCGACAGCGCGTGGCGATACGACGCTTCGGCGTCGGCATAGCGGGCGTGATCGTGATGGATGTTGCCGAGATTGAAATGCGCTTCGAAGTACGACGAGTCGAGGGCGATGGCGCGCTCGTACAACGCCTGCGCCTCGGCCAATTCATCGCGCGAGTAGCGGATGTTCGCCAGGTTGATCAGTGCCGCGACGAGATCCGGATCGTGATCGAGGGCGCGGCGATACGCCGTAACGGCCTCCTCGATGCGCTCGGGCGTGCCGTCATCGAGCAGCGAGCCCATCAGGAAATACTGCTCGGCCTGGCTCAGCTCGGCTCCAAGGGGTCCAAAGGTGCCATTGGTTCCAGAGGTTCCAGGGGTTTGGTTCGAGGGGGTTCTTGGCTTCAGTTCGATGATGCGCGCCGGCTGCGCTTCGAGACGGAAGTCGAACGCGAGCTGTCCGGTTCGCGACGCCTGCAGGTTACGGACCACGGCGCGGAACGGGGCCCCCTGCTGCAGCTCACCGGCGATCTGCCGCAGCGCGGTGAGATCGCCGAAGCCGAAAAAACTCTCGTGGTGGTCCCTGGAAACCGGTTTGATGAGACCGCACTTTTCGAGATAGCGAAGGTGATCGAGGCGAAGGGCCGGATACATCGCGAGAATGTCTCGCCGCCCGTAATGCTGGGGCGCGCGCTCGTTCTCCGCGGTCACGACGATCGCCTGGCCGCGCGGCGGCCGTTCTTTCGGCGGATCGAGTGGCAAGTCAGGCATCGATCGACTTCAAGATGAAGCAAGTTGTTCAGGAAGTCAATCGTTCCTTCGACTCGCGCACGCGGGGTCCCCATCGCGCGGACTTTGCGCGATGGGGTGTAGAGTCACGCAGCCACGCGACGCCGCCGCCACACAGGATCGCGTAAAGCGCGATTACCGGGACGCGAAAACGCGAGTAGGCTTCGGCGCCCAGCGCCATGCCAAACATGTACGCGATCACCAGCACCGCCAGCCACGCCACTTCGCGGTCGCGTCGCCACCAGTATGGAATGCCCGCAACCGCCAGCACGGCCAGCGGCACGGTATAGACGAGACACCACCCCCTCGCCGCCCGTTCGCTGATCCCGGTCAGCTCGGACAACAAACTCGCGCCGCCGCCAAACACGATCATCGCGAGCCCTCGCGCCGCCTGGCGGCCCGTGGCGATCGGATCGCCAAGAATCACCGGCAGCGCCGTGGCCGCGTACTGGCCCGACCGCTCGGCCCACGACAAGCTCGCACACGGCCGCTGGTAATCGGCCTCGAGCTGCCGGCAGGCGCGCTGTTCGAGCTCCTCGCGGCGCCGAAGCAGGTTGGCCTCGATGCCTCCCGGATCGCGAATGGCCAGCGTTCCCGCGGCGCGGAAGTACAGAAGGTTGATCCCGCCGAGGGAGCTCATGGTGGCCACGCCGGCCTCGCGCGCGTTTCGCAGCGTCCACAGGCCCGGCAGCACCAGCGACGCGGCCAGTAGCGCCGCAGCGCCCGCGAAGCGCCTTCGGCGATCCGCGGCAGCGACGATGGCGATCGCGAGCGGCAGGCCGAGGAGCATGGCGATGGGCCGGACCAGCGCCGTCATGCCGGCGAGCCCGCCGGCTGCGATCGACCACCACGCCGCCGACCTCGCGGCGGTTGATCGAATGGCCATGAGGGTGCACACCACCGCGGCGAGCAGCAGGGCGGCGGCCAGCGTTTCGCTCAACACGGTCAGGGAGCTTTGGACGCCGGGGAGATCGAGTGCGGTAATGACGCCGGCGGTCACCGCCGCGCTGGATCGGCGAGAAGCGCGCCACACCAGCCACACCACGGCCGCCACCAGCGCGATCCAGATCGCGTGTTGCGCCACGATCGTGCCTTCGTAGCCAAGACCGGCCACCAGGAACGCCGCCACGAATAATGGATACCCTGGCGGCACCCTCGTTTCCGGTTGCCCGTTCGGGTCAAGCGATGCGCCGTGCGCCACGAGCCCTTCGGCTTGGGCCTGGTAGATGGCGGAGTCGACCTCAAAGCGTGGCGGTACGGCGATCGCCAGCCCGGTGTGCAACACCACCGCAATCACAATCGGGTAATACAGTGCGCGTCCAGGATGGCCGAGGGGATCGGTCATCGCAAAGAGTCGGCGAATTCATCCGCGGACGCGAACCGGTTGGCGGGCATTCCGTCGATCGCGCGCAGGATCGCGTCGCTGACACTCGCCGGCAGATCGGCGGCACGGCTCGCGGGCGCCACCGGCTTGGCTTGCAGCATCTGCCCCATCAACTCAGGCAACGACGCCGCCTTGAATGGCAACTTGCCGGTCACCATCTGATACGCCAGCACGCCGATGGTGAAGACGTCGGCGCGCGTGTTCGGCGCGCCGCCCATCAGGATTTCCGCCGCAACGTACGGAAGCTCCTGCTCGCTGGCTTCCTGCCCTCTCAGCTCCTGCTCACGCATCGTCGCCAGCACATCCTGCACCGAGCGAATGCCGGACGTCGTCATGACGAGGGTTTCGCCGTGCGAGTGCGCGGACTTGTCCGCCGTGGCGCTTCCAGGCTCCGGAGCGCGAAGGCGGATCATGTCTGGATTGACGCCGCAGATGAAACCACCCTTGCGATTCAGCGCGCCGACGGCGCTCAACGCCTGATCGAGCAGATTCGCGGCCCGCGGCCACGGCAAGGGGCCGGCCTCGGCCATGGCCTGGCGAAGGCTCGGCCCTTTGATGAGATCCGTGACCACATACACCGCGCGATCGTCTTCGGCGAAGTCGCGGACCTGCAGGAGACTCGGATGCGAGACCTGCAGCGTACGCGCTTCGAGCAGGAACCGCGCGCGAACGACGTCCCAGTTCGGTTGCTCGTCGCGCTTGAGCACGCGGATCGCCACTTCGACGCCGAGGGCGCGATGGTTGCCGGTGTAGACGAGGCTGCCGAGACGGCCACGGCCCAACAGCGGACCCAACTCGTACTTTGCGAGCAGGCCGGTATCCTGCGGAGCTATCCGGCTTATGCCGGACACCACACTGCCATCGCTTGGACCAGCGGCGGCAGCAAGTGCATCCACGAACTCCGCCACCGACTTCCAACGCATGCCAGGCTCTTTATCCAGGGCGCGCATCACCGCGCCATCCACAGCGGCGGGCAGATCGCCGCGGCGGGCCGCCGGACTGACGGGACTTTGCGTCAACGCCTGCGTGATCAACGTCGCCTGGTTCGCGGCGTCGTGCGGACGCGCGCCGGTCAACATCTCATAGGCGATCACCCCCAGCGCGTAGACGTCGGTGGCAGGCGTGACCTCCTCACCACGCATCTGCTCCGGCGCGGCGTAGGCCAGCGTGCCCAGGAAGAACTGCGGATCGGTGAGGCGGGTCTGATCGTTGGTGGCCTTCATCGCCGCCAGTCCGAAATCAATCACCTTGTAGACGCGCTCCCCCGACTCGTAGCGGTGCGCGACGATGTTGGCCGGCTTCAGATCGCGATGCGTGATGCCGCGATCGTGCGCGAGCTGCAATGCGGCGCCGACGGGACCAAGAATCGACGCCACGCGCGCCGGTGACATCGGCGCCTCGAGATCGATCTCCTCGCGCAGGCTCGGGCCGCTCAGCAGCTCCATCACCATGTAGGGCTGGTTGGCGCCGTCGAAGCCGAAGTCGAGCAGGCCGACGATGTTCGGGTGGCGGAGCTGGGCGCAGGCGCGGCTCTCGCGGAGAAACCGCTCGCGCATTTCCGGCGGCGTGTCGGCGGTCGCCTGCATCACCTTGATCGCCACTTCGTCGCCGAGCCTGAACCGGCGGGCGCGGTAGACGTGGCCCATGCCGCCGGAGCCAAGGGCATCGATGATCTCGTATCGGTCGTCGATGCGGGCTCCGGGCGATAACATGAAGGCAGAATGCAAGAGGCAGAAGGCAGAAATGCCTTCGGGCCCTCGCATTCTATACGTGAACGAGCTCCGATTCAGCCTGATCGAGCAGGTGCACGAACCACAGGTTGGAGAGCTTTTCCTGGACGCTGTTCTGCCGCAGCCGGGCCTGCAGGTTGTTGAAGTCGACGCGATCGAGCTCCTGGTCCTGGTTGTAGCAGGAGAAGATGAATTCCTCCTTGCCGGTCGCGGGATCGACGTGGCGCTGCAGGCACTGCGCGCACACTTCCTTCATCATGCATTGCATCGGCGAGTTGATGCTGCCGATGCCGACGTGCCGCGGATTGAGGTGCGGTTGCAGCGCGCCGTGGCGCGCGAGACGCACGGCGTTCATCATGCGATCCGACCCGATCGCGATGATGCGCGTGGCGTCGGACATGTTGACGGCCTGAGGCCCCAGCCTCCCCTCGGCATACGCCACCATCGCCTGGACGATGTTGCCGCGGAAATGCGCGTCCTGCGGGCGCTCGGGCACGATCGGGTCGCCCATGTCGGTGGACCAGATCACCTGGTGGGTGCCGGCCTCGATCTCTTCGCGCTTGAACAGGTCGGCGCCGTTTCTGTAGCCGGCGAAATAGAGCACGCGGTTGCCCTGCGCCTTCAGCGCCTTGGCGATCGAGAACAACACGGCGTTACCAAGGCCGCCGCCCGCGAGCAGCACGGCGGAGCCTTTGGGAATTTCCGTCGGCGTACCGGTGGGCCCCATCACCACCACCGGCTCGCCCGGCTTCAAGTACGCGCACAGCCGGCTCGACACGCCCATCTCGAGCGTGATCAGCGACAGCAGGCCCTTCTCCGCGTCGACCCACGCACCGGTGAGCGCGATCCCCTCCATCAGCAGCGAGGAGATGTGATCGTCCAGGTGCACGTGCGGACTCAGCCGCTCGAAGTTCTGCAACCGGTAAAACTGCCCGGGATGGAAGTGCCGCGCCGCCGCGGGAGCGCGGACGATCACTTCGACGATGGTCGGCGTCAGCCGCACCACGCGCTCGACCCGCGCGAGCAGCTGGTCGTCGAGCGCCGCGCCCAGCGTGTCCCAGGCGCGCTCGCGTTGCGGCTGCTCGGCGGGATTGAGCGCAGCAATGTGATCTGCGAACAACTCGGCAACGTGCGGGTAGCCATGCTTCGCCGACGCCATCGCCTTCACGACGTTGCCGTTGTAGCGCGGATGGTTGTCGCCGTAGTAGGTCACGAACTTGCCGTCAGTGTCGTGAGAGGTGAAGAACCCGTTCGGATCGGGCTGCAGTTCGTATTGCGATCCGTTCCTCACCGCCCGAAAGCCCTTGAAGAACTTCTGTTTGCTGTCGAGCGAGAACGAGCCGGGGTGTTCCTTTTCGTAGGTGACGTTGGGCGAGGTGCCCGCCGCCACGAGCACGGTCCGGGCCGGCAACTCGATCGACGATCCGTCGGCGCGGGTGAACACCATCGCCGTCACGTGACCGTACTCGTCCGGGACCGCTTCGACCGGGTTCATGTTCTCGGTAACCGAGATGCCCTCTTCGAGCGCCTTCGTCACTTCCTCGTGATTCAACCGGTACGCGGGCGCATCCTGGAGGCGCTTGCGATACGCGAGCGTGACGCCGCCCCAGCCGCGGATCATGTCGATGAAGTTCGGCTTCTCGCCGGTGGCGGCCGCCCGCGCGCGCTCCGCCTTGACGGCGACGCCATGCGACCGGAACTCGTCGAGGATGCCGAGCTCTTCGGCGTCCATCATCCCGCGCACGCGCGCTTCGCCGAGGTCGCGCACCAGCGCGTCGTGGCGCTCGAGGATCTTCTCCACCTGGATCGGGTAGTAGGCCATCAGCTCGGTGGCGGTATCGACGCCGGTGAGGCCGCCGCCAATCACCACTGCCGGTAAGCGGGCCTGCAGGTTCGACAGCGCGTCCTTCTTGAACGCGCCGGTCAGTTGCAGCGCCATCAGGAAGTCGCTGGCCTTGCGGATGCCGCGAATCAGGTTGTTCTTGATGTCGATGATCGTCGGCCGTCCGGCGCCGGCGGCAATGGCGATGTGATCGATGCCCATCGCCCACGCCTCGTCCATCGGCAGGGCGCCGCCGAAACGCACGCCGCCGTAGATGCGCAGCTTGTCGCGCCGCGCCAGCGTCAGGTGAATCAGCGTCAGGAAGTTCTTGTCCCAACGGACGGTGATGCCGTACTCGGAGACGCCGCCGAACCCCTCGAGCACGCGCTGATCGAGCGGACGGTAGATCTCGCTCCAGTCGCGGATTGGGCGCGGTGCGCCGCGGTCCGCCTTCGCTTCGCTCCGGTCCGCCTTCGCGCTGCTTCGGCGCGACAGGCTCAGGCTCCCCGTAATGTCCTCGGGCAACGGCTCGATCTTCAGGCCATCGATCGCCACCACGCCGAAGCCCTCGTTCAGGAGGTAATGCGCGAGCGTATAGCCGGCGGGGCCGAGGCCGACCACCAGCACGTTCTTGCCGTTGTACTCGAGCGCGTACGGGCGCTCGAGGTTGAGCGGGTTCCAGCGCGTGAGCAGGCCGTAGATCTCGACGCCCCACGGCATCTGCAGCACGTCGGTCAGGACGCCCGTCTCGATCTGCGGAATGTTGACCGGCTCCTGCTTCTGGTAGATGCAGGCCTTCATGCAGTCGTTGCAGATGCGGTGGCCCGTGCCCGGGACCATCGGGTTGTCGACCACGACGATTGCCAGCGCGCCGATGGCATCGCCGCGCTTGCGCACCAGGTGCATCTCGGAGATCTTCTCGTCGAGCGGGCACCCCGGCAGCGGAATGCCGAGCGGATTGGTGGCGACCTTGCCGTCCTTGTCGCGAATCCCCTTCGAGCAGGTGTCCTTGTCGCGCTCGTGGCACAGCACGCAGTAGTGAATCTCGCTCATCACCTCACGGCGTGAGTAGCGTTGGTCGGTGAGCTGGAATCCCTCGCGGCGCCGCAACTTCTCATCCGGCCCGAAGATCTGCTCCGGCAGCGCCGGATTGGGACGCCGCACCTGGACGAGATGGTCGTAGTCGAGATTTTCGGGGAAGCGGAAGACCACCCAGGTCTTGAACCGTGGATCGTGCACGTGGGCCGCGCACCATCGCTTCAGCGATTCGATCTCGGCGGCGGCACCCGCTTTGTCGGTCGTTTCGCGATCGAGCAGCGAACAACCGTAGGCGGCGAGGGCCATTTCCGGATCAGGGGAAGCAGTGACACGTTCAACCAAGGCATGGTCTTCGGCGGTCGCCTCAACGTGCGCACCGGCTTTGAGCAGCGGCAGCGCGCGGCGGCGGACGAAGTCGATCTTGAACCGGAAGAGAATGTCGTAGGCCCGCGTCTGCGCAATGAGGGCTGCCACATCGGGGCCGACACTGAACAGCACGCTGACGAAGCGGCTCACGTGCGGCGCCATCGCGACAATCAGGTTGCTGCGCGCCACCGCCCCGAACGATTCGGGCACTTCGCGATACTGTTCCCACTGCGCCCACAGGTCGGGCTCCGTGGCTTTCACCTGCCCGACGAAGCGGACGTAGAGCTCGCGCAGGCGGGCCGGCCGATGCAGATCGGCAAACGTAAAACCGTTGAGGCCCAGTGCAGTATCAGGGCCGGACATTCGGGACATGGACAATTGCCAATTATACCGTTGTGGTACGATCATCTCGTACTGGCATGACCATCACGCTGAATGGTGATAAGCACGAGCTCGCCGCGCCGGTGAGCGTCAGCGCGCTGCTGCGGCAACTCGACATCGACGCGCGGCGCGTCGCCGTCGAGCTCAACCTCGCCGTCGTCAAAAAGGCCGCGTACGACTCGTCGGTCATCAAGGATGGCGACGAAGTGGAAATCGTCAATTTCGTGGGTGGCGGTTGAAGGATTGCGGGTTGCAGATTGCAGATTGATGATTAATCGTCGATTGCAGATTGCAGAATGACTGATTCATTGATGATTGCCGGGCGCGTATTCAAGTCCCGCCTGATTGTCGGGACCGGCAAATACCCATCCCATTCGATCATGAGGGCGGCGCATGAAGCGTCGGGCACCGACATGGTCACGGTGGCCGTTCGCCGCGTCGACATCTCGCGCAAGACCGAATCGCTGCTCGATTACATCGACACCTCCAAGATTTTCCTGCTGCCGAACACGGCGGCCTGTTACACCGCGCAGGACGCCATTCGCACCGCGCACCTCGGACGCGAAGCCGGCATGTCGAACTGGGTGAAGCTGGAAGTGATTGGCGACGAGCAGACGCTGTTTCCTGACAACGAGGGCTTGCTGGAAGCCACGCGCGTGCTGGTGAAGGACGGCTTCGTCGTGCTCCCATACACCAACGACGATCCGGTGATGTGCCGCAAGCTGGCCGATGCCGGCGCGGCCGCGGTGATGCCGCTGGGTGCGCCGATCGGCTCAGGCCTGGGGATTCAGAATCCCAACAACATTCGGATCATCAAGGAGCAGGCGAAGGTGCCGGTGATCGTCGACGCCGGTGTGGGCACCGCCTCGGATGCCGCGGTGGCCATGGAGCTTGGCGCCGACGGCGTGCTGATGAACACCGCCATTGCCGGCGCGCAGGATCCGGTGGCCATGGCAAGGGCGATGCGCCTCGCCGTGGAAGCCGGCCGGCTGGCCTACCTGGCCGGCCGCATCCCGAAGAAATCCTACGCCTCGGCCAGCAGTCCCTTGCACGGAGTGATCGGCCACTGATTGAACACCGATTAGACACCGAGTGCGCGCAACCACCATCCGCTTCCTCGACTACTGGCTGGGCATTCCGGCCTGTGCGTTCCTGACCCGCCTTCGCCGCCTGGCGAATATCGCGGCTTCGGCGCGGCAAGCCCCTGCACGACCCCAGAAGGTCCTATTCCTGAAATTCATCGAGCAGGGCGCCACCGTGCTGGCCCAGGACGCGATCCGCCTCGCGGTGCGCGAAGTCGGGCGCGACAACGTGTTCTTCTGCGTCTTCGAGAGCAACCGCGCCATCCTCGACGTGCTCGAGACGGTACCGGCGCGGAATATCCTCTCGATTCGCGATCGCGCGCTGGCCCCGTTCCTCGCCGACTTCCTGCGCGCCGCCTGGTATGTCCGGCCGCACCGGATCGACAGCGTCATCGATATGGAGTTCTTTTCGCGGGCGTCGGCGATCTTCGCGTTTCTGTCGGGCGCCAGGAATCGCGTGGGACTGCACCGCTTCACCGGCGAGCTGCCGTACCGCGGCGACCTGATGACGCATCGCGTCCAATTCCTGCCCCACCTGCACATCTCGGTGCAGTACTTGATCCTGGTGGCGGCGTTGTTCAGAAGTCACGACGATGAGCCGTTGCTGAAGGTCCCGATCGACGACATTCGCGCCGACGCCGTGGGCGAGCCGCCACGCTTCGTCCCGCGTCCGGCGGAACTGGAACGGATGCGCGCGCGCGTCGGCGGCGCCACCGCCCGGCCGATCGTGATTCTCAATCCCAACGCCAGCGACCTGCTGCCGCTGCGCAAGTGGCCGACCGAACGATTCCAGGTGCTGGCCGAGCGCGTGCTCGCGGCCTACCCGAACGCGCTGGTGGTGCTCACCGGCGCAGCGTCGGAGCGCGCCGCGGCGGAAGCGCTGTGCCGCGGCCTCGGCTCGCCGCGCGTGGTCTCGGTGGCCGGAGAAACATCTCTTCCGGAGCTGCTGACGCTGTACAGCCTGGCCGACGTGCTCGTCACCAACGACAGCGGCCCTGGGCACTTTGCCTCGTTGACGCCGGTGCACGCCGTCGTGTTGTTCGGCCCGGAGACCCCGCGCCTGTTCGGCCCGCTGTCCTCGTCGACGGTGATCTGGAAGGAGCTCGCCTGCAGCCCGTGCGTGAGCGTGTTCAATCACCGGCTTTCGCCGTGCACCAACAACGTCTGTATGCAGTCGATTACGGTGGACGAAGTGTTCGACGCCGTTACGGCAGCAGTGGCCAGTTCCGGTCTTTCTCCGAAATCAGCACCGGCTCAAACGGCCAGCTAATCCCGAACGCGGGATCGTTCCACCGCACTCCCGACTCCGCTTGCGGCGCCCACGGTGCCGACGCGTGGTAGTAGGCCTCCACATCGTCGGTCAGCGTGAGATAGCCATGCGCGATGCCCTCCGGCATGTAGAGCATGCGGTGGTTGTCGGCGGTGAGCTCCACCGCATCCCATTGACGATAGGTCGGAGATTCGGGGCGAAGATCGACGATCACATCCAGCAGCGCGCCGCGGGTGGCCCTGACGATCTTGGCCTGCGCGTGCGGCGATTTCTGGAAGTGCATGCCGCGCAGCGTGCCGCGCTGGTCGTTGAACGCGAGGTTGCACTGCGCGAGCACCGGCTCGATGCCGTGCTTGCGGAACTCCTCAGGCAGCCAGGTCATCGCGAAGAACCCGCGCTGGTCGCGGATCGGCGAGATGTCGATCACCCACGCGCCCGGAATGCGCGACGGCGTGAACTGCATTACAGGCGGAACACGTGGTCGCGCCTCACGCCCTTCAAGGCGTTGCGCGTGTCGACCAGCAGCGGAAACCGGTTGACCATCGCCGCGTAGTCGAACACTTTGTGGTCGGTGACGATGACGCCGCAATCGACGCCCTCGTGCATCGTCTTTTCGTCGACGCTCTTCAGGTCGAGATGGCCGTGCTTGAACTCGGGCACGTACGGGTCGGTGTACGACACCTGGGCGCCGCGGCGTGCCAGCAGCTCGAGCACCTCGAGCGCCGGCGATTCACGCAGGTCGTTGACATCGCGCTTGTAGGCCACGCCGATGATGTGGACCCTCGAGCCGTTGAGCGATTTGCGCTGCGAGTTGAGCGCATCGATGATGCGCTGGACCACGAACTCGGGCATGGCGCCGTTGACCACGCCGGCCAGCTCTATGAAGCGCGCCTCGAAGTTGAACTGCTTGGCTTTCCACGACAGGTAGAACGGATCGATCGGGATGCAATGGCCGCCGAGACCAGGGCCGGGATAGAACGGCATGAAGCCGAACGGCTTGGTCTTGGCCGCGTCGATCACTTCCCACACGTCGAGGTCCATGCGGTGGCACATCAACGCCAGCTCGTTGACCAGGCCGATGTTCACGGCGCGGAACGTATTCTCGAGCAGCTTCACCATCTCGGCCACGCTCGGTGAGCTGACCGGCACCACCGTGTCCATGACCTGCCCGTAAAACGCCACCGCGGCGCGCGTGCTGTCTTCGTTGATGCCGCCGACGACCTTCGGAATGTTCTTGGTCTGGTAGTTCGGGTTGCCCGGGTCGACGCGCTCGGGCGAAAACGCCAGATAGAAATCCACGCCCGGCGTGAAGCCCTTCGCCGCCAGCGTTGGCTGCACCACCTCCACCGTCGTCCCCGGGTAGGTCGTCGATTCGAGGATGATCAGCTGCCCTTTCTTGAGCACGGCCGCCACCGCCTCGACCGCCTGCACCACGTAGGTCATGTCGGGGTCCTTGGTCTTGCGCAGCGGCGTCGGCACGCAGATGTCGATGATGTCCACCTCGCCGAGGCGCGTCGGGTCGGTGGTGGCCTCGAACATGCCGCTCTTCACCACGTCTGCAAGGTGCGCGGACGGCACGTCGGGAATGTAGCTGCGGCCCGCCATCAATTCGGCGACCTTCCTCTGATCGACGTCGTAACCGACCACGTGGAAGCCGGCATGGGCGAATTCAACCGCCAGCGGCAAACCGACGTAGCCAAGACCAATCACGCCGAGCCTGGCCTGCTTCGACTCGATCTTCTTCAACAGTTCCATTGAGTTATCCGCGATAGACATTCCGAATCGCCCCGACCACGACCGATTGCTGGGCGGGAGTAAGCTCCGGGTAGATCGGCAGCGCCAGAGACGAGGTGGCCGCGGCTTCGGCCACGGGAAACGCGCCGGGCTTGTAGCCGAGGTCGGCAAAGCAGTGCTGCAGGTGGAACGGCACCGGGTAGTAAATCTCGGTGCCGATGCCAGCCGCCTCGAGATGCTTCTTCAGGCGATCGCGCCCGGGCACGCGGATCACGAACTGGTTGTAGATGTGCGTGCGATCCGGCGCTTCGACCGGCAAGGTCACTTCGTCGAGGCCGGCCTCGGCAAACAGGGCCCGGTACCTCGCCGCGTTGGCGCGGCGCGCATCACTCCACGATTGCAGGTGCGGCAGTTTCACGCGCAACACGGCGGCCTGCATGGCGTCGATGCGGAAATTCGCGCCGACGAGGTGATGGTAGTACTTCGGCTCCATCCCGTGCGTCCGAATCAATTTCAGTTTCTTGGCGAGCGCGGCATCGGTGGTGGTGACCAAGCCCGCATCGCCGAAGGCGCCGAGGTTCTTGCTGGGGAAGAACGAGAAGCAGCCGATCGCGCCCCACGTGCCGACGGGGCGGTCGTGATACCGGCCGCCGATCGCCTGCGCCGCATCCTCGATCACCGCGATGCCGCGCGGTTGCGCCATCTCGATAATCGGCGCCAACTCGGCGGACTGGCCGAACAAGTGCACCGGGATGATGGCC
The DNA here is from genome assembly GCA_964513235.1 of uncultured Acidobacterium sp. GTDB lineage: Bacteria > Acidobacteriota > Vicinamibacteria > Vicinamibacterales > UBA2999 > 12-FULL-67-14b. The sequence continues at coordinate 23,754 of CAZEMI010000141.1, forward strand.
TTGGTTCGCGGCGTGATTGCGGCCTGCGTGGCGTCGACGTCGATATTGAACGTGCCCGGTTCGACATCGACGAGCACCGGCTTCGCGCCGACGCGCACCACGCAACCGGCGGTGGCGAAGAACGAGTACGTCGGCGTGATCACTTCGTCGCCGGGTCCGATGTCGAGCGCCATCAAGGCCGCCAGCACCGCATCGGTGCCGGACGACAGCCCGATCGCGTGCGGCACGTGGAGGTGCTCGCACAGCTCGCGTTCGAGGCCTTCGACTTCCGGACCGCCGATGAACCGCTGGCTGTCGCAGACGCGCGTGACGGCGTCGAGAATGGCCTGGCGAAGAGGCGTGTACTGTGCGTGGAGGTCGAGCAGCGGGACGGTCACAAACATCTCATGGTACATGTGCCGGGCTGCCGGGTGCAACCCGCTGGCGGCGCATCTCGGCGGAAGATGCAAGGCGAGCCATAATGGCAATACGGCCTGGCGGCGATGACTCAGATTGACGTGGCGGTAATCGGCGGTGGCGTCACCGGGCTGGCGTCGGCGCTGGCCCTGGCGGAACGTGGCGCCAGCGTCTGTGTGCTCGAGAGTGCCGCCAAGGTCGGACGCGCCACCAGCACGCACAACAGCGGCGTGATTCACGCGGGCATCTACTACCCCAGCGGATCGTTGAAGGCGCGGCTGTGCGTCGAAGGCCGCGATCGACTGTTCGAGTTCTGCCCGAAGCACGGTATTCCCCATGCGCGTTGCGGCAAGCTGATCGTCGCCGCCGACGCGGAAGAGGCGCGTGAGCTGTCGAAGCTCAAAGCCAAGGCTGAAGCCAACGGCGTCCGAATCATGGACGCCGACGCCGCCTTTCTCAAACGGAAAGAGCCGAACGTCGCCGCCTACGCGGCGTTGTGGTCGCCCGACACCGGCATTGTCGAATCCGAAGCGCTGGTGAAAGCGCTCGAGCATCTCTGCCACCGGCACGACGTCGCGATCGTGGTCGGTAGTCCCGTGCAGGATGCGGCGCCGATGGCGGATGGCATCGAGCTCGTCACGCCGCACGAGCGCATCGTCGCCGGCACGGTCGTCAATGCCGCCGGTTTATATGCCGACGAGGTCTCGAAGAAGCTCGGTGGCATGACGTTCCGCATTTACCCCTGCCGGGGAGAGTATGCGGAACTCGCGCCGTCGCGGCGCCACATGGTCAACGGCCTCGTCTATCCTCTGCCGCATCATTCCGGCGCGGGACTTGGCGTGCATCTTGCGAAAACCACCTGGGGAACCGTGACGTTAGGCCCGACCATCCGCTACCAGGAGTCGAAAGACGACTACGAAGGCGGGCGCATCCGGCTCGAGGATTTCGTGGAGCCAGCGCAGCACCTGCTGCCGTGGATCACCGTCAACGACTTGCAGCCGGGCGGCAGCGGCATCCGCGCGAAACTGCAGGGGCCTGGTCAGCCGGTCGCTGATTTCCTGATCCAGCGTGATGCCGTCAATCCAAGAGTGATTCAGGCGTCCGGTATCGACTCGCCGGGGCTCACGTCCTGTCTCGCGATTGGTGAACGGGTCGCGTCGATTTGGTCATCCGATCGGTGACAAGGACTCCATCGCGCACCGACGGCCCCTGGTGCATAATGTCACCAGGAGAGCGAAAGTGGCGAAAGGTCGCGTCATCAAGGAAGCCTGGCAGTTCGTCAAGCAGGAGCGCAAGTACTGGCTGGCGCCGTTTCTTTTTGTCTTCATTCTCCTCAGCTTATTGATGGCGTTCTCGCAGTCCAGCGTCCTCGCACCGTTCATCTACACGCTCTTCTAGCCTACCCAAGCGGGCGCCGACTCCCTGGCAAGACGACCCGCATGAGCCAGTCGGCGATCCGCCGTGCGTACCTGGCGTTGGTTTGACCGTTCGGATGGGGATCGCCCCCGTTCACCCACAACAGGGACGCGTCGTCTTGCTGGGCGACGTCGGGTGTCAGATCCAGGAATGGCAATGACAGGCGAGCGGCCTCGTTTTGCACGCTGCGCGTGATCGCCTCGAGCGGGTAGGGTTTGGTTTGATGCAGGTCCGGGTAGTTGACGATCACCAGCTGCCGGCTATCCCTGTCACACGCCTCTTTGAGAGCGGCGATCGCCGCTTTGGCTTTTTGCCACCCTGGCTGCTGCTCGTCGAACAGACTGGTGTAGTACTGCTCCCACCCGGGCGCGCCGTTGGTCCATCGGGCCACGCTGTCGATCCGATTGTTGAAATACACCGCCGCCAGGCTCGAACGGGTCAGAACATTGCCGCGCGGCACGGGCGTCGGCTCGGCGTCGTTGACGAAAACATTCAGCACCACGAGGTCGGGGTTGAGCGCGCGACCGTTCTTGAGATAGGCCGCCACTTCCATCGCCGTGTTGTAGTTGCCGACGCCGGCGTTGAGGACTTCGAATCGCCGTGCCCCGGCGGTGTTATTCAACAGCGTCTCGAGTTGCGCCGGCGTGGTCTGATGTTGCGCGACGCCGAAACCGAATGTCACCGAATCGCCGAGCATCATGATTCGCGTGGACGACGGATCTTTCTGCGGCGTGATGTCGCGGTCGTCCCTCAGCCCCCGGCTGTTGATCGCGACATCAGCGCCCATGATGTGGGCGCGGCCATTCGCGCGATGCACGAACGGCAGCTCGGGATCGGGTCCTGGGACCTTCAACTCCTTGGCGTACCGCCACATCTCGAATTCGAACCGCGCGCCGTCGTCGACCACCGTCCGGCAAAACACTTCGAGAATGATGCCGCCGGCGAGGGCGAAGACCAGCAAGGCGAGGGCGTTGGCGGCGAGCAGGCGAGCGAATGACAGGGAGGAAATTATAGCGGCTTTTGAGTGGCCGCCCGATGCCGCATAATGGATCGGCTTGCCCGATCCCGCTCAGCCCGCGCCGTCACTTCCGGCTGCTCCAGCGCCGCCCGATCCGCCTCGTCCCACGCCGCGCTGGATCCTGCACCTGATTGTGGGCGGGGTCTGCCTCGTCATTGCCTTCGTGTTTCTCCTCGGGGTGGACATCTATCTGCACCACCGGCTCGCGCCGTACGCGGCGGTGAACATCTGGGGCTACCGCGGCGAGGTGCTTGGCCGGAAGAAGGAGGGCGAGCGGCGGATCCTCATGATTGGACCGAGCACGGTGTTCAGTGTCGGCTTTCCTCCGGAGCAGTCGCTGCCCGCACACTTGGAACGAGTGCTCCAGCCACGCGTCCAGTTCCCGCTGCACGTGGTCAATCTCGGCATGCCTGGCGAGGACGCGTATGCGTACCGCGCCAATCTGGAGGATTACCGTTTCCTGAAGCCGGACGCCGTGATCTTTTACGGCGACAGCAATCCCACCGGCGAGTCCGCGCCGATCGTCATGCGGCGCAACTCACCGGTCTTCCGGTTGACGGGCTATTACCCCATCCTTCACATTGCGATTCGTGAGAAGGCGTTGATGATGCAGCACGGTGGCGACATCGAAGCGGCATACGGGGCGAATAAAGTGGTGTTCCGGCCGCGCGTGGCGGAGCGCGCCGGTGCCGCGGCCCTGAAGGGCGCCGCCGACGTG
>CAZEMI010000142.1:0-16632 GCA_964513235.1 uncultured Acidobacterium sp.
ACGTAGTTGTCGGCCGTGGGCACCTCGAAAATGCCGCGGCGCGCATGCGTGTGGATATCGATGAATCCGGGCGCGACGACAAGGCCCTTCACATCCACCACCCGCGACGCCGGCTCGGTAATCGACGGCGCGATGCGAACGATGGTGTCGCCCCTGATGGCGAGGTCGGCCACATACCAGGGGCTGGCCGTGCCATCGACAATCCGCCCGCCTCGCAGGATGAGGTCGTAAATGGGCGCCTGCCTGCCCTGAGCGAGACGGCGACCGCTGGTGGTCGCCGTTGAGTCGAAGGGGGCCGCCGAGAGGACCGGTGCCAGAAGGAGCAGAAGGAGCAGTCTTCGCATGGGCCACAGATTACGACAACCAGGGCCACAGAAGGCGCAGAGAAAATCACCACCCCAGGGGCTATCATTCACGGACGGATTCGTGACCGGGGAGGCATCGTATGAAACGAGCATTGGTGTTGGGGGTGTTAGTGGCGGCCGGCGGCTTGGTCATCGTGAAGGCGCAGCCGGCGGCGAACGCGCCGAAGGTCGTCGACGTCGAGAAGGTCAAAGACAACCTGTTCGTGCTTCGTGGCGGCGGCGGCAACACCGCGGTGCTGGTGATGGCCAATGGCGTGGCCGTGGTCGACGCGAAGAACCCGGGCTGGGGCCAGCCGATCCTCGCCAAGATCAAGGAGCTGACGCCCAAGCCGGTGACGCTGCTGATCAACACGCACACGCACGGCGATCACGTGAGCGGCAACGTGGAGTTCCCGGCCACGGTTGACGTGGTCGTGCAGGAACACACCAAGACCAACATGGAGAAGATGCCGATCTTCAAGGAGCACCACAACGCCGGCATGGCCAGGCGCACCTTCAAGGACAAGATGACGATCGGTAACGGCGCCGATCAGATCGACCTCTATTACTTCGGCCGCGGCCACACCAACGGCGATGCCTGGATCGTGTTCCCCGCCCACCGCGTCGTGCACTCGGGCGACATCTTTGCCGGGAAGTCGGTGCCGCTCATCGATGGCAACAACGGCGGCAGCATGCGAGAGATGCCGGAAACGCTGCGCAAGGCGCACGCCGGCATCAGGAACGTCGACGCGATCATCAACGGCCACATGCCGGCGCAGACCACCTGGGCCGACCTGAAGGAGTTCGCCGACTTCAACCAGGAGCTCGTGGACTGGATGCGCGCCGGGCTCAAGGCCGGCAAGACGCCCGAACAGCTCGCCGCCGAATGGAAGCTGCCAGAAAAGTTCAAGGGCTACTCGTCCACGATCAGCCCACTGATGGGCGGCCTGGTGGGACGGATCCAGACGTTGCAGTAGGAGCTTCAGTAAAGTGCAGAGTGCAGAGTGCAGAGGCACTCTGCACTCTGCACTATTTGAGTATTTCCGCCAGGAAGTGACCGGTGGCGGAGGCCTTGGCCTTCGCCACCTGCTCCGGCGTGCCCTGCGCCACCACTTTACCGCCGCCCTCGCCGCCTTCCGGACCGAGGTCGATGATCCAGTCGGCCGACTTGATCACGTCGAGGTTGTGCTCGATCACCACGACGGTGTTGCCTTGCTCGACGAGCCGCTTCAGCACGTCGAGCAGCTTGCGCACGTCCTCGAAGTGCAGCCCCGTGGTCGGCTCGTCAAGGATGTAGAGCGTCCGCCCGGTGCCCCGCTTCGATAACTCGCGCGACAGCTTGACGCGCTGCGCCTCGCCGCCGCTCAACGTGGTGGCCGACTGGCCGAGCGTGATGTAGCCCAGACCGACGCTCTGCAGCGTGCGCAGCTTCATCGCAATCGGCGGGAAATTCTCCAGCAGCGGCAGCGCCTGGTCGACCGTGAGCTCGAGCACGTCGGCGATCGACTTGCCCCGGTATTTGATCTCCAGCGTTTCGCGATTGTAGCGGCGGCCCTTGCACTGCTCGCAGGTCACGTAGACGTTCGGCAGGAAGTGCATCTCGATCGCGATCACGCCGTCGCCCTGGCATGCCTCGCAGCGGCCACCTTTCACATTGAAGGAAAACCGGCCGGGCTTGAAGCCGCGCTGGCGCGCTTCCGGCACCATCGCGAACAGCTCACGGATGAACGTGAACAGGCTCGTGTAGGTCGCCGGGTTCGATCGCGGCGTGCGGCCGATCGGCGACTGGTCGATCTCGATCACCTTGTCGATCAGGTTGATGCCTTCGATCGTGTCGTGCGGGCCCGGCTCGTCGGCGGCGCGATAGAACTCGCGCGCCAGCGACTTGTAGAGGATGTCGTTGACGAGCGTGCTCTTGCCGGAACCGCTGACGCCGGTGACGGCGACCAGCCGGCCGAGCGGGATCTTCACGTCGAAGTCCTTCAGGTTGTTCGCCCGCGCGCCCTTGATGACGATCTCGCCTTTGGCTTCCTTCCGTCGCGCCGTTGGCGTGGCAATCACGCTCTGCCCGCCAAGATACGCTCCGGTCAACGAGCCGTGGCCATTACCGATCAACTCCGCCGGCGATCCCTGGAAGATCAACTGCCCGCCGAGTTCACCGGCGCCGGGGCCGAGGTCGACCACGTAATCGGCGGCGCGGATCGTCTCCTCGTCGTGCTCGACCACCACGACGGTGTTGCCCAGGTCGCGCAAGCGGCCGAGTGTCGCCAGCAACTTGCGATTGTCGCGCTGGTGCAGGCCGATCGACGGCTCATCCAGCACGTACAGTACGCCGGTGAGGTTGGAGCCGATCTGGGTGGCGAGGCGAATGCGCTGGCCCTCGCCGCCGGAGAGCGTCGCCGCCGATCGCGCCAGCGTCAGGTAGCCCACGCCCACGTCGCTCAGGAAGCGCAGCCGATCGCGGATCTCCTTGAGGATCCGCGTGGCGATGATCGCTTCGCGATCGTGCAGCTCGATGCCGTCAAAGAGCGTCACCGCTTCCGAGATCGGCAGGGTGACGTAATCGGCCATCGATCGGCCCTTGACCGTCACCACCTGGCTCTCGGCACGCAGGCGATTGCCGTTGCACACCGGGCATTCGCGCAGCGCGCGATAGGGATCGAGCTCTTCCTGGACCGCCCACGACCCCTCTTCGAAGCGGCGGCGGAGGTTCGGCAGCACGCCCTCGAAATCGCGGCCGAACGGATCCGGTTCCGCGAGCTTCTTCTTGATCGCCTTCTTCGCCGCGGCGACGACCTTCTTGACGGTGGCCTTCTCGTCGGCGGCCTTGTCTTTGGGTGCGGCCCCCGGCCCCAACAGGATCACGTCGCGATGCTTCTTGGGGAGCTTGCCGAACGGTGCCTTCGGATCGATGCCGTAATACGCCGAAATCTTGGCCACCGCTTCCGCGACCAGTTTGCTGTCGCCGCGGCCCCACGGCTTAATCGCGCCCCCCGACAGCGATAGCGAATCATCCGGGACGATGCGCTGGGGATCGAAATCCCACGTGGCGCCAAGCCCCTGGCACCCCTGGCAGGCGCCGTGCGGCGAGTTGAACGAAAACGCGCGCGGCGACATCTCCGGCACGCTGATGCCGCACACCACGCACGCCAGCTTGCGGGAGAACAGCCGGTCGCCGCCGTCCAGCGAATTGATCACCACCACATCGTCCGCAAGATTGAGCGCCACTTCGACCGACTCGGCCAGCCGGCGCTCGATGCCGCTCCTGACGATCAGCCGATCGACGACGATCTCGATGTTGTGGTTGCGGCGGCGATCGAGCGTGATGTCTTCTTCGAGCGCGCGGAGCTGGCCGTCGACGCGCGCCTTGGTGAACCCGCGTATGCGCAGCGCCTGCAGCTCTTTCTTGAACTCCCCCTTGCGGCCGCGGACAATCGGCGCCATCACGTTGATGCGCGTGTCTTGCGGGTAGGTCATGACCAGGTCGACGATCCGCTCGAGCGACTGGGACGCAATCTCGCGGCCGCAATTCGGGCAGTGCGGCACGCCGATGTTCGCAAACAGCAGGCGCAGGTAGTCGTAGATTTCGGTGACCGTGCCCACCGTGGATCGCGGGTTGGAGCCGGTGGTCTTCTGCTCGATCGAAATCGCCGGCGACAGCCCTTCGATCAGATCGACGTCGGGCTTCTCCATCTGCTCGAGGAACTGCCGTGCGTAGGCGGACAGCGATTCCACGTAGCGGCGCTGGCCCTCGGCGTAGAGCGTGTCGAACGCGAGGGAGGACTTCCCCGATCCGGACAGACCAGTGATGACGACGAGCTTGTCGCGCGGGATGTCGACGTCGATGTCCTTGAGGTTATGGACACGCGCCCCGCGAACAGAAATCCAGTTGTGCGGCATTGGGTGCTACTGCGGGGTTTCCAGAAGAGACCCCAATCCCCAAGTATACCGCCGCCGGGGTATCATCCCGACCTTAGCTCATGCCCAATTCGCCGCCTCGCACACCGTCTCTGTTGTGGTCATCGGTTCCGGTACTCGTGCTCATTGCCCTGCTGGCGTCGGCGGTGGCGTTGTTTGGCGACGGAGCCTCGAGCGGAGCCAACCCGATTGCGTTGCTCCTGGCCGCGGGCGTCGGCATCCTCATCGGCACGCTGCACGGCCACGCGTGGGCCGACATCCAGAAAGGCATTGTCCACGGCATCTCGCTGTCGCTAGGCGCGGTACTCATCCTGTTGACGGTAGGCGCACTCATCGGATCGTGGATCCTCGCCGGCATTGTCCCGACGATGGTCTATTACGGACTGATGTTGCTGTCGCCAGCCATTTTTCTGCCGAGCGCCTGCCTGCTCTGCTGTTTCGTGTCGCTCGCCACCGGCAGCTCGTGGACCACGGCAGGCACCGTGGGCGTGGCGCTGATCGGCATTGCGATGGCCCAGGGCGTCAATCCCGGCCTGGCCGCAGGAGCGGTGATTTCCGGCGCGTACTTCGGGGACAAGATGTCGCCCCTGTCCGACACGACCAACCTCGCCCCGGCCGTCGCCGGGACGGAGCTCTTCGAGCACATCCGGCACATGGTCTGGACGACGACGCCCAGCCTGGTGCTCGCGCTCCTGCTGTACGTTCTGCTCGGCATGACGGTGACACCGCCGCAAGACACCACGCAAGTGAACGCGATTCTCGACGCCCTGAGCGGCGCGTTCGCGCTTGGCCCGCACCTCCTGATTCCGGTGGTCATCGTGCTGGTGCTGGTCGTCAGGAGAATGCCGGCATTCCCGGCGCTGCTGATTGGCGCGCTGGTCGGATGCGTGTTCGCCGTGATCTTCCAGCCGCAGGCCGTGATCGCCTATGCCAACTCGCCGGATCTGCCGTCGTGGGCGGCGCTGCTCAAGGGCGCGTGGATGTCGCTCTTCGACGGCTTCAAGCTGGAGTCAGGCAATGCCGCGCTCAACGACCTGCTCTCACGCGGCGGCATGGCCAACATGCTCAACACGGTGTGGCTGATCCTGATGGCGATGACGTTCGGCGCCGTCATGGAGGCCACCGGCATGCTGCAGCAAATCGCGTCCAGCATCCTGGGGTTCGTTCGCGGCACCGGAACGCTGATCAGCGCCACCCTGGTGACGGCGTTCGGCATGAACATCGTGGCGTCGGATCAGTACATGGCCATCGTGCTGCCGGGCCGCATGTTCCGGGCCGAGTATGCGCGGCGCGGCCTGCATCCGAAGAACCTGTCGCGAGCCCTCGAAGACGCCGGCACGCTCACCTCGCCGCTCGTGCCCTGGAATACGTGTGGCGCCTTCATGGCGACCACGCTCGGGGTGGCCACGTTCGCGTACGCGCCGTATGCGTTCTTCAACCTGATCAACCCGCTGGTCTCGGCGGCCTACGGGTTCACCGGCTTCACGATTGAGAAGCTGGAAGAGGGAGCCGTGGCCGGGCAGCCCGGCGCCTGAGTCGCGAGAATCAGTGCCGTCCGGCGCGGGCCGCTTCGAATGTTCTGAGCAGATCGCTCTGCCCCAACGCGGCCTCCAACGCGCCCAGCACGTCACGGACGCGCGCGGTGTCGATCCGCCCGCGCTGAATCCGCAGCAAGGCGGCCAGATCGTCCAGGTCCTTCGGCCGTCCGGCAAGCACTTTCAGGATCACCAGGTCGGACACCTCGATCACCGGCACGGCGACGCCATCGATGGTGAGCGGCGCGGTTCGTTCGAGAAACTGCTCCTCCAGACCCGGTCCTGCCAGCACGATGTCGACCGGCAGACCCGTCGCGCGGTGTGCCATTGGGATAACGCGCGAGTGTTCGGTGAATTTTGCGTCGAGGAAGCGCCGTTGGAAGCCGTGGGCCTCGATCGTGTCGAGCCACGCCGGTCCGGCGCCGGCTGGCACGAAAGCCGTGACGTCGACATCCGCGGTCAACCGCGCGACGCCATAGACGATGGCGGCCTGCGCGCCGAACAGATACCAGGAGATGCCGAGGGCGTCGAAGGCGCGGGCCAGATCCGCGAGCAGGTCAGCGATCGGCGAACGCACGTGCGGCGCGATCCAGTCGGTCGCGGAGAGCGGCGTGGTGCGCGAGATCGGCGGCGCGATCCGCGTCGTTCAAGAGCGGTACGCCGAGTCGGCGCGCGTGTTCGAGCAGCAGCGTGGCGGCCCGGCGCGCCGGCGCCGAACCCTCGGCGCGAAAACACTCGGCCCAGTACTCGAGTTTGGCCTCTCCCGCGGCGGCCCAGTCGCGACCTGCGAATGCTCGAAGCGCGGCATCGTCCACGGGCCGATTGTACTTCGGGCCTGGAATGGACTGGCTCGGCCCGCGGCAGGCGCCCGGCCGGCGATCGCGCTTCTGCCTCCCGGCAGGGCGTGTCATTGCGTATTATCAGTGCCCGAGTGAGCAGCTGAAGCCTTGCCATGGGGTGCCGGAGATTTACCCCCGTCATCGGGTGCCGAAGACTATTGGCGTATGAGCGCGGGCCAGTTCACGACGAGGGTCAACGAATCCGGCGCGCGCAACGCCACTCTCGCCAACGCCTTGGCGTTCAGGGAAGCCTGAATGCCAGCAGCTCGCCAGGATAGCCGGCGCCACTGATCGCCACGACAAGGAACTGCTTGCCGTTCAACATGTACGTCATCGGCGAGCCGCTTTGCGGCGCGGGCAGGTACACAGCGCCGACTTCGCGTCCGGTGCCCTTATCGAACGCGCGCAGCATCGCACCGCGCGCTCCCGTCGGTGTCGGGCCAAAGGTGCTCTCGCCCGCAACCAGAAGCGTCCGCGTCACCATGGTGCCGGAGTTGTTGCCCGGCCGGCCAAGCGGTGGAAGATTCAAACCCTTCAGGGCCGGGTGATTGCGGATGTTGTCGGGCGTGGCCCCGAACGGCACCTGCCACCGGAACTCGCCCTGATCGAGATCGATCGCCGTGATTCGACTATAGGGCGGCTTGATGAGCGGAAGTCCCTGAACGCTGAGGCCGGCGCTCAGTTGCTCTGAAACCGGCGGTGCCGGAGGCGCACTCGAGCTCGAGCCCGACCCGCCGGTGAGGCGCGCACCCGCCAAAACCGTCCCCTGAAAGTACGGCATGTCTGAACGCCCCGGTGGAGCCGGCATCAGGCCCAGCGTGGCGACAGCAGTTTGGGACGCTACGAATACGATGTGTGTTTCCGGATCGTACGAGCCACCGGGCCAGTTGGTCGCCGCCGCCTGCGCACCCATCGTCAGCGTCGCAATCGGACCGTCGATCCGGCTCACGGCAGGTGGTGTAAAGATCGGGCCCAGCCTGTACCTCGAGACGAGCTTCACCGCTTCAGCACGAAGCTCCGGTGTGAAGTCGATCAGATCATCGTTCGTGAGTCCCTGCCCGTCGTACGCGGGCGGCTTCGTCGGGAAGGGCTGCGTGGGCGAATACCACTCGCGCGGTGTGTCGCCTTTGGGAACCGGACGCTCTTCGATTGGCCAGATCGGCTCGCCGGTCGCGCGATTGAGCACGTATAAGAACGCCTGCTTGGTCGGTTGCGCCAGCGCTTTGACGGTGCGGCCGTTCACGGTGATGTCAGCCAGAATCGGCGGGGCCGGAATGTCCATGTCCCAGATGCCGTGGTGCACCAGTTGGTAGTGCCACTTCCGCTGCCCGGTGCGCAGATCGACGGCGACAATGCTTTCGCTGAACAGGTTGTTGCCAGGACGGAAGCCGCCGTAATAGTCGTGCGTCGGTAGCTCAGTCGGCAGGTAGGCAAGGCCGAGCTCTTCGTCGGCCGACATTTGGGCCCACACGCCGGTGTTGCCCGTGTAGGATGCCGAGTCTTCGAGCCATGTATCGTGGCCAAACTCGCCGGCTCGCGGGACCGTGTGAAAGATCCACAACCGCTTGCCGGTCCGCGCGTCGTAGCCGCGGATGTACCCTTTAACGTTCGCCTTGCTCGACGGGTTCGCGCCGGTCTCGAATGCGGCGCCGACGATGACGACGTCTTTCGCCACGAGCGGCGTGGCGTGAAGTCCAACGGGCGCCGTGGCGAGATCGATCTGTTGATCGAAATTCTGCTTCAAGTCGACGATGCCGTTCGATCCGAAGCCGGTGACCGGCTGACCGGTGCGCGCGTCGAGCGCGACCAGCCGGTAGCCGGGCGTTACATAGAGGATGCGCTCCTGTTTGCCGTCGGTCCAATACGCGAGACCCCGGCCCGATAGTTGGCGAGGCGCCGCTTCTCCTCGAGCGCCTTCGTGCTCGCTGTGCATCCAGAGCATCTCGCCTGTCGCGGCGTCCAAGGCGACCACCGCCCGTCTCGTGCCGGCAGTCGAAAACACGCGGCCATTGACCATCAGTGGCGTTGATTCGAACTTGAATTCCGGCCGGGGGCCGAGGTTATCGGTCTTGAATCGCCATGCAACCTCGAGCTTGCTGAAGTTCTCGGCGTTGATCTGACTCAGTGCCGCAAAGCGGGTGTTGCCGAGATCGCCGCCGTAGCTGCGCCATTCGCTGTTGGCGGAGCCGGACTGGCCTTGCACTGCGCCGGAAATGCAGCCGAGCGCCGCCACGAGCATCAAGCTTCGCGACATCGTCAGTATCCTTTCGACTTCCTGGCTAGTTACCTCGAGGCACACGCGCTGTCAGATTCTCGAACCAGTGCTCAACGACAACCAAGCTGGCCGGGGTCGCGTTCCGATCACCTGCGGGGCTGTTCTTGATCATCAAGAACCACTTGCCGGCTCGCGACACATCGTAAGAGCGCGCCAGAACCGGCCCAGCATACTCGGCATCAAGGACCCTGACTGGATTGCCCTCGCTGAACGCTCCGGACGTTTGAACCGGTATAGCCGTCAGACTGTTCGCCTCATCGAAGTAGAACAACTCGCGTCCGTTCCGCGCCCACATCGGCATCGTTCCACTTGCGCCCGAGATCTGCCAGCGCCCGCTGGCGGTCTCCGGAAATGGCCGCACGTAGATGCCGAATCGTCCTGATTCGTTCGATTGATAGGCGAGGTAGCGTCCATCAGGGGAAACCTCGGCATTCAGATCGGCCAATGCGGTTTGCACGAGCTTTTCCACTCTTGCGCCCGGAGTGCTGCCCGGTGGAAAGAGAACCACATCAAATGCCGTGCTCGGTGAATTTTCATATCCACGACGCGTGTACGGTCGGGAGCGATGGAATTCGGAAACTGCGGGGCGATACCCGTCGTCAGTCGTTCGACGGCACCGCTGCCATCTGCTGCCTGTCGAAAGAGGGCCGGCACGCCCGCGCGCGCAGCATCGACGGGGGACAGGTGGTCTTCTTCGTGCTGCGATCCGTCCGGCCTAGTCAGTACCGTCGGTTCGCCACCGTCCGCCGGCACACGAAGCAATCCGGTCGCCACGTCGTTGGTGGCAAATACGATCGTGTTTAGCCCACGACACCGCCGGCGTTGGTGCCGTAGGCGGCCGCTATGCCACAGATCGCGAGGCGCCGTTCCGAATCGCCGCGTCAGTAGCCGAGCGCAAAGAGCAGCGCGTCGCGAACCTCGCCCAGGCGGGAGCCCGGCAGCGTCGCGATAATGCCGCCCAGCCGGTGCTTCGAGACCGTCTGCACGTGATCGAGGTTGATGGCACACACCTGAGGCATCCCGTCATCAGGACCGAGGACCACTTCGGACGGCACGTCACGCACCGTGCGGGTGACGGGCGCGACCGTCACCTCGCCGAGGTACGCGAGGATCGAGTCGCGGGTCAGCACGACGACCGGCCGTCGCTTGTCCGGTGGCGCGAATCGGTACCACCGAATCTCGCCGCGCTTCATTCCGGCCACACCTGCTCGGGCGCCCAGATATCGACCTCGCCGCGCGCCACCGGTTTGGCGGCGTAGCCACGCCGGTGCCTCGCCTCCAGTTCGACCGCCGCGAGCCGGGTGAGGGCCTCGCGGAGGGCCTGCCGCGCGAATCCGGATCGCGTCGTTTTCAGTCGACGGGCCGCGCGATCCACGCGAGCGACCAAGTCAGCTTCCAGGGTCATCTGGACGGTTTTCACATCGCTAATTCTATAGCTATGATGATGTTGATGGCAATCCTCATCAACGGCATGCCCCATCGGGCGCTACCGCGGCCCTACTTCGCCCGCTCCGACACGACCGACGCAATGAAGCGGCCGTCGATGTCACCTTCGCGCGATCGCAGGACCTTGAATGGCGCCATCAACTCCGCGAGCTCGCCGTCGTTCAGCAGGAATGCCGGATTGCGCGGGTGGCCGCGCTCGGCCTGCCGCGTGGTGAAGGTCTCGTAGAAGATCCGGCCGCCTGGTTTCAGTGCGGCGCGAATGGCGGGCATCAGCGGACGGTGCAGATAATTGAACACGAGGACCGCGTCGTAGAGCGACTCCCCGACGCTCGGCGGCGGATCCGTTTCGAGATCGACCACCGCCGCGTCAATCTGGAGCCCGAGCCGGTCCGCCTCGTGCTGCAAGGTGGCAATCGCGTCGGCGCTGCGATCGATCGCGCGCACGTGCAATCCCGATTGCGCCATCAGCCAGGCGTGCCGGCCTTTGCCGCAGGCGACGTCGAGGACGCGGCCGTGGCGCGGCCAGAGGTCGCGGTTGTCGATTAACCAGGCTGCCGGCGACTCCGCCATCTGAACCACCACTTGAGCAGATCGAACACGCCAACCGGCGACAGCGACAGCAGCAATCCGAGCCCGAGCTCGAACACACCGTAGCTCTCGCACAGCTGCAGCAGCGCGCCGGTGAGCAGCGCTCCCACCACCATCGACATCGCGAGACGCGCCAGCGGGGGAACGGCAGGACTCGCCCACACCGATGTCGTGCGCAGGCCAAGCGAGATCGCGGCCAGCGCGACCAGTCCGATGATAACGGCGGTCATTGAGGCGGAAATGAATAGACCGAGCCGCTCGACGCCACCACCATCTCGCCGCGGGGACCAAACGCGAGGCCGACCAAGCCGGCGCCGGCGACCACGAGCTCCGGATCGCGGCCCGGACCTAGCGCATACACGCCGCTCGATCCGGCCAGCGCTTCGACGACGTGCAGCACGCCGGCCGAATCAAACGCCAGGCCCTGCGGGCGGCCGAACGGCACCTTCAGCGTTTCGACCTTGCCCTCGGAATCAATCCGGAACAGCGAATCGTACGAAGCCAGCGTCGGCGCCGACACGAACAGCAGCCCGTCGGGCGCCATCGCGAGGTGAAACGCCGCGATGCTCGACGGCACGCTCGCGAACGTCTCGGTCCGGCCCTTGCGATCGACGCGAAACACCGTGCCCGATCGATCGCCGACAAACAGCGACCCATCCGGTCCAAACGCCAGCCCGCATGCCACGCCCAGGTCCGACGCCATCACCTCGTACCGCCCATCGTCGAAGATGCGATAGACGCGGCCTTCGAAGCGGCTCGAGACGTAAAGATGCCCATCGGGCCCGAGCGCCATCGACGTGGGATTGACGAGCCCGTGGACGAACGGTTCGCGCGCGCCACTGGCGGTGAGCTTGAAGATCGACACGGTGGCTTCCTGCCCTCGGGACCCGCTGTAGGTCACATACAGGTTGCCGTCCGCGCCGAACACCGGGTTGTCCACTTGATGAAGGCCGGTGGCGAGGAGGCTCCCGACGCGCGCGTACAACGTGGCGCCCGGCAGCCACGCCACTTTCACCGGCGTGTCGCCGCCGTCGAGGCCAGGCGGCACGACCACCGCCATGCGATCCGGCGCCGCAAACGCCATGCGCGCCGGCACACCGCCGATGGTCACCAGGTCGCTCGTCGTTTCCGGTTGGGGAAATCCGTCGCCGCGGAGCCACAGCCGTCCGCCTTCGATGATGCGAACGGGCTCGAGACTCGTGAGCATCGGCACTTATTGAGCGACGCTGCCGTCGTGAGGCCAGAGCCTCGCGACCATCAGCTGTCCTCGTCCAGCTCGAGGTTCCAGTACAAGTAGTCGCGCCAGCTTTCCGGCGCGCTGCGTAACCCGATCGTGATCCGGATCGCCGGCGCCGACATCGGCCGTCGCGGCGGCCGAACCAGGCGCATGCGCGCCTCTTCGGGCGTGCGTCCGCCCTTGCGCCGGTTGCACGACACACAGCACGTGACGATGTTTTCCCAATCCTTCCGGCCGCCCTGCGAGACCGGCATGACATGATCGAAGGTGAGCTCTTGTGTGGGGAAGACGTCAGCGCAGTACTGGCATTTGAATTCGTCTCTCGCGTAAATGTTCGCGCGAGAGAAGGGCACATAATCGAAGCGTTTTTTGATCCGGACGTACCGGAGCAGCCGGATCACCGACGGCATCTTGAAGGAAAACGACACAGCACGGATCTCGCGGTCGTGATGCGCGATGATCTCGACCTTGCCCTGACACCACAACGTCACCGCCTTCTGCCAGTTCACGACTTTCAGCGGCTCGTAGGTTGCGTTGAGGAGGAGCGTTTGCTCCATTCACGCAGCATTGTGCCATGAATCGCGCAGGACTACACAATTCGGCAAGCGCCGCCGATACTGTTCCCGATGGCGCGGGTTCTCCTCGTCTTCTGTGTTGCCGCCTCGCTCGCCGCATGTGCGAGCACGGGCGCCGTCTATACGCCGAAGCCGTTTCCGATGCCCGGGGAGAGTCCGGCGCCGATGGCCATTCCCGCGCCGGCATCAGCCCCGGCACCGGCGGCACCCACAGCGCCGGCACCGGCGGAAGTACCGCGACCGGCGGATGGCTACGCACTCTCGGGGACCGCATTGTCCTTACGCGGGGCACCCTATCGTTTCGGCGGCGGCGATCCGAACGGGTTTGACTGCAGCGGACTTGTCCGCTACGTCTACCAGCAGCACGGCGTGGCCATGCCGCGCGAGGTGCGCGAGCAGTTTCGGGTAGGCAAGAAGGTCGACCGCGGCCGGCTGGAGCCCGGGGACCTGGTGTTCTTCAGCACTGTCGCCCCCGGCGCCTCGCATGTCGGCATCGTGATCGGCGGCGATCAGTTCGTCCACGCCCCCAGCGAGCGCGGTGTCGTTCGCGTCGAAAATCTGAGCTCTCAGTACTGGGCCACGCGCTACATCGGGGCCAAGCGGGTCAGCTAGCGGGAGGGGTCCCGTTGATCGGCGTCGCGTGCCCCGGCGGCATCGGGCGTGTCGCGCCGGAGCCGCCAGGCGGAGGCGGAAAAGGCAGCGGCGTCGGATCGATTGGGATTTGGATCGGTGTTTCATTCAACGACGGTGGCGCCGGCGGCGGCGTCTCCTTGATGCCCATGCGCCGCACGATGATCTGCTGGCGCCGCAACAATCGCCGGGTCGGCTTCGCGGGGCTGTGTTCACGCGGGTTGATGATCGCGCCCGCCATCAACGCCGCTTCTTCCGTCCCCAGGCTCGCGCACGCCTTTCCGAAATACGCGCGTGAGGCCGCTTCACAGCCAAAGATGCCGTCGCCCCATTCGATCATGTTCAGGTAGATCTCGAAGATCCGCTGCTTGGTGAGCGCCGCTTCGAGCCGGCGCGCGATGAACAGCTCTGTCACCTTGCGGATCGGATTGCGCGATGGCGACAGGTACAGGTTCTTGGCGAGCTGCTGGGTAATCGTGCTGCCGCCGCGCCGGAGCTGCCCCTCCTCCCAGTTCCGCTCGAGCGAGGCCTTGATTTCCTCGAGATCGATCCCGTCGTGATCGAAGAAGGCGGCGTCCTCGGTGACGATCACGGCGCGCTTCAACATCGGCGAGATGCGGTTGTACGGCACCCATTGGTGGCGGATCGAGAACTTTCGTCCAGCCTCCCGGGCTTCTTCGACGCGCAGCTCCATGAATGCGGTGGTCTTCGGATTGGTCTTCGCCAGCGGGCGGACGTCGGGCAGCGTCAGATAGACATAACCGAGAGACGCCAACGCGATGACGGGAAGGAGTAAGACGATTCGAACGATCGTCTTGCCGATCGATCGCAGGCGGGCCACTCGACAATTGTAGCCGCCCTATCGGTGTCTAATCAGTGTCAATCGGTGGCTAGCCGACCTATCGGTGTCTAATCGGTGGCCAATCAGTGGCCCTCGACGACGATCTTGATGCGGTCGCCGGGCTGCGGCTGGACGTTGACCTCGTGGTCGTTCATGATCGCCAGCGTCGCCGCACTGACGAAGCTCCTCCCCTGCCGGGCCGCGATCGATTGCCACGAGTCGCCGGCCTTCACCACGTAGAAGTCGATACGGTTCGGCTGGATGCGCGACGCTTCGGCCGCGCTCAGCTGCCGGAAGCTCTGCACCGCGGGCAGGATGTCCTTGTCGACCCGCCCGAATTCCTGCTCCGGCGCAAAGCCGGCCACCACGTAGAGCTGACGGCCCAGCGCGATGTGGGCCGCGCGCATCAGCACCTTGCCGACGTCTTTCGCGTTGCCGCGATAGAGTCCGATGTGCGCATCGTGGCCGTTGATCGTGTCGACGCGGCCATCCACCACCGTGTAACCCGCGCTGCGCATCGCCGCCACCGCCGCA
Organism: uncultured Acidobacterium sp.; assembly: GCA_964513235.1. Taxonomy (GTDB): domain Bacteria; phylum Acidobacteriota; class Vicinamibacteria; order Vicinamibacterales; family UBA2999; genus 12-FULL-67-14b. The sequence continues at coordinate 14,763 of CAZEMI010000142.1, forward strand.
TCGCCGATCGATCGGCCGCCTTGGCGGAGGAGGCTGGGCTGCTCCACTTCCTGGAGGACCATGAAGTGATCCGTGCCGGGCTCTTGCGCGAGCACGGCCGAGGGGGTATTGGTGAGCTCCCACCCGTCGGGAAACTTCACGCCAAGACGCAGCAGCGGATGCAGGAACTCGCTGCCGCGCACGATGCCGTCCTCCGGCCTGTCGCCGAACACGAGTCCCTTGATGCGTTCGAGATACTGGTCGCGGTTGAGCGTCGTCGCATCGGCAGAAACGAACTTGCCCGCCACCGGTTCGGCCTTCACCACGCGCGAGCCCGGATCGGGATGCGTGGACAGCCAGTTGGGCACGCCGCGCTCGCTCAATCGGTCCACGCGCGCGAGCGTGGCGAGAAACCGCGGCACGCCGGCGGGATCGTAGCCGGCGCCCGATCCGTACTCGACGCCAAGGCGATCCGCTTCGAGCTCCGCCTCCCGCCCATGCCGCAGGAACAACACGCTCAAGCCAGTAGCGCCCAAATCCGCAAACGGGGCCGTGCTCGGCACGAAGATGCTGAGAATCGCGAGGCCGATGCCGGCCTGCGCCTGCCGCGTGTAGGCCTGCGCGGCGTGGCGCGCGGTGACGTGTCCAATCTCATGACCGAGCACGCCCGACAGCTCGGCTTCGTCGTCGAGATACGCGAGGATGCCGCGCGTCAGGTAGATGTATCCGCCCGGCAACGCAAAGGCGTTGATGGCGGGGCTGTCCACCACGGTAAACGTCCACGGCAGGTGGGGCCGGTGCGACACGCGCGCGAGCTGCTGGCCAATGTCGTTGACGTAGCGTTGGAGCTCGGGATCGTCGTAGACACCCATCTCCCTGCGAATTTCGGCGTCCTGCTGCTGTCCAATCGCCAGTTCTTCCGCTTCGCTCAGCAGCGACATCTGGCGCTTGCCGGTCACCGGGTTTGTGGCGCATGCCGCCGCGGTAACCAGCAGCGTAAGAAGGAGGCAGAGTCTGATCCCCGATCCCTGATCCCTGATCCCAGCTTTCATACCCGTAACTGTGCAACGGCTGTACCAGCGGAAGCCGTCATGGATTAGGGACACTAACGAGTTGGAACAGCGTCAAACCGGGGCCCCCAACGCGCGGACTTTGCGCGTTGGGGTGGGAAACAGGCCCAATTCCTTGAGTTGCTCGCGGATGGCGTCTTTGGCCTGCTGTCCCACCGGCAGGAGCGGCGGCCGCGGCACGCCGCCGTCGAAGCCAAGCAGCGTGATGGCGGCCTTCAGCCCCGGAACGCCATACGTTGCGCCAACGAGCTTGGACATCGGCGCGAGCCGTTGCGCCATGCGCCGCGCCTCGTCCAGGCGGCCGTCGCGCACGGCCGTGAAGATGTCGACGCACAGATCGGGAGCCACGCCGGCCACGGCGAGGATCGCCCCGTGCGCGCCGAGCGTGAGCGCGGAGTAATAGGTGGCGCCAGAACCCGCGAGCACCGTGAAACCCTCCGCCGCTCGCGCGAGGTACTCGCCGAACTGCACCATGTCGCTGTTGGTTTCCTTGATCCCGACGATGTTCGGATGCTGGCTGAGAAGGCCGACGGCTTCCGGCAACAGGTTCACGCCCGTATAGATCGTCACGTTGTAGAGCAACACGGGCACCGGCGATCGGTCGGCGACTTCTGTGTAATGCCTCACGAACGCATCCGTCGTCATTTGCCCCTTGTAAAAGGACGGCGTGCGCACCAGCACGGCATCCACGCCCAGGGCGGCGGCGCGTTCGGTGGCGGCGATCGTGGCCGCGGTGGATTCGCGGCCGGTGCCCGCCAGCAAGGGGCGGTCCTTCGGCATCGCCTCGCGCACCGTCTTGATGGCGAGGTCGGCTTCGTGCT
>CAZEMI010000143.1:0-34083 GCA_964513235.1 uncultured Acidobacterium sp.
CATCAGCGTCATTGCCACGGTCGCGTACACGCTGCGGCCGCGTGAGGCGGTCGCCCCGCCGCCGTCGATCGGGAAGATTGACCCGGAGCATACGATCGTCACGGTGGGCGGCAACGCCATTCAGCTCAAAGGCGCCCAGCAGGACCTCAAGATCGAGTTTGAGAAGCAAACCACGCACAAGAACGGTCAGACCAGGCTGCTCGGCGTCAAGGTGCTCGCCAGCAATCGCAGCGGGCGCGACTACACCATCACCGGCAAGGAAGCGCAAGTCGGCAAGGACGAGAGCTCGTTCGAGGTCAGGGGCGACGTCAAGCTCGAAACCAGCGACGGACTGATCGCCTACGCCAACGCCGCCACGTATACCGACGTTGAAAAGATGGTGCGCGCGCCCGGGCCGGTCAAGTTCTCGCGCGGCCGCATGCAGGGAACCGGCACCGGCTTCGTCTACGACGAGCAGCGCGACATCCTGACCATCCTCGACAATGCCGACGTCCACTTTGCCGCGGAAGGTCAGGAAGGGCCGATGGACGTGACCGCCGGCGGCTTCATCTACGCCCGCCGCGATCGCTTCATGCGCTTCGAGCGGACCATGCACATGGATCGCGGCGGTCAACTGATCGACGCGGTTGACAGCATTGTGAGGCTGTATCCCGATCGCGATGAAACCGACCTGATCGAGCTGCGCGGCAATTCGCGCGTGACCGGCGGCGGCACCATGGGCGCGTTGCAGACGATGTCGGCGAAGGACATGAATCTGAAGTACGGCGAGGACGGCCGTACGCTGCAGCACGCCACGCTCGCCGGCCGCGCCGAAATCGAGCTGGCGACCAAGGGGGGCACCACCGGCCAGACACTGGGCGGCGAGCTCATGGACATCGCGCTCGAGCCAGATGGCAGCGTCCGCACGCTGTCCGCGCGCGAGGCGGTCGAAGTCACGCTGCCGGCCACTACAGACCTGGGGCCGCGCACCATCCGCTCCACCTCGCTGACCGCCACCGGCAACCCGCACGGCCTGCGCCAGATGAAATTCGACGAGAAGGTGGAGTATCGCGAAGCCGCCACCAAGTCGCAGGGTGCGCGCGTGGTCCGGGCGCAGACACTCGAGGCCGATCTCGAGTCCGCCACCGGCGTGTTGGCCGAGGCGCACTTCATCGGCGATGTCGAAGTCACCGACGGCTCGCTGCACGCCACAAGCGTCGACGCCGTCTACAAGGTCGCCGAGGGCACCATGGCGCTCAGCGGCAAGGAGCGGCGCCCGCGCGTCGAAAACGACGCGCTGTCGATCGAGGCCAATGCGATCGACGTCACGCTCAACCCGCGCGTGCTGACGGCCACGGGACGCGTCAGCAGCACGATGCTGCCGTCGAAGGAACCCTCGGGCAACACGCCCGCCGCCAACCGACCTGGCTTACTCGCCGACCAGGAAACGGTCGGCATCGTGGCCGAGACACTGACCTACGACGAGACCACGCGCAAGGCCGACTACACCGGCCAGGTGCGGTTGCTGCAGGGTGACACGAACATCAACGCCGATGCGTTGACGATCGACGAGACGAAAGGCGATCTCACCGCGAACGGCAAAGTGATGACGATGTTGTCGATCACCGAGAAGGACAGCCCCGCCGCCACCAAACCGAAGCCGATGGTCGGCCGCGCGGCCGCGTTTGCCTATTCGGATCACAACCGGACCGCCACGTATACGACCACCGCGCAGCTCGATGGCGATCAAGGCAACCTGCGCGCGGCGAAAATCGAGATGACGCTCGCGAAGGACGAGAACACGCTCGACGCGCTCGAAGCCGATGGCCAGGTCACGGCGCTGGTCGACAAGCGCACGGTCACCGGCACGCATCTGTCGTACGAGCCGGGCGACGCCAAATACGTCGTCGTCGGCGTGCCGGTGAAGATGCTCGACGCCGACTGCCAGGAGTCGAGCGGCAAGACGTTGACCTTCTGGAAGGCGTCCGATAGAGTCCAAATCGACGGCAACGACGAAGTCCGCACGCAGACCAAGGGCGGCGGCAAGTGTCCGCAGACGCCCCCGCAGTGACCTTGACCCCGTCTCCGACGGGGCATTAGACATGGCTTCGACCCTCCGCACCCACGAACTCACCAAGTCCTACAGCGGCCGCACGGTGGTTCGGGGCGTGAGCCTCGACGTCAACGCCGGCGAGGTGGTGGGCCTGCTCGGCCCCAACGGCGCCGGCAAGACGACGACGTTCTACATGACCGTGGGATTGACCGCAGCCGACTCGGGGCGCGTCACGCTCGACGGGGTCGATCTCACCGACGATCCGATGTACGTCCGCGCCAGGAAGGGCATCGGCTACCTGCCGCAGGAGCCGTCGATTTTCCGCGGCCTCACGGTGGAGCAGAACATCCTCGCGATCCTCGAGACGCTCGACCTCGATGCCGGCGAGCGCCGGACGCGATTGCGCGAGCTGCTCGCCGAGCTGAACCTGACGCCCCTGGCCGGCGCCGCCGCGCACACGCTGTCGGGCGGCGAGCGGCGCCGCGCCGAGATCACGCGCGCGCTGGTGATGAACCCGCGGTTCATGCTGCTCGACGAGCCTTTCGCCGGCATCGATCCGATTGCGGTGACGGAAATTCAGAAAATCATCTTCCACCTGCGGGATCGGGGCATCGGCATTCTCATCACCGATCACAACGTCCTGCAGACGCTGAAGATTACCGATCGTGCATATATCGTCACGGAAGGGGCGATTTTCCGGAGCGGCACGCCGGCGGCGCTGGCCGCCGACGAGGAGGTCCGGCGGATTTACCTCGGGACCGATTTCCGGCTGGACTAAGATTGGTAGAAGCCGATGGCGATCCAGCAGAAGCTTCAGACGAAGCTCGCGCAGAAGCTGATCCTTACTCCGTCGTTGCAGCAGGCGATCAAGCTGCTGCCGATGTCGACGTTGGAGTTAGCCGACCTGCTCAACCAGGAAGTGGTGGAGAACCCGCTCCTCGAAGAGGTGCCTACGGAGGAGCTGCAGGCGGCCGATCCGGCGCCCGAGCCCAAGGACGGCGACGAAAAACCCAAGGACAACACCAAGGACGCCTGGGACGACGCCGATTATGAATACTTCTTCGGCGATTACCTCGACGACGGCTATCGCCCGCGCGCGCCGCAGGAGGTCAAAGAGCTCCCGCCGATCGAGAACACGCTCTCGACCAGCTCGTCGTTGACCGATCACCTCGAATGGCAGCTCTCGCTGCAGACCACCGACGACACCATCCGCGAGATCGGCGACGCCATCATCGGCAACCTCGACGACGACGGCCATCTCGTGGCCTCGGTGGATGAAATTGCCTCGATGGGGCCGTGGCCGGTGGAGAAGGTCGAAGAGGCGCTGCGGTTGATCCAGAGCTTCGATCCGATCGGCGTCGCGGCGCGCGATCTCCAGGAATGCCTCATGCTGCAGATCAAGCACCTGCACCTCGAAGGCACGCCGACGGAAAAGATCGTCGGCGAGCATCTGCGCCTGCTGCACAACCACCAGATGCCGGAGCTCGCGCGCAAGCTCGGGCTCACCATCGAAGAGCTGAAGCATCACGTCGAGATCATCCAGCACCTCGATCCGAAACCGGGCAGCCGCTTCAACCCGCAGCCGTCGCAATACGTCATCCCCGACGTCTACATCATCAAGGTCGAAGATCAATACGCGGCGGTGCTGAACGAGGACGGCTTGCCGCAGTTGCGGATCAGCCCGACCTACCGGCGCCTCCTCGACAAGGGCGCCGCCGAGAACACCGACGAGACGCGCGCCTACGTGAAAGACAAGTTCCGCTCCGCGTTGTGGCTGATCAAGTCCGTCGAGCAGCGGCAGAAGACCATCCACAAGGTGGCCACCAGCATCTGCCAGTTCCAGCGTGATTTCCTCGATCACGGCATCGAGCACCTGCGCCCGCTGGTGCTGCGCGACGTCGCCAACGACATCGGCATGCACGAATCCACCGTCAGCCGCGTGGTGACCAACAAGTACATGCACACGCCGCAAGGCGTGTTCGAGATGAAGTACTTCTTCCACAGCGGCATCAGCAGCTCCTACGGCGATGCCGTGTCGTCGGTGACGATCAAGAACCGCATCAAGAAGATCATCGAGGGCGAAGATCCGAAGAAGCCGCTGAGCGACTCGAAGATCGTGAATATCCTGCAGCGCGAGGGGTTGATGCTGGCGCGCCGCACGATTGCGAAGTACCGCGAAGAGCTGAAGATCCCGACCTCGAACCAGCGAAAGGTCTTATTCTAGGTACATGGTACCGGCCGTCACCGTTCGCGGGCTGCTCGACGCACGACCCGAGGCGATCGGCCTGTCGATCGAATTGCTGGCGGGCGCCAACGGTCTCGAGCGCCACATCACCAGCCCTTACATCCAGAAAACCGGCCTCGCCCTCGCCGGCTTCCACGAATACCTGCAGCCCGGACGCATCCTGCTGTTCGGCGAGAGCGAAGTGCGCTTTCTCGAGAGCCTGGAGCCGGAGACGAGGCGCCAGGCGCTGGCCAAGTGCTTCACCGTCGACCTGCCGTGCCTGCTGGTGACCGGCGGCGCCGGGATTGTGCCGGAGATTGCGATCGAGGGCGACCAGGCCGGCGTGCCGATCCTGCGCACGCCGGTGCCGACCGCGGCGGCCATCGGCAAGCTCACCGCGATGCTCGAGGATCGCCTGGCGCATCGCGAGATCATCCACGGCGTGTTGATCGACATTCTCGGCCTCGGCGTGCTGATCGTCGGCGACAGCGGCATTGGCAAGAGCGAGTGCGCCCTGGACCTGGTGGTGCGCGGGCATCGGCTCGTCGCCGACGACACGGTGGAGGTGCGGCGGCGATCCGAATCGATCGTGATCGGCTCGTGCCCGGACATCACGCGCCATCACATGGAAGTCCGCGGCCTCGGCTTGATCAACATCCGCGATCTGTTCGGCGTGGCCTCGACGCGCACCTCGAAGCGCGTCGAGCTGGTGGTGCAGCTCGATCGCTGGGACCAGGGGCGGGAGTACGACCGCCTCGGCCTGGACGATGCGTCCTACGATCTGATCGGCCTCAAGGTGCCGTTGATCCGGATGCCGGTGGCCACGGGACGCAATCTGGCCATCCTCGTCGAGGTGGCGGCGCGCAATCAGCTGCTGCGCATGCGCGGCATCAATGCGGCGCGCGAACTGGTCGCGCGCCTGGATGCCAGCCTGGCCGCACCTGATGCACCCGAGGCACTCGAGACACCCGATCTGCCCGCAGAGGACGAGGAGCCGGCGTGAGCAAGCAGCGGCGTGCCGTGGGCGAGTCGCGCGCCCTCGCGCGGCGAGTCGAACGGAGGGACGTGAGCTGGGCGCGCTTCATCGTCCTGACCGGTCTGTCGGGTTCGGGAAAGTCGCAGGCCATTCACGCGCTCGAGGATCTCGGCTATTACTGCGTCGACAACCTGCCGGTCTCGCTCCTGCCGGTGATGAGCGAGCTCTCGGAACGCCAGACCGATCACCACCGCGTGGCGGTGGTGATGGACATCCGCGAGCCGCGCTTCGTCAGTCATTTTCCGCGCGTCTACCGCAAGCTGAAGACCAACAAGCACCTGGCCACGCGGCTGATCTTCCTCGAGGCCGGGCACGCCGAGCTGGTCCGCCGGTTCAGCGAAACGCGCCGCCCGCATCCGCTCGCGCCCGATCGGCCGATCACCGAAGCGCTCTCGGAAGAACGCGACTCGTTGCGCCAGATCCGCGGCATGGCCGACAAGGTGATCGACACCTCGAAGCTCAACGTGCATGAGCTGCGGCAACAGCTGAGGGAGCTGGTCAGCGGGCGCAAGCAGGCCTCCAAGCTCGTCCTTTCGATTGTCAGCTTTGGCTTTCAGAACGGCCCGCCGGCGGAGGCGGACCTGATGTTCGACATGCGGTTTCTCAAGAATCCACATTGGGTGCCGGCGCTGCGCCCGAAAACCGGCAAGGATCCGGCGGTAGCGGCGTATATTCGACGGCAGCCGATTGCCCGCGCCGCGATCAAGAAGCTGTCGACGCTGTTGCGCTGGCTGGTGCCGCTCTACGTGCTGGAAGGCAAGAGCTACCTGACCGTGGCCATCGGCTGCACGGGCGGCCGGCATCGTTCGGTCTACGTCGCGGAAGCGTTGAAGCGTGAACTGTCGGACCTCAAGGGCGTGTCGATCAAGCTGTCGCATCGCGACCTGGTACAAAAACGATGATCGGTGTCGTCGTCGTCACACACGGACAGCTCGCGACCGAGCTGGTCAACGCGGCCGAAACCATCGTCGGCGATCTGCCGAATTTCTCCGCGGTCTCGATCGGGTGGCATGAGGACGTCCAGGACGCGAGGGATGCCATCGCCGCGGCCATCGAGCGCGTCAGGCAGCCTGGCGGCGTGCTGATCGCCACCGACATGTTTGGCGGGACGCCGTCGAACCTCGGCATCACGTTCCTCGAGCCGGACCAGATCGAGGTCGTCACCGGCGTGAACCTGCCGATGCTGATCAAGGCGGCGAGCCTCAAGGAGGCCGCGTCGCTCACCGATATTGCGCGGATGCTGCGCGAGCATGGGCGCAATGCCATCTGGGTGGCGTCCGACCTGCTGACGGGCGCGTCGAGCGCAGCCGAGCCCGCGAAGGAATGATGGTTCGCGAGTGCGTGATTCGGAACCGGCTGGGTCTCCACGCGCGAGCCGCGGCGAAGTTCGTCCACACGGCCACCCGCTATGCGTCGCAGATTCGCGTCAGCCGCGACGGCCGGACGATGGACGGCAAGAGCATCATGGGCATCCTGCTGTTGGCAGCCGGCACCGGCACGACGGTCGTGATTACGGCCGAGGGCGCGGACGAAGCCGACGCGGTGGAGGCGTTGTGCCGCCTGGTCGAGGGCGGTTTCGGAGAGGAATCGTGGAGCGCCTGAACGGCATCGGCGTGTCGCCCGGGGTGGTGGTCGGGCGCGCGGTCATCCTGACGCAGCGCACCGAAGTGATGCGGTTCCCGATCCCGCCCGATCGCGTGGACCGGGAGGTGCAGGCGCTGCAGCGGGCGCGGGAGGAGTCACGCCACCAGCTGCAGGACATCGGCGCGCGTCTGGCGCAGGGCCGCGGCAGCGAGCTGGCGGCGCTCTTCGACGCGCAAATCCTGATGCTCGACGACCCGATGCTGGTCGGCCGGGCCGAGGAGATCGTCCGCACCGAACGCGTCAATGCCGCGTGGGCCGTGCATCGCGCCTACGAGGAGCTCTATCAGCTGTTCACGGCGATGGAAGATCCGTACTTGCGCGAGCGCGAGAACGACGTCGCCGACGTCGCCGGCCGCCTGCGCATGAACCTGCGCCACGGCGCGCGCGGGCCGCGCGAGCTGCTCAGCCAAATCGACGGGCCGTCGATCCTGATCGCCGATGAACTGACCGCCTCGGTGGCGGCGCAACTGGACTGGTCGCGCGTGCAGGCGTTTGCCACCGATGCCGGCAGCCGCACGTATCACACGGCGATCCTCGCGCGGTCGCTCAAGGTGCCGGCGATCGTCGGCCTGCATGACGCCTCGCTGCGCATTGCCGCCGGCACGCCGGTGATCCTCGACGGCACGACCGGCGAGCTGGTGGCGGCGCCTTCGGCCGAGATGATCGACGAGGCGCATCGCCGCGCCACGCCCCCGCGCCGTCGCGGCGCGCCGGCCGGCGACGCCGGTCCGGTCTCGACGACCGACGGTGTCCGCGTCCGGCTCGAAGCCAACGTCGAGCTCCTCGAGGACCTCGAGTACTTGAACGAGCACGGCGCGGAAGGCGTCGGGCTGTATCGATCCGAATTCATGCTGTCGGGCCGGCCGCTGGAAAGCGTCACCGAGGACGAGCAGTACGCGCTGTATCGCAGCCTGATCGAGCGCGTGGCGCCGCGCCCGGTGACGATCCGCACCTTCGATCTCGACGAGCGCCAGGTCGGTCCGAGCGTGTCGCGTCACGAGCGGCGGCGCACGCGGCCGGGGCTGCGCGGCCTGCGGCTCGGCCTCGCCAATCCGGAGTTGCTGCGGACGCAGCTGCGCGCCCTCGTGCGCGCCGCGGCGCATGGGCCGCTGCGGGTGATGTTCCCGTTCGTGACGGCCGTCGAGGAAGTGCGCCAGGCGCGCGCCATGCTGCGCGAGATCGAGGCCGCCGTCCCGAAAGGACCGGGCGTCCTGATCGGCCGCGTCCAGGTCGGCGCGATGATCGAAGTGCCATCGGCGGCGCTGGCCGCGGATCTGCTCGCCCCCGAGGTCGACTTCTTCACGATCGGCACCAACGATCTGATTCAGTACTGCCTGGCGGTGGATCGCACCGACGATCGCGTGTCCGATCTGTACGAGCCGCTGCACCCCGCGGTGTTGCGGTTGATTCGCCTCGTCCGCCGCGCGGCGGCGCGGCAGCGCATTCCGGTATCACTGTGCGGGGAGATGGCGTCGGATCCGGCGCTGGTCGGCCTGCTCGTGGGCCTTGGCCTCACCGAGTTCAGCATGACGCCGGCCGCGATTCCGATCGTGCGCCAGGTGGTGCAAGAGCTGAGCGCGGCCGAGGCGCGCCGGCTCGCCGGTCATGTGCTGAAGCTGGCCACCGCGGCCGAGATCGAGCAATACCTGTTCGCCGCGCTGGCCGCGTCTGCCGTTCAAAGGAGCCCGTCGTCGTGAGCCAACCGTTGCATCGTGTCGAAAAGCCCTGGGGCTATGAACTGTGGTGGGCGCGCACCGACCGTTACGTCGGCAAGCAGATCCACATCAACAGGGGTCACGCCCTCAGCCTGCAGTACCACAACCAGAAGGACGAGACGATCTTCGTGTGGTCGGGAAAGATCCTGTTCGAGCAGGAAATCGACGGCACGCTGGTGGGGAAGGAGATGGTGCCCGGTGACGCCGTGCATGTGACGCCGCCAACGGTCCATCGCATGACCGCGATCGAGGACACCGATGTGTTTGAGGTGTCGACGCCTGAAACGGATGACGTCGTTCGCTTGGAGGACAGATACGGACGACGGTGACGATCTCAGATCTCAGATCTCAGATTGCTGATCAATCGAAGATCTGAGATCGACGATTGATCTGCAATCTGACTTCTGCCATCTGAGATCGTCAGGTTTCTAGAAGGGTATGTCGTCGTCGGTGACAGGGGCCGCTTCGCGCATCGGATCCTGATACCCGGCACCGTCACTGCTGCGATCAACCTGGCGGTCGCCGCCGCCGCGGCCGCCGCCGAGCAACACGATCTTGTCGGCCTTGACCTCGGTCGTGTAGTGCTTCTGGCCCTCTTTTTCCCACTGCCGCGTCTGCAGGCGGCCTTCGAGATAAATCTGCTTGCCCTTCACGAGATAGGGCTGGAGTGAATCCGCCGCCTTGCCCCACAGGACAATGCGGTGCCACTCGGTCTGTTCCTTCTTTTCCCCTTCTCGCGACGTCCAGTTTTCCGTGGTCGCCATGCTGAAGCTCGCCACCGATTGCCCGCCCGGCGTGACGCGCACCTCCGCATCCTTGCCGAGATTGCCCACCAGGATCACCTTGTTTACACTGCCCATGTCACGTCACCTTTCGTGCCTGATCGCTCTTCGATCGCTGTCGCTGTGGTTGCCGTCATTCGTTATTCGTTGTTCGTCATTCGTTATTTCTTGCCCCGCTTCAGCCTGTCCACCTGCTGCTTGGCCAGGCGCGCCATGTCGTGTTCCGGGAACGTCTTCATCAGCGTCTCGAGTGATTCCACGGCGCGATCGGTCTGTCCCAACTCGCTGAAGGTGATGCCGCGCTTGTAGTACGCGTCCGGCACGCGGTCGCCTTTCGGATAGTTCGAAATCACACGATTATACGCGTCGATGGCCTCGATCCGCTTGCCGTCGTGGTAATGGCACTCACCAACGTACCACTGCGCATCGTCCGCATAATCGGTCCTCGCGAAGCCGCGCAGGTAGGTGTTGAACCCCTCGATGCACAGCGCCCACTGGCCGGCGGTGAAATCCGCCATCGCGGTGTCGTACAGGCGCTGAGGGGACATCCCGGGCGCAAGCGTCACGGGCGCGGGGGCGGGGACCGCGGGCGGGGTCGTTCCCGGCGCCGGTGGCGGCGCGTCGGGATCGACCGGCAGGGCCGGAGCAAGTGTCGGAAATTGCGGTATCGCCAGCCGCAGCGCTTCCACTTCCTGCGACAACCCCGTGATGCGAACCGTGTTCTCGTCGATGCGCTCACGGACGATGCGCAGGTCGGTGCCGAATTGATCGACGGCAAGCTTTTGATCGGCAAACGACTTGCGCATCGTGGACGCCTGGTCGTCCACTCGCGAATTGATGGCCTTCAACGTGGTGGCCAGCTGATCGAGCGACGCCTGCAGTTGCTGCTGGAGCTGTTGCGTCTGCTCCTGCAGCATGCGGATGTCGGCCATCATCTGCATCTCGCGGCGCGATTGCGCCGACGCAGGTGAGCTGAGCAGTGCGAACCCGATCACGCAGCCCAGCACCGGCACGACCCCAAGACCCAAGACCCAAGACCCAGGACCCTTCGTCATAGCTCCATCTTACTTTGCAGTGATCACGAAATGCGCCCGCCGATTCTTTAACCAGGCGGCATCGTCATGGCCGGGGTCGAACGGGAACTCCTTGCCGTAGCTCACGGTCTTGATCTTGTCCGCGGGAATGCCGAGCGAGACCAGGTAGGTTTTGGCCGCCAGCGCGCGGCGCTCGCCAAGCGCCAGGTTGTACTCGGCCGTGCCGCGTTCATCGCAGTGGCCTTCGATCGTCACCGACCACGTCGCGTACTTCTTCATGATCGCGGCGTTGTCCTGAAGCACCCTCTGGCCGTCGGCGCTTACCTCGGAGCTGTCGAGCTCGAAGAACAGCGGCGTGAGTGGGGAGTCGCGATTCAGGTCGTCGAGCGACTTACCCGAGATCAGGTCCTCGGCCGGCATCGGCGGCACGATGACCGGCTCACTCACCGGCTCCGGCGGCGGCGGCGGTGCCGGGTCACCCGCGCCACCGGCAATCACCGCGGGCGGCGGCATCGGCCGCGCCACTGGCGCCGGCTTCTTGCCGCACGCGCTGACCGCCACTGTCATCAGCACCGCGATCACCATCAGCTTTTTGGCTTCTCGTCTCATAACTGACCTCAACCTTGTAACCGCCTTCAGAACCCAACCCTTGGAACCCCTGGAACCCTTTGGAACCCTTGGAACCTTCGTTTATTGCGACCAGTGAGGCGTCGTGTTATTGCCGTCGCGCGTAATCTGCCGGAGGTTCCGGCCGTCGCGATCGACGGTGAAAATCTGGCTGCGGCCCTGGCGCGTGGACATGAACGCCAGGTGGCGGCCATTCGGAGCCCATGCCGGACTTTCATTCGTGCCCTCGCCAAAGGTGATCTGCCGCGTCTCGCCGGTGCCGATATTGAGGATCTTGATGTCAAACCCGGGCCCAGTGCGTGCCGAGAACGCAATCTCGTTGTATGGTGGCGGCGACCACGTCGCGCGATCGGCATAGCTCTCCGAGGTCACGCGGCGGACTCCCGATCCGTCGGCGCTCATGACATACACCTGCTGCGCTCCCGTCCTATCGGAGGTGAAGGCGATCTGCGTTCCCGTGGGTGACCATGTCGGAGTGGTGTCGATGCCCGGGTTGTTGGTCAACCGCCGCACGTCCGAACCGTCGCGATTCATGAGATAGAGCTCGCTGTTGCCGTCACGCGTCGAGTTGAAAACGATCCGGGTGCCATCCGGTGAGAACACCGGCAACCAGTTCGCGGTGCCGCCTTTGGTCGGCGCCTCCAAGGTGCCCGCATAGATATTGGAGATCAGAATGTCCTGGACGCCCGTCCGGTACGAGGTATAGGCAATCGCGCGGCCGTCGGGAGACCAGTTCGGAAAGACATTGAGCGCGCGATTGATGGTGATGCGCCGCTGGTTGGCGCCGTCGTAGTCGGAGATGTAGATCTCCTTCACCTCGCGCTTCTCGACCGTGGCCAGCACCGCCTCGCGATTGCGGTCGGAGCTGAACGCGAGCTTGGTGCGAGCTACGCCACGCAAGTTGCGCTGCGACTGGTGCAGCTCGTCGGCCATGGTGTGCGCGTAGAGGCGCGGGTTCGCCGCCGAGCCGGTGTACTCTTTGCCAAGAATCAACTGCCGCGCACGCACGCTGTAGTAACGCAACTCGACGCGAATACCGGCGGCGACCTTCTGCACGCTGCCAATCACCACGTTATCGCCGCCCAGTTCCCGCCAGCGATCGTACGGCACGGTGTCGAGCGAGCCCGCGGGCGGAATGCTCTTATAGGTGTCGCGCGGAATCATGTAGAACTCGCGCTCGAACTGCAGGTCGTCCCACAGTACCTGCGCGATGGTCCTCGCCGCCTCCTGGGTCTCGCGGTCGCTCGACAGCGCAAGCAGGTCGGGAACCGCGATGCGAGTCTGGGCGCCTGGGTCACCAGAGATGGTGACGCCGACCGTACTCGGCTGCTGTGGCGGCGGCGCCGGTTGCTGCCCCACAAGCACCGCCGATGCGGCCACTAGTGCCACTCCGAGAAGCTTGCTGTGAATTGAATAGTGAGTCATTTCTTCGTCTCAGCGCGTGTAGTCAAAGTAGAGGTGCACGGCCAGCGCGGATTCGGTATAGCCGGCGGGCAAGGGCGGCAATTTGGTCAACATCAGCGCGCGGCGGGCGAACAGGTCCATCGTTTCGTTGCCACTCGATTGCTCGAGGGTGATGTCGACGATGCGACCGTCCTTCTGGATCACGAATCGCAGGTGCGTGCGCCCAGCCGCACCCTGCTGGCTATTCCAGTTGCTCTTGATGAGCGCGACCATCGTGTTGAGATACTCGGGACAGCAGAAGTTCGCCACCTCGAGATGGCCGCCGCCCCCGCCCCCGCCGGACGAAAGACCGAACCCCAAGCCCTTGGCGCCGGTTTCCGCGATGCTCGAGCCTTTCTGAATCTCTTCACCCTTCGTCGGCCGGGTACTCCTCGGGTCCTTGCCCTCGACCTTGTTCGGCGTCGTCTTTTTCGGCGGGGCCTTGGTGGGCTCGATCATTTCGGGCGGCTTCGCCGACGGTGGACGTACTGGCTCGATTGCCTTCTTGGTTTCGGTGAGTTGCTGAATGGTACGGCCGCCGAGCGTGGCGACACCGCCGTCGTTCGGGCCGATCGGGCCGCCGAGGCTGACCAGCATGATCGTCTCGGGCTGTTCGTATTTGGCGCCAAACCACGCCGCCGGCAGGAACAGGAACAACCCCACGAGGACGCTGTGCGCCACCGCCGACGCACTGAGCATCGAGTTGAGGCCGTCGGTGCGGGCCGAGCGCGCGATGAGAACCTCGCTAACCGCATCCATGGTCACTTCCCGGCGCGGCGCTCCAGCGTCACGATGCCCACCTGCTCGATGCCGGCTTCCCCCAACCGGCCGAACACGTCCATCAACTCCTGCAATTGCACGGCGCCGTCACCGCGTAAAAAGACCTGCTTGTCGACGCGGTTGACCATCAACTGGCGCATCCGCTCGGCGAGCACGTCCACCGGCACGAACTCGTCATTGATCTGGATGCGCCGGTCGTTGCGATACGAGACCGGCACCGTGACGTATAACGGCTCCGTGTTGGTCATCTTGTCGGCGCGGCGCGACACCGGCAGGTTGACCTCGACGCCTTTCTGCATCATCGGCGCCGCCACCATGAAGATGATCAACAGCACGAGCATCACGTCCACCAGCGGGATGACGTTAATCTCCGACAGCGACGTCGACACCCGGCGGCCGCGGCGCCGTCCGGTATTCGCGTCGGGCTGGGCCTGGATCTTCGGCACTAGGTAAAGTTCCTTTCCGAGATGTTGAGGAACTCCATGGCGAAGTCATCCATCTCGGACGCGTAGGTTTTCACCTTCGACGTGAAGTGGTTATAGAAGTAGACGGCCGGGATCGCCGCGAACAGGCCCAGCGCCGTGGCGATCAGCGCCTCGGCGATTGGCCCGCTGACCACCGCGAGATCGGTCGACCCCTGCGCACCGATGTTCATGAAAGCCGTCATGATCCCCCACACCGTTCCGAACAATCCGATGAAGGGCGTGATGCTGGCGGTGGTCGCCAGGAACGTGACGCGCCTCTCGAGCTTGCCCACCTCGATGGACGATGCGCGTAACAGCGCGCGGTCGACCGCGGTGATGCTCTTCAAGGTTGGACGCGGGGCAGGGGTTCCGGGACTGGCCGCAGGCTGGTGCGAGAGGCGAAGCTGGGCCGTCAGCTCCGCATACCCGGCCTGGAACATCCCGACCAGCGGGCTCAGCGACAGCGAAGGGCAGACGGCCGCCACTTCCGAGAACTTCGCGCTCTTGCGGAATACCTCGAGAAATGTCGCGGTCTGCTTTTCGATCCCGCGATACGACCACCACTTGTAGAGAATGATCCCCCACGACAAGACCGAGAAGATCAGGAGGAGCCCCATCACGAACATGACGACGGGGCTCGCGGAAAAAATCAGGTTCGCAAAATCGCTGGCTGCAGCTCGAGTAGGCGCACTCCCACTATCGAGTTGCACTGCCAGGACAAAAAATCCAGGCGTCGGCAACAAGCCCTCCGAATCAAGACCATGGGGTGTGCGCTGCTGGGAGAGCGCCCGTCAGTGCAACCGTAGCACGCCATGGGAAATACTGTCAAAGCAATGATACGATGGCAGTTCCGCGTTCGGGAATGATTCCTCATGATCCGATTCCTGGCCATCCGCAACCTCGCGGTGATCGAGTCGGTCACAGTCGACTTTGAACAGTCGTTCAATATCCTGACGGGCGAGACTGGCGCCGGCAAGTCCATCCTCGTCGAAGCCGTCGGTCTGCTCCTTGGCGGACGAGCCACCCAGGATCTGATTCGCACCGGTGAAGACGTCGCCACCGTCGAAGCGATCTTCGAAACCGAAGACGGCAGCGAGTTGATCGTGCGCCGCGAGATCATGTCGCAGGGACGCAGCCGCGCCTTCATCAACGGCGCGCTCGCCACGGCGGCGGCCCTCAAGGACTTATCGAACCGGCTCGTGGAGCTGCACGGACAACAGGAACATCAGCAGCTGCTCGATCCCACGCAACATCTCGCGCTGCTGGATTCCTGGGCGGGTCTCGACGCCGTGCGCACGCACGTGGCCTCGGCATTCGCCACCGTTCGCGGGTTGCGCGAACAATTCGATCGGCTGCGCATGGACGATCGCGAGCGTGCGGCGCGTCTCGACCTGGTCGAGTTCCAGTTGAACGAGCTCCGGAAGGCCAGCCTGGTGGCGGGCGAGGACGAATCGCTCATCGCCGACCGGCAGTTGCTGCGCAGCGCCGACACCATTCAGCGGCTGTGTGGTGAAAGCTACACCGAGCTGTACGACAGCGAAGCCTCGGCGCTCAGCGCGCTCGGTCACGTGTGGAAACGCCTCGGCGAGCTGGCCGCGATCGATCCCCGGTTTGCGCCGTACCTCGACGCCCGCGACAACATCAAGGCGCAGCTCGAGGACCTCGCGTTCACGCTGCGCGATGTCGCCGGCGGAATCGACGCGTCGCCGGGACGATTGCAGCAGGTGGAGGATCGCCTGGCGTTGATCGAACGGCTGAAGCGCAAGCACGGCGGGTCGCTCGAAGAGGCGATCGCGCATCGCGATCGGCTGGCAGCGGAACATCACGCGCTGACGGGTGGGCAGTCGTCGATCGCCGAGATCGAGCAGCAGTTGGCCGGCGCAGGCGGGACGTTCCTGGCCGCCGCAAAGCACCTATCCGAGGCGCGGCGCGCGGCGGCATCGACATTCGCGCGCGCCATCGAACGCGAGCTCGCCGAGCTCGCGATGGAGCGCACGAAGTTCGACGCCCGCCTGGTGACGTCGGAAGCGGAAGGGCAGTGGACCGAGGCCGGCATCGACGCCGGCGAATTCTTCCTGTCGCCCAACGTCGGCGAAGACCTGCGCCCGCTCGCCCGAATTGTTTCCGGCGGCGAGCTGTCGCGTGTCATGCTGGCCTTGAAGACGCTGTCGGCGCTCGCTGAAGGAAATGAATTGACGGGCGGTACGCCCAAGACCCAAGCCCCAAGTCCCAAGACCCTCATCTTCGACGAGGTCGACGCGGGAATCGGCGGCCGCGTCGCAACGGTGGTGGGGCAGAAGCTGGCGTCGCTCGGCGACCGGTTCCAGGTGCTGTGCATCACGCATCTTCCGCAAATCGCGGCGTGCGGCAGTACGCATTTTCTGATCGAGAAGCGCAGTAACGGCCGCCGAACCATGACCAGCGTCAGCCAGTTAAAGGGCGACGAGCGGGTGGCAGAAATCGCGCGCATGATGATGGGTGGCGCGGCGGCCGGCGAGAAGGCCATGGCGAGTGCCCGCGAACTACTCGAGAAGTCAGGACCACAGATGGCGGAGACCGCGCAGACAGGGGCGAAAGGCGAAAGCGAAAGGCGAAAGTCGCCACAGAAGGCACAGAACGCACAGGCCCAAGCCCCAAGCCCCAAGTCCCAGGTCCGCGGAGAGAAATGAAGTACTTCATCGAAACCTACGGTTGCCAGATGAACGTCCACGATGCCGAGCGCATGGCCGGCTTACTGGAGCAGTCTGGCTACGACCGCGCCGAATCCGACACGGACGCTGACCTGGTAGTGATTAACACCTGCAGCGTCCGCGAGCGCGCGGAGGAAAAGCTCTACACGCGTCTCGGCGAGATCAAGGAGATGGGCCGTCAGCTCGGCCGCGATCCGATCGTGGCGGTCACCGGATGCGTGGCGCAGCAGGAAGGCGAAAAGCTCATCAAGCGCTCCGCCGGCGTCGTCGATGTGGTGGTGGGCACGCAGCAGATGAAGATGTTGCCGATGCTGGCCACGAAAGCCCTGACCCTTCGACAAGCTCAGGGTCACCCCGAGCAAAGTCGAGGGGTGAGCGAGCAATCGGCGGTGAGCAGCCGTCGATTGCGAGTCGAAGGGCGCGAGCTCATTGCGATCGAGAATCCGTACGAGGAACCGTCGTTCCCGCTGGGCGTGGTCCGGCGTGGCGATCCGGTGCGCGCCTACGTCACCATCATCGAAGGCTGCAACGATTTCTGCGCGTTCTGCGTGGTGCCGTACACGCGCGGTCATGAGCGGATGCGCGCGAAGGCGGAGATTCTCGCCGACGTCCGTGAGGCCGCGGCCAGCGGCCGGCGGGAAGTGCAGCTGCTTGGCCAAATCGTGAATCACTACCAGGCGCCCGACGATTCGTCATGCGATTTCCCAGCGTTGCTAGAAGCGGTGCACGAGGTTGCAGGAATTGATCGGATTCGCTTCGCGAGCCCGCATCCGCGGCACACCACCGACCGGCTCATCCAGGCGGTCCGCGACCTGCCGAAGGTGTGTAAACATCTGCACCTTCCCGTGCAGTCGGGGTCGACGCGCGTGCTCGGATTGATGCGCCGGCGGCACACGCGCGAAGCGTATGTGGACCTCGTTGCACGCATTCGCGCGGCTATCCCGAACGTGCAGCTATCGACCGATATGATCGTTGGCTTTCCAGGAGAAACGGAGGCCGACTTCGAGGAGACGCTGTCACTCACCGCGGCGGTGCGGTACCACAGCATGTTCTCCTTCAAGTACTCGGAACGGCCGAACACGCTGGCGTCGAAACGGATGCCGGACGCTGTCACGGAGCAGATGAAGACGCGGCGCATCGTGGCGCTGCAGGCGCTACAACGGTCGATCCAATCGGACCTCTTCCAGCGTTCGATTGGCCAGACCCAGCCGGTGTTGGTCGACGCGACCAGCCGGCGGCGCGAGTGGGAGCTGACGGGGCGGACCAGCGGCAACACGGTGGTGAATTTCCCGGGACCGCCGGCCTGGCTGGGACGGTTTATGCAGGTGGAGATTCGGCGAGCGGGTCCCAATAGTGTTTGGGGCGAGCCGGTCGGAGAACCGACGTAGGTTCACGAACCTCCGTGACGAACGTTAGTCGTGAGGCGGGGCGCTAAATGATCGAAATGAACATTAAAGGGTTAATGGTCGACCCGATCACGAACATGCCGATCATCATCCTGCGCGACTCGGAGGGGCAGAAGGTACTGCCGATCTGGGTCGGCGTGTTCGAAGCCAACGCCATCGCGCTGCAGATCGAGAACATCCAGACGCCGCGGCCGATGACGCACGACCTGCTTCGCAACATCATCCAGGACCTGCAAGCCACGGTCGACAAGATCGTGGTGTGCGATCTGAAAGAGAACACCTTCTACGCGTTGATCCATTTGAAGACCGCAGCCGGCCCGGTCGCGATCGACGCGCGTCCGAGCGACGCGATCGCGCTCGCGCTCCGCACGCGCGCGCCGATCATGGTCGACGAGAAGGTGATCGACCACGCCAAGACGGTGGACCTGACGAACGAGAAGCAGGACTCGGATCGGTTGCAACAGTGGTTGGAACAACTGGATCCTGACGATATGGGTAAGTACAAAATGTAGTTGGCAGTTGAAGGTTGACAGTTGCCAGTTGAGTTTCAAGTTGCCAGTTGAGTTTCAAGTTGCCAGTCGAGTTTCAGGTTGTTAACTCAAATGGCAACCGTCAACTGGTCACTGCCAACGACAAGAGTTGCCAGTTGTCGGCCGGCCGACATTTCCGCTAAGTGCCGCAGATTACG
This sequence comes from uncultured Acidobacterium sp., assembly GCA_964513235.1. Taxonomy (GTDB): domain Bacteria; phylum Acidobacteriota; class Vicinamibacteria; order Vicinamibacterales; family UBA2999; genus 12-FULL-67-14b. The sequence goes on from CAZEMI010000143.1 coordinate 18,566, forward strand.
TGGTTTAGCGTAATCAAATACCGCACACACAATTTCACGGTTTGACTCGGCAGGGATGGACTCCTAGAATGCCAAGGACCGCACACCCTGCGAATGATTCTCGCCATCGCCAATCAGAAAGGCGGCGTCGGTAAGACCACGACCGCCATCAACCTCGCCGCGGCCCTGGCGATGCGAGGCAAGCCGACGCTGCTCGTCGATCTCGATCCGCAAGGCAACAGCAGCATGTCGTACCTGGATATCCGCGAGGCGGCCAAGAGCATGTACGACGTGTTCGTCGACAAGGACGTCCGGATCGCCGACATCATCCTCCCGTCATCGCAACCGAACCTGTCGATCGCGCCGGCGCGCATCGCGCTGGCGAAGCTCGAGTCGCGATTGACCGGCGAGCTCGACGCGCCGTTCCGGTTGAAGGACGAGCTCGGCACGCTGAACGGGCAGTTCCAGAACGTGGTGATTGATTGCCCGCCGGCGCTCGGCCTGCTGACCGTCAACGCGCTGGTGGCCTCCACGCACTTGCTGATCCCAATCCAATCGTCGTACTTCGCCCTCGAGGGCACCGACGACTTGCTCGAAACCATCGAGAAGGTGAGGCAGCGGCCCAACCCCGAGCTCGAGATCCTTGGCGTCGTGATCACCATGCACGACAGGCGCACGGCGCTGGCCCGCGACATCCAGGACCAGATCCGCAAGGTGTTCGGCGACAAAGTCTTTCGCACGGTGATCAGCAAGAGCGTGCGGCTGGAGGAAAGCCCGGCCTACCGCGAGTCGATCTTTACCTTCGCGCCCGATTCCACCGGCGCGGCCGAGTACTACAGCCTGTGTGAGGAGGTGATCGATCGTGCCTAAGCGGGGATTGCCTGACACCCTCCGCATGCGCCACGACGCGCATTACGTGGAGACCCTGGCCGCCTCGGCGGGCGCGCCCGTGGGCCGGATGGTCCCGATCGACCAGATCGATCCGAACCCCGACCAGCCGCGCCAGGCCATGGGCGACCTGGCGGAGCTCATCGCCTCGGTCACCGAGAAAGGCATCATCGAGCCGCTCGTGGTCCGCCAGCGCGGCCCGCGGTACCAGATCATCGCCGGCGAGCGCCGGTATCACGCCGCCTCCCAGGCCGGACTGCACGAGCTGCCGGTCGTCATCCGCGACGTCGACGATCGCGAGATGCTCGAACTGGCCCTGGTCGAGAACATCCAGCGCAAGGACCTGACGCCGTTCGAAGAATCCGAGGCGATGCAGAGCCTGGCCCAGCGCTGCGGATACACCCATGAGGACCTCGCCAGGCGCCTGGGCAAATCCCGGACGACCATCACCGAAGCCTTGTCGTTGACCGGCATCCCGCCGGAAGTACGCAAAGTGTGCCGGCTGGCCGGAATCAACAACCGGTCGCTGTTATTGCAGATCGTCCGCCAGGGCGATCCGCAGAAGATGCTGGCGCTGGTCGAAAAGATTGCGAGCCAGGGTGCGACGCGCGAGCAGCTTCGCAAGGAAGCCGAGAAACCGAAAGCCGGCCGGCCCAAGTCGTTCACCTTTGCTTTCCGGCCGCCAAGCAAAGCCTTCAACCTGCGATTGAGCTTCAACAAGAGGAACGCCAGCAAGGACGAAGTCATCGCGGCGCTGGAAAATATCATTCAGGAACTCAAGAAGGGACGTTAGGTCCTGGGACTTGGGACTTGGGTCTTGGGCTGGGTTCTGGGCCCGTGTCGGAGTGTTCCTCGACTCTAAGTTAACATAACATGTATTATCAGACTCTTAAGATTTGGCTAGCAAAATCCGCCTGTTGACGAATTGCGGATCCTCTCCTTGGTTAGACGCCCCAAGTCCCAAGACCCAAGTCCCAGGACCCAATGGTTAGACGCCCCAAGTCCCAAGTCCCAAGACCCAAGTCCCATGGTTAGACGCCCCAAGACCCAAGACCCAAGTCCCAAGACCCAGGAATCGCGATGATCCACGATCGCCCGTGAGGCACGGTTTCGAGCACCGCGCCCGACCGATCCAGTATTTGGATGGCAAAGCGAAGATCGGCGCCACCATTGGCACCAATCGCGCCGAACGGGATGGCGGCCTCGAAAATGGTCCCGACCCCCATCCAGGACCGCTCGATGGAGATGACGCTGACCTCGGATCCCGCCACGATCAGGGCTACGGTCGCCCCCTCCATGACCGCCGAAATGAGACCCGACCCCTTCAACCGGAGGCACAGAGCCTGGAGCGACAGGCCGACCTGGATCTCGGCCACCAGCGCCGGGGCGGCGACTTCCTGCATCGCGCCGCCGGGCTTGGCGAGCGAAGGCGACACTGCCCCCACCCACTCCAGGTATGAGGTGTCCCGGCCGTCCAGGGTCACGGTCAGGAGGCCGGACGGCTGCAGCCGATCCGGTCCGGCGCCGGTGCTGATGTTGGTGGCGAAGAGCTCCTCGGGAACCGGCGCGCCCAGCGCCGCGTAGGCGTTGCGCAGGTGGCGGCGAAACAGCTCGTCGAACTCGGCGTCGTGGTCGGATGAATGGTCATCGCCGTACCACCAGAACCAGTCGCTGCCTTCGGCGATCAGGATCTCCTCGAGCGCCCGGTCGCGAGCGGCGGCATCGGCCAGCGCCTCGCGCGCGTCGAAGGTGGCGCGGGCGGCCGACAGCTGATCCCACGCGCGGTGATCGTCGCGGTGGCCGATCCAGATGTAGAAGTCGCCGTTGATCCACGATCCCGGAAAGATGCCCGGCAACGCCGCCGCCGGTCCGGCCGCCGCCTCGGCCATGGTCACGGTCTGGATATCGGTGGCCCGTTCGAGCGCGCCGTAAAGGGCGCGCAGGAATGGGCGCCCGCCGCCGGGATAGTGCTCCCAAGCGTTCTCGCCGTCGAGGATCACCGACACGATGCCGGCTTCCCCGCCGGTGGCGTCGGCGTAGCGGCGGCCCGCCTCGCGGACGCGGCCGAGAAAATCCTCCACCGCCGCGGCGGCGTCCCACGACTGGTAGTGGAACCCGATGCGATCCGAGAGTGCGTGATCGCGAAACAGGACCGCGGGTCCGGCGCCGACGCGGTAGGCGCGATATAACAGCTCCGGCCGCATCGGCTGGCCGAGCGAACGCGACAGGATGTCCTCGTCGGTGGCCACCCACGACAGGCCGGCATCGGCAATCAGCTGCACGGCCTGATCGGACACCGACCCCTCCGACGGCCACATGCCGAGCGGCCGCTGCCCGAACGCCGCTTCATGGAAGGCGATCGCGCGATCGATGTGCCGCCGCGCATCCTCGGGCCATGCGAACCGCAGTCGTGGCCGCGCCGCCTGGGGATGCGCCCGCAGGTGCGCATCCGAATCGCACAGCAACGGCAGGATCGGGTGATAGAACGGCGAGGTCGCCAGCTCGACCTGGCCGCGCGCCCCGGCCTCGCGGTATTCGGGAATCACGCGCGCCAGCAACTCGAGCTCGATCGCGCGGAGGACCGCCTTGTGGTCTTCGGTGTAGTCGCGATCCTGGTGCACGAGCGCAACCAGTCGCGGATCGGTCACCAGCAGATCCGGATCCATCCACGCAAGCTTGTGCCACACCTGAAGATCCCGCAGGTCCCGTTCATCGAACGCGCCGCGTGCCAGGCGCGACGCGTGCAGCTCGGCGTAGCGCGGATACGGCCCGATCATCTGCGCATACGGCGCGTGAAAGCCGTTGGCCACCAGCCACCGTGCCTCTTCGGCCGTCAGCTCGGCGGCGGGCTTGAGGCCCAGCGCGAGATGCCGATCGCGGGCCCGGTTCTCGGCAAACGCCTGCACCTGCGCCACCAGCGACGGCACCAGGTTGAAGGTGACGCGGATGCCCGGAAATTCGCGCAGCAGCGCCACCATGCCCCAGTAATCCTTGATGGCGTGCAGCCGCACCCACGGCAGGATGTGCTCCCCGGTGGCGAGATCCTCGTAATACGGCTGGTGCATGTGCCACAGCAGCGCGAGTTTCACCATCGGCGCCGGGCCCGGCCGCGCCGTGGCACGACGTGCTCACCGGGCCTGTTCCCCCGTAGCGCGAAGCGCGAAGGCGGACGATAATTGAGGAACATGCGCATCCTCGATCGGTACGTGGTTCGGGAGATCATCCCGCCGTTCCTGCTCGGGCTGCTCGTGTTCACGTTCATCCTGATTATCCCCTTCATCATCGATATCGCGGAGGAGATGATTGCGAAGAACGTCCCGGCCGGGACGATTCTTCAGCTCGTGGTCACGCTGCTGCCGCAGGCGCTCGCGCTGACGATCCCGATGGCGCTGCTGATTGGCCTGCTCGTGGGCCTCGGGCGGCTGTCCGCCGATCGCGAAGTGGTGGTGATGCTGGCGTGCGGCATCAGCCCCTATCGCCTGCTGCAGCCGGTGCTCGTGTTCGCGGTGGTGTGCTGGGGACTGACGTCGTGGGTGATGTTGAAGGCGATGCCCGACGGCAATCAGGAGTACCGCGAGATCAGCCAGGAGATCGTCATGGACCGCGCCGAAGGCGAAGTTCGCCCACGCGTCTTCTACGAGGACTTCCCGAACCTGGTGCTGTATGTCCGCGAAGTGCCGCTGGACGGCCGCGGCTGGATCGACGTGCTGGCCGCCGACACCAGCAACCCGTCACAACCCATCCTCTACCTCGCCACGCGCGGCCGGATGCTGATCAACCGCGAGGCCGAAACGATTCACATGGTGCTCGACCAGGGCACGCGCCATACCACCAAGCTCGACGATCCCTCCGCCTACGAAGTCACCACGTTCGAGCGGACGGTGATTGCGCTCGATCCGTCGAGCGTGTTCCCGCGCACCGGTCCGCAACGCGGCCTGCGCGAGCTGGCGGTCGAGGACCTCGCGGCGCTCGCCGGCGAGCTGGCGGGCACCGGCAAGTCGCCGCACGGCCCGATCATGGAGATCCACAAGAAATTCTCCGTGCCGATGGCGTGCTTCGTGTTCGCGCTGCTGGGCGTCGCGCTCGGCGCCAGCCATCGCAAAGACGGCAAGCTGGCCGCCTTCGTGCTCGGCATCGGCGTGATCTTCGCGTACTACGTGCTCATGTTCACGGCGGAGTCGCTGACCAAGGGCTTCTGGATCCCCGCCTGGCTGGCGATGTGGGTCCCGAACCTCGTGCTCGGTGCCGCGGGCGTGTTCCTCCTCGTTCGGCGGGCGCGGTCAGCGGATCAACCCATCCGCATTCCGCTGCCGGCGTGGTTCAGGCGCCGCATGGCCGAAGACGAGCCCGGTGCCGCGCCGGGCGAGCGGCGGCGCGCGTCAGCGGCGCCGGCGCTCGTCATTCGGCTGCCCCACTACACGCTTCCGGGCCCGACGCTGCTCGACGGCTATGTGGCGCGCCAATACGGCCGCATCCTCGCGATGACCACGGTCGGCATGCTCGGCTTGTTTTACATCTCGTCGTTCATCGACAAGTCCGACAAGCTCTTCAAGGGCGAGGCCTCGCTCGGCATGGTGCTGGAATTCCTGTTCTGGTCGACGCCGGAATTCCTGACCTACATCATCGCGATCTCGGTCCTGCTGGCGGGGCTGGTGACCATTGGCCTGCTGACCAAGAACAGCGAGCTGATCGTGATGCGGGCGTGCGGCATCAGCCTGTATCGCACGGCGCTGCCGATCGTGGCGTTGGCGGTGGCCGCCGGCGGTGTCCTGCTCGGCATTCAGGAAAACGTGCTGCCCACCGCGAACCGCCGCGCCGATCAACTGAATCACCGAATCCGCACCGGGTCGCCGCAAACCGTCGGGCTGCTGAACCGCAAGTGGATCGCCGGCAGGAACGGCGAGATTTATCACTATCAGTACTACGATCCGGCCCGGAAGGAACTGAACGTGGTCGCGGTGCTCGAATTCGATCCGACGGATCACCGGCTGATCAGGCGGCGCCACGTCCAGAAGGCGACCTACATGGCCGATGAGCGTCCCGACGCGGAACCGGTGTGGTCGCTCAATCAAGGCTGGGTGCGCGCGTTTGGTCCGAATAACGAGGTGCAGTTCACGCCGTTCACCAACGAGGTGGCGCGCTTTGAGGCCGCCGAGTACTTTGAGACCGAAGCGCGCGAACCCGAGCTGATGAACTTCGGGCAGCTGCGCGCGTACATCAGCGAGCTGCGCGACAGTGGCTACAACGTCCTCGAGCACCAGGTAGGATTGCACCGCAAGGTCGCGTTCCCCTTCGTCACGGTGGTGATGACGTTGATCGCGGTGCCGTTCGCCGTGACCACCGGGCGGCGCGGCGCCATGTACGGCATCGGCGTCGGCATCGTCCTGGCGATCGTCTACTGGGTGATGATCAGCATCTCCGCGGCCCTGGGCGCGAGCGGCGTGCTCAGTCCGATGCTCGCAGCGTGGGCGCCGAACCTGGTGTTTGGCGCCGCCGCCGCGTACCTGTTGTTGACGGTACGGACATGAATCAGGCACGGAGCTCACCTATCCGCTACGTCATCGGTTTGGTGTCGCTCATCGGCGCCCTGGTGGCGCTGCCGGCCGGCGGCCTGCAGATGGTGCGGACGCTCGAACGCGGCGGATACGGCACCTCGAGCATCGACTACGCGGTGGCGTTGCTGGGCCTGGGCGGCGGCTTGTTAGGACTCGGCATCGCGCTGTTGATCTGGGAAGTGAGCGTCCGTCACAACTGGCGACATTAGCCGGGATCCGGGAACGGGGATCCGGGATCCGGATTCATCGCAACCGGATCCCGGATCCCGGTTCCCGTCACCGTACGAATGCGACCTCAGACAGCACCATCGATCCGGTGGCGCCCGGCAGGAAGTTCATCGTATCCACCACGAACAGCAGCGTGTCGACGCGGTCGAGTGGCGGCTGCTCGCTCGACGTCACGCCGATGGGCAAGAACGCGCCGAGCGGCACGTCGACCAGGCGCCCTGCCTGATCCGCGTAGAACGTGGTGCCCCACCGTTCGCTGTTCCCGACCGGTGCGCGTAACTGGACCCATGCACGCACCGGCCTGGGCGACGACACCCTGAACCGCACACGATCGAAGGCCGCCAGGCCGCCGGTAATGGGGATCTGGATCGCCGCAAACTGGCCGGCTGGCGTCCCCGGCGAGAGCGCGAACGACCAGGCCATCGGCGGCTGACCGGCGATGCGCCGCGCACGCGGATCGAGCGGCGATGCACCCAACTCGCTCCGATCGGTGCGGCCGGAGGCCATGGTGGCCTCCGCGACGCGCGCAGGGATGCGGGAGCTGGGCGCCGTTTCGACGATCTTGCGCGGCGGCGTCCTGGTGAGGCCGGCATAAATGGGATTCGACACGATCCACGGCACCGGCGGACCGCCCGGGCCGTCGCGCACGTACGCCTCGACGCGATAGACCGCGGCATCCTTGCCGCCATTCATTTCGAGGACGCCATCGGTCACCTCGTGGACGCGATCGCCGTTCTTGAACAACACGATCGTCGTGCCCGGTGGCGCGCTCACCGACGCGCGCAGTTGCACATCACCTTCGATCGCCAGGTCGTCACCGATCCGAGCGATGCGCGCTCCGCTCGTGGCCGTAAACGACAGGGCGCCGGGCGAGGCCAGGCCGTCGATCACGGAATACAGCCGGCCCTGCCTCAACGCCGCCAATAGCCGCCCGGCATCTTCGGCCGCGCGTCCGGTCAACGGCGCATCGAGGACGACGTGATTCGAGAACACGCGAAAGATCGCCGTGTATCCCGGCAACGGCACGTGGAACGCCGACATATCCGGATCGCTCCCCTCACTGAAGCCGAGCCGCGCGTGCGCGTCGCTGGCGGCGATGGCCAGCACGCGTCGCGACCACGCGATGCGATCCCACTGCGCCAGCACGGTCGTCGGCCGATCGAGCAGCGTGGCCATCGCTTCCGGGGAACGCAGCAGATATGTCGCCAGCGCGCGCGTCATCGGCAACCGGGGCTCGTCGCGCCATTCGCTGTCGCCGTTGATCCACTCGAGGCCATCGACGGCCGCGTCCCAGTCGGTCCACCGCAGCGACGGCCGCGCCGAGCCTGGATGCGCCGCGATGCCGAACCCTCCGAGCCGTGTCACGTCTTCGATCACGGCGTCGGGAGTGCCGGCGAGCGGGTACGGCGCCACGGGCATCCCCACGGCGGCGTAGTGTCCGCCGGAGGTGTTGAGCTCGACGGCATCGAGGGTCAGCACGCCGCTGCGATACGCCGGGGGATCGGGCGGGCGCGTGCCATCGCCGTGATCGGTCAGGATGACGAACTGCAATCCGGCGCGGGCCGCCGCCGCCGCCACCTCCTCCGGTGTGCCGCTGCCGTCCGACCGATTGGTGTGAATGTGATACACGCCGCGCACGGTTGACGCGGGCGGCGCGGCCGTTTCGCTCGACGCCGGCGGCAACAGGAACAGCATCACCACCACCGCGAGCACCATGACCAACCCGAGCAGACGAAGGGCCCGCCGCATCAGTTTCGAGGATGGAACTTGTCGTAGACGGCGCGCAGCCGCGCTTCGAGCACGTGGGTGTAGATCTGCGTCGTCGACAGATCGCTATGACCCAGCATCATCTGGATCGCGCGCAGGTCCGCGCCGCGCTCGAGCAAATGCGTCGCGAATGAATGCCGCAGCACGTGCGGGCTCAGCGCGCCGCGCACGCCGGCCTGCTTGCCGTATGCCTTCACGATCTTCCACAACCCCACGCGCGTCAGCCCGGCGCCGCCGCGGGCGTTGACGAACAACCGTGGCGAGGCGCGGCGCTTCAGCAGCACCGGCCGCGCTTCGGTCACGTAGCGCGTGAGCCAGGCGGCCGCCTCGTCGCCGACGGGCACCAATCGCTGTTTGCGGCCCTTGCCGGTGCAGGTGAGATAACCGCTGTCGAGATTCACGTCCTGCGGCCGCAGACCCACCATCTCGGATACGCGCAACCCCGTGGCGTAGAGCAATTCGATCAGCGCCCGATCGCGCACGCCGCGCGGCTGGGTCGTGTCCGGTGATTGCAGCAGCCGATCGACCTCTTCCATCGACAGGAATTTCGGCAGCGTCTTCCAGGCGCGCGGCGCCTGGAGATCGCCGGCCGGGTTCTCCTGGCGATGCCCGGAAAGGACGAGATAGCGATAGAAACCGCGAATGCAGGCCACCGACCGCGCCACCGATCGCGGCGAACGCCCCTCCCCCATCAACGCGCGCACGTTCTGTTCGAGCGCACGGCGATCCAGCCCTTCGACAGGACGTCCCAGTCCGGCGGCCATCTCAGAAAGCTGGGACAGGTCGCGGCCGTAACTCTCAACGGTGTGTGACGAGAGCCGGCGCTCCACTGCCAGATGCGACAAATACGCATCGACCAGGTGGTGTCCCCGCCTTCGCTCACCCGATTCGTGTGAGCGATGGCGGGGCGGGCCGCCAGCCGGATGGACAGGCATTGTCCAAAGTGTAGCTGATGCGCACGTTGACAGCCGCGAGCACGGGGACTAGCATCAGCTTTTCCGCGTTCGCAAAGAGACACGATAGTGGCAGCACCCCGTTCGCGATGGCAGGCCCTCCCCACCGAAGCCATCAATCCCGCTTCACTGGCCATCGACAAGCTCGACGCCGGCGGCATCGTTGATTTGATGATGGCCGAAGACCGTCGCATGTTCGCGGCGGTCCTGAAGGAACGCGACCGCATCGCGCTGGGCGCCGACATGTGCGCGAAGGCGCTTCGCAAGGGCGGCCGGCTCGTGTTCGTCGGCGCCGGCACCTCGGGCCGTCTGGGCATTGTCGAGTCCGCGGAGATGCCCCCGACCTTCGGCACCGATCCCGAGCTGGTCCAGGGCATCATGGCCGGCGGCAACAAGGCCATCATCCGCGCCAAGGAAGGCGCGGAAGACAATTACGAAGAGGGCGCGCGCGCGATCACGCGGCTCGATTCCACGAAAAAGGACGTCGTCATCGGCGTGTCGGCTAGCGGCATGACGCCATTCGTGCGCGGCGCGCTGACCAGCGCCCGCAAGGCCGGCTCGCGGGTGGTGTTCGTGACCTGCGATCCGCGGAACGAGCTGCAGGCGTTCGTCGATCTGACGATCGCCCCGGCGGTCGGCCCCGAGATCATCGCCGGCTCGACGCGGCTCAAGGCCGGCACCGCCACCAAGCTCGTCCTCAACATGCTGACGACGTCGGCGATGATCCTGATCGGCAAGACCTACGGCAACCTGATGGTCGACGTCAACGCGCTGGGCTCGGAGAAGCTGCGCGATCGCGCCCGCCGCATCGTCCACATGGTCACGGACATCGACTACGACGAAGCCGAGAAGCTGCTGAAGCGGGCGCGCTGGAACGTGAAGATCGCCATTGTGATGCAGAAGACCGGCCTGACGTATGCGAAGGCCGTGGCACGGTTGAAGAAATCAGACGACCTGATTCGCGAAGCCATTGGCGAGGACATCGAGGCGCGGCTCAGGAAGCTGATCAGCTCACTGTGATGACCCGGTGGGGTCCGCATTCAAGCGGATCGACGCTGCGTGATCCAGCATCACCGTCACCCGGGGATGCACTTGCAGGAATGACGCCGGCAGCTTCGGCGTAATCAATCCCTCGATCATTCCGTACACCGCGTCGGCTTTTTCGGCGCCGGTGGCCATCAGCACAATGGCGCGTGCGCCGAGGATCGTCGCCATGCCCATCGACAACGCGCGCTCCGGTACGGCGGTCCAGTCCCCACCGAATCGTGGCGCATTGGCCTCGCGGCTCTCCTCCTCCAGGTCCGCGATGTGCGTGTGCGCGCACAAACCCTCCGCCGGTTCGTTGAAGCCGATGTGGCCGTTGGCGCCGATGCCGAGAATCTGCAGATCGATGCCACCGGCCGCGGCGATCGCGTCTTCGTAGCGCCGGCACTCCGCTGTCAGGTCGGGAGCGCGGCCGTTGAGCATGCCGATGTTGGCCGGATCGATCGCCACGTGATCGAACAGCTCCGCCCGCATGAACGCGCGATAGCTGCCCGGGTGATTGGCGCCGAGGCCGGCGAACTCATCGAGGTTGAACGTGCGCACGCCGGACCAGTCCGCCTTCGCTCGCCGACTGCCAGGCGAGCTTCCACCTTCGCGCGTTGCGCTTCGGCGGACAAGTCGGCGCGACAGGCCGCTGCGTTCTCTCAGCTCGCGGTAGAGGGCCAGCGGCGTGCGGCCGGTCGGCAGGCCGAGCACCAGCGTGGGATTGGCGACGATGGCGTCGAGCACACGTGAGGCCAGCGCCGCGGCCAGCGCGTCTTCATTCTCAAATCGTTGAACGTCACTGCGGTGTGGCGCGAAAGGCATCGATGTATGGCGGCACACGCACGCCGCCCCTGGCTTCGGCGAGGGCCAGCCGCACGGCGCCAAGCGCGGGTTCGTGCGTGAGCAGACGCACTTCGCTCCTTGGCGCCACTTCGGCCATGCGGCGCTCGACTTCGGCCGCGAGCCACTCGCTGCGTTTCAGGATACCGCCAGCGAGCAGGATCGGAAACTGTTCGCCGCGCATCTCGAGCCGCGAGATCACCGAGGCCGCGGCCAGGGCCAGCTCGTCGGCCGCGGCGACCATGATCTCGGTGGCCACCAGATCCCCATCGGCACGCGCGCCGTCGACGAGCGTCGCCAGCGCGGCGATCGCACGCCGGCCCTGCGGCTGCTGGTAAATCTCCGACACCAGCGATTGCGGTCTCGGCAGCTGGAAATGATCGAGGACCAGCTCGGACAGCTCGGTCCTGGGGCCGCGGCCATCGGCGTCGCGCGTCACCGCCTCCAATGCGCGGCGGCCAATCCAATACCCTGACCCCTCGTCGCCGAGCGTCGGCCCCCACCCGCCGGCCCGCGCCGCCAGCCCGCGATGGCTGACGCCAAACGCGATCGATCCCGTTCCGGAAATCACCACCAGCCCCGGGCTGGCGCCCGCGCCGGCGACCAATGCGATCAGCGCGTCGTTGACGATGAGCGTGTGCAACCGATAGCCGAGCCGCCGCATGATGTCGCGAATGGTGCGGCCATCGGCCTCGCGATCCACCCCGGCCATGCCCAGGCACACCGCCGCGGGCGTAACGTTGTGGTCGCGCGTGACCTGTTCGATCACATCGTGCAGGATCTTCTCGACCTGGAGCTCGCCCTCGGTCTGGAGGTTGGCGCCGCCAGCACGGCCGTCGGCAATGACGCGACCGTCGGCGTCGGCGAGAAACGCCACCGTCTTCGTGCCGCCAGCGTCGATGCCGAGAACGTGCATCGGGTTAGCTTATCCGCCTCCGCTCGCAAATGATCTGTGAGCTTCGGTGACAACCTCGCCGTAGCGCCTTTTCAGGCGCGAAGGCGGGCGAGGCATGCTACATTTGAATGCTTTTCATGTTGAGTATGCTCCCCCGAAGCCTTCGAGGCCGAAGGCCTCTGAGGCGAAGTCGCGCCGAAGCCCGCTCAACGTTCCGCGGGCGAAGGCGGACGGCGATAGCTTGTGCCGTCGTGTGCACAACCGTTCTCACCGCGGCCTTCCAGGCCGCGCCGGAGCAGACCCGCGCGCTCTGGGTGACGCGCGCCACGCTCGCCTCGCCGGAATCGATCACGCAGATGGTGGCCGCCGCGGAAGCCGGCGGGTTCAATACCTTGCTGGTGCAGGTCCGCGGCCGCGGCGACGCGTATTACTCGGGTAGCCTCGAGCCGCGCGCGTCTGAATTGGCGGCGCGCCCCTCGATCGATCCCCTGGCCACCGTCATCGAGCAGGCGCACGCCGTCGGGTTACAAGTGCACGCGTGGGTCGCGGTCAACCTGGTGTCGAGCTCGGTCAGCCTGCCGGCCTCGCGCGATCACGTGATCTATCGCGCCCCCGAATGGCTGATGGTGCCGCGCGAGCTGGCGGCGGAGATGAAGAAGATCGATCTCCGGAGCCCTGCGTATGTGGGCCGGCTGGCACGCTGGACACGGGCCAATGCCTCGCGGGTCGAAGGCCTCTACACCTCGCCGCTGCATCCCGCCGCGCAGGCGCACACGGCGGCGGTGATCGGCGAGATCGCCGCCAACTACGCCATCGACGGCGTGCATCTCGACTACGTGCGGTTCCCGAACGAAGACTTCGACTACAGCCCGTCGGCGATCGAGCAGTTCAAGAACAGCGTCCTGCCGGATCTCAACGACGCCCAACGGCGCGACCTGGCCGCGAGAGAAGTGCTCGATCCGGCGGCGTACCCGAACCTGTTCCCGGAGCGCTGGAATGATTTCCGCCGCTCGCGGCTGACCTCGCTGGTGATCAAGATTCGCACGGCGGTGAAGACCGCGCGACCCAAGGCGACCTTCAGCGCCGCGGTGGTGCCCGACGCGCAGCAGGCGTTCGACTCGAAGCTGCAGGATTGGCGCGGCTGGATCGATCAGTCGCTGCTCGATGTGATCTGCCCGATGGCCTACACCACCGAGACCGAGATCTTCCAGCGCCAGATCACGGCGGCGCGCGCGTATGCGGGCTCGCGGCCGGTGTGGGCCGGCATCGGCGCCTACCAGTTGTCGCCGGCGCAGACGCTCAGCCACATTGCCGCGGCGCGCACGCTCGGCACCGCCGGCATCATCCTGTTCTCCTACGAAGCGCTGGCGGCATCTCCCAATTCCTCCGACTCGGTCAGCGAGCTTGGCCGCGCCGCGTTCGGTACCGCTCCGGAGTAAGCTCCCCCTCGGATCCCACGCCAGGCGTGCCTTGGCGCCGTGCCGTAGGAACGGTGCGGATGCGGGTGGTCGAGAGATCTGATGCGTTCGGGGCAATTGGTTGATACGCTCCACCAAGTGTCCCTCTCAGGGGTCGACTACCTCGTCATCGTCGCCTACCTCGTCGCCATCACGGCCTTCGGGTCGTGGTTCGGCCGCTTCCAGAAAACCACCCGCGACTATTTCCTGACCGATCGCAGCGTGCCGTGGTGGGCGATCTGCTTCACGATTGTCGCCACCGAAACCAGCACGCTGACGTTCATCGGCGTGCCGGCGCAGGCCGACACCCGCAACATGACGTTCCTGCAGTTGGCGCTCGGCTACATCATCGGGCGGATCCTGGTCAGCCTCCTGTTCATCCCCGCCTACTTCCGCGGCGAGTTGTTCACCTCGTATGAGCTCCTGCAACGCCGGTTCGGCACCCGCGTGAAGACGTTGTCGGCGGTGATCTTCCTGCTGACCCGCTCGCTGGCCGATGGCATCCGGTTGTTCACGACCGCGTTCGTGATCGCGATCGTGACGGACGTGCCGGTGACCTGGGTGGCGATCGTGCTCGGGGCGGCAATGATCCTCTACACGATGCGGGGCGGCGTGTCCGCTGTGATTTGGACCGACGTGGTCCAGATGTTCGTCTACATCCTCGGCGCCGGCGTCGTGGCCATCGCCCTGCTCAACCGCATCGATGGCGGCTGGAATGAAGTGGTGCGCGCCGGCATCGAGAGCGGGCGGTTCGTGTGGCTGGATGCGAGGATGGACGTCGCGGTCCCTTACACGATCTGGGCCGGGCTGCTCGGCGGCGTCGCGCTGACGTTGTCCACGCACGGCACCGATCAATTCCTCGTCCAGCGCCTGCTGTCGGCCAGGAGCCAACAGGCGGCGGCGCGCGGGCTCGTGCTGAGCGGCTTCATCGTGTTCGCGCAGTTCGTGCTGTTCCTGCTGATCGGCGTGATGCTCTACACGTATTACCAGCAGGTGGCCTTGCCGCAGCCGCTCACGCGCACCGATCAGATCCTGCCGATCTTCGTGGTCAACGAGCTGACCAACGGTCTGGCCGGCTTCATCATCGCGGCCATCGTGGCCGCCGCCCTGTCGCCGTCGCTCAACGCCATGGCGGCATCGACGGTCAGCGATTTCTACCTGCCGTATGTCAACCCGACGGCGGATCAGGCCACGCAGATGCGCGTCTCGAAGCAGGCCACCGTGGCCTGGGGCATCGTGCAACTGGCGGTGGCGATCGGGGCTCAGTTCATGAACCGCAACGTGCTCGACGCTGGACTGGCGGTGCTGTCGTTCGCGTCCGGCCCGGTCCTCGGCGCATTCCTGCTCGGCACACTGGCACCATCCGTGCGCGAGCGCGACACGTTTGCCGGCATGATCGCGGGCCTGATCGTGATGACCGCGGTGTGGTGGTCCGCGCCGGTGGCGTTCACCTGGTATGTGCTGATCGGCGCGTCCGTGACGTGCATGGTCGCGTTTGTGTCACTCGCGTTGTCACCCGCTCGCGCACAGCCCGTATGACCACGCCGCTGCCCAGCATCGGTCCCATCCTCCAGCACGCGATCGCCGATCGCGTGTTTCCCGGCGCGGTGGTGGAGGCCGGCCGCACCAATGGCGCGCTCGCCACCATCATCGCCGGCGCGCACACGTACGATCGATCGTCGGCGCCGGTCGAGGCGCGCACGATCTACGACCTCGCGTCGCTCACGAAGGTGCTGGCGACGGCGGCCCTGATCGCCGACGAGCTCGCCAGCGGCCGCATGCGCCTCACCGATCGCGTGCGGCATTGGATGACATCGTGGACCGGCGAGGATCGCCAGGCCGTGACGATTCAGGATCTGCTCGAGCATGCGTCGGGACTCCCCGGCCACCGGCCGTATTACGAGTCGCGGCGCGGTCGCGCGGCTTT
>CAZEMI010000144.1:0-27095 GCA_964513235.1 uncultured Acidobacterium sp.
CGCCACAAACACACTCATCGTGCGCATCGTCACTTCCATGCCGCGTCGATCGGCTTGGCCGGGTCGGCCGTAATCTGCAGATCGGCGCAATGGTGATAGCTGTATTCGCCGGGCACATTCAACGCGTGCTCGGCCATCCACTGAACAATCTGCAGCGTGCACTTCGCGCAGTTGATGTTGGGAAGCTCGATATCCGTCTCCCAGGGCACCATCGGCGTCTTGGGCCGCGCCGACGCCGGCTCGCCGGGGTTCGGATAATGCTGGAACAACCCGTCGGCGAGCACCGGAATTTGGGGCGGGCTCTGAATCTGTCCCCACACGGAATAGAGTCCTCGCTCCGTCCACTTCTCCACGGTGTACGGATCGGGCGGCAGCTCGGTCCGCGAATTGACCGCGAGCGCCACGCGGTAATGACCCGAGTGAAAAATCGTCTCCTGGATCTTGAGGTGCAGCTTCGATCCACCCGTCACCTTCGTGACCGCTTTCGACAGGATGGCGTCGTTCTGCCCCTTCGGATCGCCGCCACAGGGTCCGACTTTCTGCGGATCGCCGAGGTCGCTGGTGACCAGCCATGGCGCAGGCGCCAGCATCTTGAAATGCGCGCCGGCATCTGCGGACAACGCCAGACCCGCGACCAGCGCCACGAGCCATTGCATCCTGTTCTTCACTGTGTCGTCCTTTCGAATGGAATACGGCCGGCAGCAATAATAGGCTGTTACGCGATTTGCCGCCGTGCCGATCAGCGGCCCGATAAAGCCGATCCGCGCGTCGCTCATGACGATGCGCCTTTCGACACCAGGTAGGCCGCAATTTCGGGCTGGTCGCAATACCGGGCCCAACCGAGCGGCGTGCTCTGATAGATCGTGTCCGTGATGTCGAGTCGCGCGCCGCGCTCGATCAGAAGTTTCACGACATTGAGATGACCGGCGGCGATGGCCTGGTGAAGAGGCGGCGAGTGGCTGTGCGTGCCTGGCGGGTTGAAGCGATTCGGATCCTCGCCGGCATCGATCAGCAGCGCCAGGACGTCCGCGTGCCCGCACTGCGCGGCCAGCGCCACCGCGCGGTGACGATCGTTCGCTGACGCTGAGGGCAGCATCCGCCGGACGTCGTCCAGCCGCCCCAGGCCGGCGGCAGCGGCCAGCGTGTCAATCGGCGCGCCGCGCCTGACGAGGGCGTCCGCCGCGGCACACATGTTGAACACCAGCGCGGTCTCGACCGGCGAGGTCCATGCGCCTTGGCCGCTTGGCGAGATGGTGGCACCGTAATCGACCAGGACGTCGACGAGCGGGACCTGCACGCCGGCGTCTTTCGGCGGAGAGCTGGACACCAGCATCGCCATGATCGTGTTCTGCCCACCGTACGAATCCTGCAACGCATTTGGATCGGCGCCGGCGTCGAGCAGGAGCCTGGCCATCTCGACGGCGTTCTTCGGCGACCGCTGCCGGTGGCCTTCGACGCCGTTGGCCGCGAGGTAATGCAGCAGCGTGGCCCGATGCACCGGCGGATCGAAGCAGTTCACGCGAGTTGATCGCGCGCGGACCAGCGTGGAATCCTCTTCCAGGAGCCGGGCCAGCGTTGGTGCGTCACCGTTCACGATGGCTTCAACGGCCTCCTCAAACCGCGCGACGGGCGAGCCTGGCACATGGACGGTCTCGACCCACGACACGAGCGACGCCCAGTCAAGAAAGTCGTAGTAGCGCGCGATCGCGAGCAACGCATCGTCGCGATCGATCGGGGTGGCGCGCACCTCCTCGTCAGACATCCGCCGTTCGAGCCAGGGAATCTTGTCGTCGAGGAATTTTGGGTGCTTCGAGCGAAAGATTTCCTCGGCCTGGCGATCGCCCGATCGCCACCCGGCGAGCAGGGAATCAGCCTGCTGCACGTATTCCTGCAGCGGCGCATTGAAGCGGAGAGGCTCCATCGCGTGTCCTACCGGGTCGAAAACTGGGCGAGGCAGTTATCGTGCAGCAGCAAGCCGTTGTTGAGGAGCTGAATTTCAAGATTGCCCGACGGCAACGGTGCCCGCAGCGTCAATGCCACGCGCCATAAACCATTCGCCAGCGGGATGCCAAGTTGCACGGGCCACGTTTTCTGCGGGATCCCGCCAGCCGGCCCCAAGGCAAAACTCAGGGGCGATACCGTCCCGTCGAGGCCTTTCGCCGAGACGAGCGTCGAGATCGTGATCGGCGCGCTGCGCGTGAACACACGCAACCCGTCGCGCTCGGCACGCTGCTCGAACACGAAGCCGCCACATTCCGCTTCCGTGGTGTTGCCCTGGGGCACGCGCACGGTCGCGAAGGCGAGGCCGATCACTTCCGGATTCAGCGCGCGCGCCCCCAGTCGCACCTGATAGGTCTTCGACTCGGCGGTGAGACCGACCTCGCCCACCACTCGACCGTTTTTCGCCTTCCCGCGGCCGGCCGCTCTCGACACGACTTTGCCGCCCGCATCCAACGCCAACGCCGAATACTCGACCTCCGTTCCCTCGCGCAGATTGCCGCCGATCTCAAACGGCACCAGCAGTCCGCGCTTGCGCCGATCGAGGGCCACCGCCGCAGGCGCGAGCGTAATGGGCAGATCGCGCACCGGCAGCGGTGAGGCGATCAACTCTGGAGCCGCCGCCTTGTCCTCACCGGGCACGAACACCGAGCGATGCAGCAGCGACACACCAGGCGCGCGCGTCGTCACGCGCAGCCGTCGAGGGCGCGGGCGCGTCGACGTCCCGGGTGCCTGCTCGTACCCGAGCAGGTAGTAGGCGCGGTTCTCCGCGGCCACCTTCGCGAGCTCGCCGTTGATGTCGTTGGTGAGCACCGAGCGGCCACCGGTCAGCGCCGCGAGATCTCGCAGCGCGCCGACGTCGAACGGGTTGAGATCGCGGCTCGTATCCGCTCCCGGTGCCTGCAGTCCACGCGGGTCCACGGTGTAGATCGCGACATTGCCGGCACGCGCCCTCTGGATCAGCCGCGAAAACACATCGTCGTCCCGCCCGACCGGGCGGCCAAGCTCCAGCGACTCAACGTAGTTCTGTGGCAGATCGCCGCCACGGCTGAACCACAGGATCGCCTTTCGTCGTGCCGGGATGACGCTGAGCCGGTCGACCACGCTCGCCAGCACGCGGAAACTGTTGCGGCCGTCTTCCGCGGTGCCGAAGGTTTCGATCGTCGACGGGCTTTCCTGTATCTCCGGCTCCGCCCCGCCAGGCGCTTCGAGGCCAAGCGTGCGCTCGCGGCGGCCGGTCGATTGCGCGATGGCATCAATTGCCAACGTGCGATCGTTGGTGAGAAAGAACCCGGAGTTGACGCCAGACCGCACCACCGCCACGTGATCGTTGGGCTGTAACGTCTCGTCGAAAAAACGCTGCGCGGCGCGGCGTACCGCCTGCACATCATCCACCTGGATGCCGATTTCATCGAGGACGACGGTGAAAATGCCGCCGGGCTCGATTTCGTTGCCGGTCAGGCCGGGCGGCAACGGCGGCAGGAGCGGCGGCGAAGAAGAGTTGATGAACTCGAACGTGCGAATGTCCTGCCGCACGCCGTCCTCGAACAACTCGAAATCAGACGCTTTCAGATTGTGGATTGGCTGCCCGTCTCGCGTGGTGGCCACGACATCGATCGTGACCAACTCGACTCCGGAGCGAAAGACCGGCTGCGGCGGGGCCTGTTCCGCAGACGCCGCGAGCACCGCGGCCATGCCAGCGGCGATAAAGATCCCGCCAATCAGTCTCATGCCTCGAATGCTAGCACCGGCGCGAATCGCCAGTTATGTCACACGCAGGCGACAGTTTCTGTCACCTTTGCCCGCGAGCGCCTCCGGGCTCGGCGGTTTCGCGCCGAAATGCCTCGTCTGGTTCCCGGCACGGGACTTGCCGATATCCGGGTAAGGAGAGTCTATGGAACCGCTCAGAGAACTGCTGGCAAGCGATCATCGACAGACCCTCGAGTTCTTTTACGTTGGCTTGCAGGAGGTCGTGGATCCGACGGTCGATCGCCACGAACTGCTCTACAACGCCAGCGTGCTCGCACACCACGCGCAGGTGTCGTCCCATGCCGTCGGCGAGTTGCCGACGCCGGCGACCCTGACCACCACCTTCGACACGTTCGTGCTCGACGGCTCGCGCGCCGCCGATGCCGCCACGATGGAGGCCGCCGGCGCCCAGTGCCTGTTGCTGGCCGGGTTCTTCGAAGATCAGATGCGCGGGCGGCACTCGATTAGCTGGTATGCGAAGCTCGGCGCCGGCTTTTACTACCGCGCCGCCACACACCACCCGTCCGTCGGCAAGGCGCAGTTACTGACCGCAATCGCGCGGCGGTTCGAACTCTGGCGACGGGTGCAGGCGGAACTGGCCCGCTCGCTGCGCGACCTGCCGTACTTGATGGCGCCGCCGCGCCCGATCGTGTCCTGAACGCCGCACCGCCGCCGGGCCGAGACGGGCGATAGGCGCGTGGCCTATAATCCGAGGTCTTTGATGCCCGGAGGCCACATGCGCACTCGATTACTGCTCACCTGTTCGGCCGTCCTCGTGCTCGGCACGCTCGCCGGCGGGCAACGCCAAACGCACCTCAACCCGATGATCGAATTGATGACGGCCAAGAAGCCGGTTTTCGGTCTGTACGCGCCGAGTAACCGCCGGTTTGGTGGCGGCCCTGGCGGGCCCGGTGGCGCAACTCGACCCGCCTCCCCGCCGGCCGATGCGCCGCCGCCGAAGACCGCGGCCCAACTTGCGGCCGACGCGATGGCCAACGCCAACACCGATTTCATCTTCGACGGGTCGATGGAAGGCGGGATGGATCGGGCGTTGCCGGCGTTCACGGAGTTGGTGAAAGGCATGGCGGCCCACGGCTCGTTCCACAAGAACGCGTTGAAGCAACTGACACATCCACTCGTGGTCAAGATGCACGAGATCGCGCCCGATCACAAAGTGGCCGCGGCGAGCATCGGCAAGCAGCTGAACCTCGGCGTCAGCGGCATCATGTTCGTGTCGGTGGAAAGCGCGGCCGAAGCGCAGGCCGGCATCAACGCCATGCGCTTCACGTCAAAGGGCGGCACGCGCTCCGATGACGTGGGCCAGGCGCCGGCACTGTGGGGCGTGAGCGAGAAAGAATATCGAGAGAAGGCGGATCTCTGGCCGCTCAATCCGAACGGCGAGCTCGTCAACTGGACGATCATCGAGAGCAAGGAAGGGCTCGAGAAGGTGCGCGAGATCGCCGCGGTGAAAGGCATCGGCGTGTTGTGGCCCGGCGCCGGCACGTTGCGGGGCCTCTTCACCACGACCGACGCCGGCGGCGCGCGCAAGCTCGACGAAGCCGCGTGGGAAGCGGCGATTCAGAAGGTGCTCGCCGCGTGCAAGGAATTCAACGTCGCCTGCGGCTACCCCGCCAACTCCAACGACATCGAGATGCGCATGAAGCAGGGCTTCAGCGTGTTCGTGATGAACTGGGGCGATCCGGGATTCAAGGCCATCGCGATCGGAAAGAAGGCCGCTGGCCGCTAAGGCAGGCCCGAGACCCAAGTCCCAAGCCCCAAGTCCCAAGTCCCAAGCCCCAAGTCCCTAGCAGCTGACGCAGCGGTGATTGTTCTTCGCGCCGAGACCCTCTAACAACTTGATTGTTTCGGGGTACGGCTGGGTGCGCTGCACCGGGCCATTGGCCATGTCCACCGTGGTCTGGCCGCGGCGATTGACCTTCTTGACGTCGGCGCCCTTCGACACGAGATACAGGATCATCTCGTTGTCGCCACGCGAGGCGGCGTTATGGACCGCGGTGCTGCCGTCCTCATCTTCGGCGTTGACGTCGACGCCCACTTCCTCGACGAGGAACTTCACCGCCGCCAGCATGCCGGTGGGCGCGAAGCGGTGCGCGTTGCCGGCGAATCCTTCGCTGTAACCGGCGCCGGCCGTGGCCACCAGCGGCGGGGTGCCGGGGCCGCCGGTGGGCACCGGCTGACGGTTCAACGGATCCCGGTCGCTGCCGCCGCGGGTGCCGCCCTGGAAATTCCCCCGCTGCGCGACGCGCATGGTGGGAATGTTGGGGTCGCCGCCGTGCTGCAGCAACAGCTTCATGGCCGCGATGTCGCTGGCGTAGGCGGCGCGCCAGAACGGGGTGGCGCCGGAGTCGTCGGTGCGCAGCAGGTCGAAGTTGTACTGCGTGAACCAGGTGTTGCGATTGGTGCGGGCGTTGGGATCAGCGCCCTTCTCGAGCAGCTTCTTCATCAAGTCGAGATAGCCGGTCTTCTGCTGCAGGTAGGCGCGCGGCTGCGGATAGAACGAGCGCGGCTGCCACTGCACGTTGACCACCGCGTAGAGCGGCGTGACGCCGCCGATGCTGGGGAGATTCGGATCGGCGCCGTGATCGAGGAGGACAGTGACCAGATCGAAATGACCGTTGATCGCGGCCACCAGCACCGGCGTGGTCTGGTCGCCGGCGCCGCGCTGATTCACGTTCGCGCCCGCCTTGATCAGCGCTTCGGTCGTGGCGATCGCGCCCTGGCGCGCGGCGAAGTGCAGCGCCGCGAGACCGCCGTGCTTGCCGATCAGTTCGTTGTAGTTGAACGGACGGGTGATGCCGGGCACGTCGGGGCCCGGGCCGCGCGGCGCCGGCGGGCGCGGCACGCCGTTCTGGTCGGCATCGTTGGTCATGGTCAGCGACGCGAAATCCTGGACGCGCGACGTGACGTGCAGATCGGCGCCGCGCGCGATCAGGAGCTTCACCACGTCGATCCGATCCGCGGCGGCGGCAAACATCAGCGCGGTCTGGCCGTTGGCGGTTTCCGTGACGTTCGGATCGGCGCCGTTTTCGATCAGGATGCGCACGGCATCGGCGCTGCCCGAGTGCGCGGCATGCATCAACGCGGTGGCGCCGGTCGCGGTCGCCGTGGTCACCGGCGCGCCCGCCGCCACCAGCGGCGCGATCACGTTGGCGTGTCCCACCTGGGCGGCGAGATGGAGCGGCGTATAGCCGCCGATGCGCGTCTTGGCGCCAACGTTGGCGCCGGCGAAGAGGAGCAACTGCGCCAGCTCGGCGTCGCCGTTGAGGGCGGCCCAGTGCAGCGCGGTCATGCCGTCGCCCTGGGCGCCGTTGACGTCGGCGCCTTCTTTGATCAGCTTGCGGACCGCGGCGGCGTCCTTGGACTGGGCCGCATTTGCAACGTCAGAAGGACCTGCCGCGGAGATTGAACCCGAGAGCGAGGCCACGACGATCAACGCGAGAAGTTTTCTCATATGCGTATGTGTTGATAGGCGGGTCTTCCGCCTTCGCTAAAGCTACGGCCGGACAAGAAAGACCCGCCTCTACGTACTAACTACTCGGCTACGGTGCTCGCTGGAGCCGTATTGAGATCCATCACCGCGCTGCTGTCGCCGAAGCTGTTCATGTCGAGGCCGACGCCGCGCAGCGCGCCGAGCATGGCATTGGCCATCGGCGTGCCGTCGGCGGCCTTGATGTGCAGGTTGCCCTTCAGTGCGCCGCCGGCGTGGCCGGCGAGGAACAGCGGGCAGCGCTTGTGGTTGTGGACGTTGGAGTTGCCCATCGGCGAGCCGTAGATCAACAGCGAGCTCTCGAGCAGGTTGCTGTCGCCGTCCGGCGTCTCCTTCAGCTTCTTCATGAAGTACGGGATCAGCCCAACGTGATAGCGGTTGATCTTCGCCAGGTCGAGGATGCGCTCCTCGCGCTCGCCGTGGTGCGAGGCGATGTGGAAGCCGGTGTTGACGCCCGTTTCCGGATACACCCGGTTCGACACGTCGCGGCTCAGCTTGAACGCCACCGTTCGCGTCAGGTCCGACGCAAACGCCACGACCTGCATGTCGAACATCAGCTTGACGTGCTCGTCGTAGGCATCCGGGACGCCGATGGGCGCATCTGGAATCTCGCGCGCTTCCCCGGACAAATTCTGCGCTTCCACCTTCTGGATGCGGCGCTCGATCTCCCGGACGTCCTCGAGGTAATCGGCGAGACGAATCTGATCCGAATGCCCGAGTTGCGCCTTGAGCTGGTTGGTGGCCTGGGTGACCCAGTCGAGGATGCTGCGATCGCGGCGGCGGCGGGCGGCGCGCGCCTCGGGGGTGGCGCCGATGCCGAACAGCTGATCGAACACCGCGCGGGGATCGCGAATCATCGGCAGGGGGTCTTCCTCGGACGCCCAGCTGATCGAATCGGTATAGGCGCAGGAGTACCCGTAGAAGCAGCCACCGGCCTGGTCGACGTTCTCGACGCACAGCTGCATCGAGGGAATCGGCGTCTCCTGCCCGTAGTTCTGCGCAAACAACTGATCGAGCGAGACGGCCGCCTTGAGGTCCGAGCCCTGGGTCTGTTTCGGATGCGACTGAGTCAGGAACACGGCCGCGGAGCGGAAGTGATCGCCGCCGATCTCGGGCGGCGAGAAGGCTTCGGCCATGCGGACGTCGGTGTTGCTGACAATGGTGAGGTATTCGCGCCACGGTTCGAGCGGCGAGAGCGCCGTCACGCTGAGATCGAACGCCGAGCCGGTGGCCGCGGGCGCCCACAGATTTTTCGTGAGGCCCAACGCGGTACTCCCAGCGGAGCCGTGCACCATCTCCATGGCCACCAGCCGCACTTTGCGGGTCTGGGCCGACACGCCCGCCGGCATCATCGCGTCGAGGAACGGGAGCGCCACGGTGGCGCCAATGCCCTTGAGGACGGTGCGGCGATGGAGGTGCTTCCCGGTGATCACATTCATATCGTCTGCTCCGGCGGCACGTGAAGTGCCGCCCTCCCGGCGACTATTGCGCTACTCCGGCGGCACTACAGTGCCGCCCTCCCGGCGATTATTGCCCTGCGGCCACGGTCGTTGACGGCTCGGCCCCGCGCCCCATCGTAAACAGCGGGCTGGTGGCCACTCCCTGCACGAACGACGAGATCTTCAGGTTGCGCTTTTCGGCGTCGCGAATGATGCGGCGCACCGCCCACATGTCATTCGCGTCGATGCGGCGTCCCAGCGCGTAGGTCATCAGGTGCTCGGTGAAGCTGAGGAGGAACGCGTCCTGGTGCTTCAACAACGCCGAGCGTAACCCCACCGGACCGTTCATCGGCGTGCCGTCATACAACACGCCGCTCGGGTCCACCGGCATGCCGGCGTCCTTGATCCGGTACTTCCCGGTCACGTCGAAATTCTCGAGCGCCAGGCCGAGCGGATCGATCACCCGGTGGCACGACGTGCACTGCGGATTCTTGCGGTGCTCCTCCATGCGCTCGCGCACGGTCAGCACCTTCCCGGCCACTTCGCCCTTGGTCTCTTCGAGCGTCGGCACGTTGGGCGGCGGCGCGGGCGGCGGCGACCCCATCATCACTTCCATCACCCACTTGCCACGCATCACCGGCGAGGTGCGATCGGCCACCGAGGTCAGCACCAGCACGCTGCCATGCGTGAGGATGCCGCGACGCTCGGCGGGCAGCGTGACGCGGCGGAACGCGTTGCCGGTCACGTTGGGGATGCCGTAGTGCCGCGCGATGCGCTCGTTGACGAACGAGTAATTCGCGGTCAGCAGATCGAGGATGCTGCGATCCTCGCGCACCAGGCTGTCGAAGAAGAGCTCGGATTCCCTGATGAACGCGTCGCCGAGCGTGCGATCGAAATACGGATACGCCACCGCGTCGGGCAACACCGTGTCGACGTCGCCGAGGCGCAGCCACTGCCGCGCGAACCGGGTCGAGAGCGCCGCCGATCGCGGATCCGCAAGCATGCGTGCGACCTGCTTTTCGTACGCGCCCGGCGCGCTCAATCGGCCGGCGGCGGCGAGCTTGGTCAGCTCGGCATCCGGTGCCGCGGCCCAGATGAAATACGACAAGCGCGACGCCAGCTCCATGTCACCAAGCCGGTAGGACTGGCCGGCGCGCAACGTCGCCGGCGCGCTCTCGAGGCGGAACAGGAACTGCGGGCTGGCGAGGATCGCTTCGATGGCGCCGCCGATCGCGTACTCGAAGTCGCCTTCCTTGCGGCCGTCCGTGTAGAACTCCAGCAGGCCCTGCAAGTCGCGATCGCTCACCGGGCCGCGGAACGCCTGCGACGCAATGTTGCGGATGATCCGCGACGCGCACACCGGTTCATCGGCCGCAGACGTCGGACGGCAGGTGAAGATCTTCCGGCGGCTCGCCGTGTCGGAAATGCCGGTGACGTGGTACGGACCGACGATGCCGAAATCCTTGACGTGCGGGAGCGTGGTGATGCCCACCGCGACGCCGATCTGCGTGTCGGCCAGCGTGTGATCGATCGGCGCGATGAGATCGTTGACCGGGCCTTCGAACCGCTGGATGAACGCGGCCGTCACGCGGTGCACGCCGGCCTTGAGGTGCACCGGCGGCGTCTTCAGCGACAGCCCGGTGGTGGTCTCGGCCATGCGCGGGTCGATGTTCATCAGGCCCTGGCGCTCGCCGTCCACGGAAATTTCGATCTGTTCCCCCTGGTTCGGGCCGCCGAACAACACGCCGCAGGCGTTGCTGTGGAGCTCGACCTTGAACACGTAATCGCCGTCGGCCGGGAAATTGTGCGGCGTCGACACGCCGCCGCGCGTGCCGAACGGCGCGCCCTCGACGCGCGACAACTGCGACGCCGTCTTCGGCACGCGGTAGTTGGTTTCAGTGGCGGGTGCCGCCGGATCGCCAATGGCGAGCGCCGTGACGCGCGCCGCGGCGCGCAGGTAGCTTTCGAGCAGCGTCGGCGAGAACGACTGCGAGTCGGCGACGTTGTCGAAGCCGTTGCTGATCGTATCGGCGGGCAGGAGCGATGCGACGTCGACATCGATGCCGAGCATGTCTTTCACGGCGCGCGCGTAGTCGGCGCGATTGAGCCGCTGGAACGGACGCGAGCCGGGATTGGGACTCACCAGCGCGGCGCGATCGATGCGCGTCTCGAGCGCAATCGCCAGGGCCTTGAGCTCGGCGGCGTCCGGCCGGCGCGCGCCGGCGGGCGGCATCATGCCCGCGCGCAGCTTGCGGATCATCTTTTCGGAGCGCTCGAGGTGCTCGGCCGCCTGGGCGGCGTCGAATGACGCCAGCGACATCTGGCCGGCCTTGGCGCGATCGTTATGGCAGGTGACGCAGTACTGCTTCACCATCGCGTTCTGCTCTGCGGCGCCAAATGCGGGCACGGGTGGCGTGTGAGAGGCGACCGGCACAGGTGCCGCGACCGACGGAGGTTTCTGTCCTTCGACTCTCGATTGACGACTTTCAGTCGTCAATCGCTCGCTCAGGACGGTCGCCCCGGATCCAAAGGCGACCGCTAGCAACATTGCGAGAAATAATCGGGTCATCGGCACTGTTTCTGGGGTCAGTATAGCTGACTAAGTGCTTGAGATGCAGAGACATCCGGTGACAGATGCGTGCCGGGGCCGGCGCGCTTGACGGGGCGGCACTACGCGCCGGGGAGGCAATTCTTGCCGGGGGCGGCACTACGCGCCGGGGCAGGCAATTCTTGCCGGGAGTTTATTTCTTTAACAACACGTACAGACCGGGCAAATACGCCATGGACCACGCCACGAAATGGCGGAAAACCGAGAAGCTCTCCGGGGGCCAGCTTTGGTACAGCTGGAAGAGGACCACGGCAAATCCCAGCGCCGCCGCAATCGACGTCACGAGGCCCCGCCCGACGGCCTTCGCCAGGTCGAGCCGTCCGTCGAGATAGGTCTGCAGGGCCGCGAGCATGATCCACAGCAGCACCCACGAAACCAGCATCATGTTGTAGCCGCCAAGGGGCGCCAGCGCGTAAAACGACAACGCCGCACTCACGCCGCTCAACAACCCGCCGGCGAGCCCAATGCCCAGCTTCCCTTTTCGCCAGCCGAGATACGCGCCGAGCGCGGCAAAGAGCACCGCGCCGTGGATCGATCCCGACAGCACCTGGTGTTGCGGGATGTCGAGAAACCACACGTAGTCGGCCACCGTGCTGAGCGTGGCCAGCAGGACGGATCCGACCAGCGCCGGGCCACCGATTAGACGCAGATTGGTCACAGATTTCACCGTCCGGCGGCGGCGCGCCCGATCCTGATCATCTCGTCGGCTTGCGGCCCCTGTCCGAGGATGGCCGAGAAACCCTCCTTGATGCGCTGCTCGACGTCCTTGACGCTGGCCGGCAGCATGTTCGCCAGCTTGAGGCGTTTGGTCTCGGCCAGCACCTGCTGGGTGCCCGCCTCTGCCCCGGCGCGATCGCCGCCCAGGGCCTGCGCGAGGCTGCCGATGCCGCAGGCAAGAATGCTGAGGCCCTCGAGCTCCGCGATCTCTTTCCGCTGGGCGATGGCCTTCGGATCCTCGAGCATCAGCATGGCGAGCTTCGTGCCCTTTGGATTTGACGGCGACCAGACGTTCGCTTTGGCCGCCAGGAAAAAGCTCAAGGCAAGTTTCGCTTCCTCGAGATCGCGAATGTGCGGGATGGTGACGCCGTCCGCGCCGGCATCGAGAATCTCTTTCACGCGCGCCTTGGTGGCGTCGGCGCCGTCCTTGCTGATCGGCGGAATCCGGACGATGAGGGTCTTGCGGCTGGTGGCGCTCGATCCCCGCAAGCCCTGGCCATAGGCCTTGACGGCCGCGGGATCATAGGCGCCCTCGAGATTGAGGAAGACGAAGTCGAGGAGTGGATTCGCCGCCACCTTCGCCGCGCCTGCCGGTGAATATACCGCCGGCGCCCCACGCGGCGCCTCGCTGGGCGCGTAGACGCCGAAGGCGACCTTGCCTTGCGGCCAGAGATCGAGGACTTGCGCGGACGCCGGTGCGGCGGACGAGACGACGGCTATAAAGACGGCGACAGTTTTCATGACGCCGCATGGTAGCGCACCTTTCGAGGGTTCCAGGAGTTCCAGGGGTTCCAAGGGTTCCAAAGGTTTGGTGCTGACGGGTTCTAAGTTCGGCGAACACGGAACTCCGAGAGAACCAAACCTTTGGAACATCTGGAACTTCTGGAACCCTTGGAACCTTTGATTTAAGCTTCGCCGCATGTCCGACGAAACCAAGGGCGTTTCTCGACGCGAGCTGCTGAAGCGCGCGGGCCTGGCCGGCGCGGCGCTGACGATTCGCGTCACGCCGGCAACACCGGCCGAATTCCTCGACCAGGCCACGCCCACCGCGGCCACGCAGTCTGCCGCACCGCGGCGCGAGCAAATCGAGAATCTGACCGCCGCGGAGATGGAAATGCTCGAAGCCATCTGCGCGCGGATCATTCCGACGGACGCCAATGGCCCCGGCGCGCGCGAGGCGCGGGCGGCGCATTACATCGATCGCGCGCTCGGCGGCGCGCTGTCGGCGTCGCGCCATGCTTACACGTCGGGGCTCGCGGCGTTCGACGCGTATTGCCGATCATCGCGGCGCGCGCCGTTCCTCGAGCTGTCGGCGCGCGATCAGGATTCAGTGCTGATCGACGTGGAGACCGGCGCGGCCACTGGTTTCCAGGGCAGCTCCGGCGTGTTCTTTGCGATGGTGCGCACGCACACGCTGCAAGGCACGTTCGGCGATCCGTATTACGGCGGCAATGCGAACTTCGTCGGCTGGGATCTGATCGGGTATCCCGGCGTGCGTACCAACGTGTCGGCTGAGGACCAGCGACTGGGCGTGAAGCTGACCCCGAATCATCAATCGGCGTACGACAACGTGATGTTCAACAAAGCACAAGCATTTGGTACAGGTGCCGAAGATCATCCGGCCGGCCCCAAGTCCCAAGCCCCAAGTCCCAAGCCCCATGGAGAACATCATGGCCACTAGGCTCAAAGACACCGACGTCGTCGTGGTCGGCCTCGGCGCCGCGGGCGGGGTCGCGGTGCTCCCGCTCACGCAAGCGGGCATCAACGTGATCGGTCTCGAGGCCGGCACCTGGCTCACCAAGCGCGACTTCGCGCCCGACGAGCTCCGCAACAACGTGCGCGACTGGCCGATGGCGGTGCAGAAGGCGCAACAGGAAGTGCCGACGCACCGCGCCAACGCCACGGCCAACACCACGCGCGCCGGCAGCCATCCGATGATGAACGCCGTCGGCGGCACGACGCTGCATTACTGGGCGCAGAGCTGGCGGCTCAATCCGTGGGACTTCAAGGTCGTGTCCGAGACGACGAAGCGATACGGCGCCTCACGCATCCCCAAAGGTTCGACGGTCGAGGACTGGCCGTTCGGCCTCGACGAGCTCGAGCCGTACTACGACAAGGTCGAATACGAGACCGGCGTCTCGGGACAGGCCGGCAACATCAAGGGCACGCTCGATCGTCGCGGCAACATCTTCGAAGGACCGCGCACCCGCGCCTACCCGATGCCGCCGCTGCGCAGCACCGGCTTCATCGATCTGATGACCTCGGCGGCGCGCGGGCTCGGCTGGCATCCGTTCCCGGGGCCGGCGTCGATCAACTCGCGTCCGTATCAGAACCGCGGCGCGTGCCTGTATCACGGCTTCTGCAACAAGGGCGGCTGCCACGTGGACGCGAAGAACGGCCCGCACCTCACGACCATCCCACGGGCGCAGGAAACCGGCCGTTTGCAGGTGGTCACGCGCGCGCACGTGACGTCGATCGATACCGATGCCAACGGCCGCGTCACCGGCGTCACGTATGTCACCGACGGGCAGGAGTTCATTCAGCCCGCGAAGGTGGTGTTGCTGGCGAGCTACACCTACGAAAACGTGCGCCTGCTGCTGCGCTCGAAGTCCAAGGCGTTTCCACATGGCCTCTCCAACAACCGCGGACAGGTGGGACGCCATTACTTGAGCCACGCGCAAGGCGCGTCGGTGACGGCGCTGTTCCCGTTCAACATCAACGCGTGGTACGGACTGCCCGCGCAAGGCGTGGCGGTGGACAACTTCGCCGACGACAACTTCGATCACGGCGGGCTTGATTACATCGGCGGCGGCAACCTATGGGTGATGTCGGATCGCCGCCCGATTTCGGCCGCGGGCATGGGCACGTTCGGGCGCACGCCGTCGTGGGGATCGGAGTGGAAAGCGTTCGTGATGAAGAACGCGGACCGCACCAACACGTCGTACCTCCAAAAGACGACGCTGCCCTACGAGGACAACTTTCTCGATCTCGATCCGGCGGTGAAGGATCCGCTGGGCTTCCCGGTGTGCCGCATCACCGCGGAGTACCAGGACAACGAGCGGCGCGCCAGCGCCGCGGCGCAGGAGCAGATGATCGAGTGGTACAAGGCCGCCGGCGCGATCGCCACGCAGGCCAATCCGATCGGCACGATGGGCCCGACCACGCACGCGTACGGCGGGACGCGGATGGGCCGCAACCGCGACACCAACGTCGTCAACGAGTGGGGGTTCTCACACGAGGTGCCGAATCTCGGCGTGCTCGGCGCCTCGGTGATGGGCACCAGCGGCGCGCGCAACCCGACGCTGACGGTGCAGGCGCTGGCCTGGCGAACGGCGGAGTATCTGGCGAGGAACTGGAGGACGGTGTCGATGTGAGATCTCAGATCTCGGATTGCTGATCAAGTGCAGATGGCAGATTGTGGGATTGAATCCGTCCATCAGCCTTCGACAATTGATCTGCAATCTGCCATCTGAGATCTGAGATCGACCCCTACTGCTTCGGCTTGCGCTCGTAGATTGCCACCAGCGATCCCTGGCCGATGATGTGGCCCTTGATCGCGTCCATCAACTGGTTGCGGTTGAGGCCCGGCTCGAGCGGCAATTCGGCGTCGAGCGCATAGACCGTCCACGTATAGTGATGCGGTTTTCCGGCCGGCGGCGCCGGACCGCGATACCCTGCGCGACGGAACCCCGACAGGCCCTGGATGGTGCCGGCGATCTCGAGCGGGCCGGCCAGCACCGCTTCCATCGGCAGCTCCGCCGGCAATCCCTTCGCCGTGCCGGGAATCTTGTAAACCACCCAGTGGACGAACGTCTGAGGCGGATTGCCGAACACCACGTCCGGATCATCGTAAACCAGCGCGAACTGCCTGGTGCTGGCGGGGGCGCCGCTCCAGGACAATGCCGGCGAGAGATTCTTGCCGTCGGCGGTGTGATCGATCGGCACGACGTCGTTGGCCTTTAACGTTGGGCTCGTGACGGTCATGGTCGCGGGCGTCTGCGCCCAAGCCGGCGTCGCCAGAAGGAACACCAACGCCGCGTATCTGACGTGTCGCATGTGACAGTCTCCAGAGTCCTTGAGTATTCCTGCCTTCAATAATACAGTTTGCGCCTATGAGCCACCGATTGACACAGATTGGACACCGATTGCCGGAGCGGCTGCTCTCGCGTCTTGCTCTAGTGGTGGTCCTCCTCGGCGCAACCACCGTGACGATGCGCGGGCAGTGGACGCCGAAAGTCGGTGAGTGGCCGACCTACAGCGGCGACCTCGCGGCGACGCGCTACTCGCCGCTCGATCAGATCAACGCGAGCAACTTCGGCAAGCTGCAGCTCGCCTTCCGGTTCAAGACCGAGAACCTCGGGCCGCGGCCCGAGTTCCAGTTTCAAAGCACGCCGTTGATGGTGAACGGCCGGCTGTTCACCACGGCGGGCACGCGGCGGGCCGCGGTGGCGCTCGACGCCACGACCGGCGAGATGTTGTGGATGCACAGCATCGACGAAGGCAAACGCGGTGCGTCGGCGCCGCGTCTGTTGTCGGGGCGCGGGCTCGCCTACTGGAGCGACGGCAAGGATGAACGCATCGTCTACGTGACGCCTGGCTATCAGATGATCGCGCTCGATGCGCGCACCGGCGACCGCGTGGCCGGCTTCGGCGACGGCGGCATCGTCGATCTCAAGCAAAACATGGATCAGGAGATGGATCCCATCACCGGCGAAGTGGGCCTCCATGCCGCGCCCATCATCGCCGGGAACACGATCGTCGTCGGCGCCGCGCATCGCGAAGGCAGCGGGCCACGCAGCATGAAAAACCAGAAAGGCTTCATCCGTGGCTACGACGTGCGCACCGGCAAGCGGCTCTGGATCTTCCACACGATTCCGATGAAAGGCGAATTCGGGTATGAGACGTGGGATCCGGACGCCAATGCGTACACCGGCAACGCCGGCGTGTGGGCACAGATGAGCATCGACGAAGAGCTCGGCATGGTCTACATGCCGGTGGAGCTGCCGACCGCCGACTACTACGGCGGCCACCGCCATGGGAAAACCGGCGCCGGCCCGGAGTCAAACCTGTTCTCGGAGAGCCTGGTGGCGGTCGATTTGAAGACCGGCGCGCGCAAGTGGCATTTTCAACTGGTGCATCACGGGATCTGGGATCACGACATTCCCTGCGCGCCGATCCTGATGGACCTGGTCGTCGACGGCAAACCGGTCAAGGCGGTGGCGCAGCCGACCAAGCAGAACTGGTTGTATGTGTTCGATCGCGCGACCGGCACACCGGTCTGGCCGATCGTGGAGCGTCCGGTTGAAAAAGGCGACGTCCCCGGTGAGTGGTATTCCCCGACGCAGCCGTTCGTGACCAAGCCCGACGCGTATGAGCGGCAAGGCGTGACGATTGACGATCTGATTGACTACACGCCGGCGCTGCGCGCCGAGGCGGTCAAGCTGGTCTCGCTGTACAAGATGGGTCCGATCTTCACGCCGCCAGTGGTGGGCACGTGGGAGGGGCCGCGGGGCACGCTGATGTTGCCCGACGTGACCGGTGGAGCGAACTGGCAGGGCGGCTCATTCGATCCGGAGACGAAGCGGTTTTACATTTTCACCAACGTGACGATTACCTCGATCGGGTTGATCACGCCCGAAGCGGAACGGTCGGACATGCTCTACGTGCGCGGCGCGGTGCGGAATCCGAATCCTCCGGCGCTGCCGGCGCCGGGCCCAGGCGGTGGTGGCGGCTTGAACGTGCGCGGGTTGCCGCTGGTGAAGCCCCCGTACGCGACGATCTCCGCGATCGACATGAACCAGGGCGATCTGCTGTGGAAGATTCCACACGGTGACACGCCCGACAACATCAGGAACAACGCGGCGTTGAAAGGCGTGACGATTCCGCGCACGGGACGCCCGGGCCGCATCGGCGTGCTGGCGACGAAGACGTTGCTGATCGCCGGGGAAGGCGGCTTCAACACGACGCCCGATGGCCGCGGCGCCTACTTGCGCGCCTACGACAAGGCGACCGGCGCCGATGTCGGACAGGTCTTCATGCCGGCGCCGCAGACCGGATCGCCGATGACCTACATGGTCAACGGCACGCAGTACATCGCCGTGGCGGTCAGCGGGCCGGGGTTCGCTGGAGAACTGCTGGTCTACAAGCTCGCCCAGTGACCCAGGCGAAGGGCGGTGATCTTCGCCTGCTCTTCAGCCGCTATCCGCAATTCTGTGGCGCGATCGTGTGGCAGACGATCGCGCAGCCGCTGCAACATCTCCTCAGCGGTCTTCCCCGTCGCACACACGATGAAGATGAATCCGAAGCGATCGAGATAGGCCTGGTTTGCTTCGGCCAGGGCACTCAGCACGGCGTCGTGGGCACGACCAACACCGGCCTGTTCTTTCGCCGATAGATCGTGAGTGGCCGGAAAGCGCGCGGTGAGCGAGGCCGAATCGCCAATCTTCGGATGATGCGAGAACGCCTCGAGCCAATCGGCTTCGGTCAAGCCAAACCACTCGATCCGTGCCGCCCTGAGGAGCCGCGCATCGCCGCCAAATGGCCGTCGCGCCATCATCCGATCGACCCAGCGCGACGCTCCGCATGCGCGCGTGAGGATGGCGCGCGCGCCGGCGTCGGTCGCGGCATCAAGGTCGTGCGAGCGTGCCATGGATGCGCAAACGGCTCACGCCGCCGTCGGGAAAAATGTTCAGCCGCACATATGACACGGCGCCAACTGGCTGCAGCTGTTTGCCGGAATAGAAGTGCCGCTTGTTCGCCGACAGCTTGGTCTCCGGCAGGATCACGGACCACGCCGCGGTGTGGAGCCGATCCGGCGACGCTGCCGGCGCGAGGCAGCCTTCGAGCGACGCGCGGTCGGGATAGTTGCCCTTGTAGTGATTCGTGTCGATCTCGACCTTGGACACGATCCCGGTCGCGCCGAGACGCACGACCGCCCAGTCGTGTCCGGGGCCGCGGCGGCGCCTGGTCTCCCACCCATCGCCCATGTTCTTCGCGCGGTCCGGCATGATCAGCGCGCCCTTGGTGCCGTAATGCGTATCGCTCGCGTCGAGGAAGAAGCCGCCATTGGTGATCGAGGCCAGGTCAACGACGCGGCCCTTTGGCGCGACGCGCGCCCAGTCAACCGCGACTTCGCCATGGACGCGCAGACGCGCCACCCCGCCGTCGGGATAGATGCTCAACCGCAGATGGGTCCACGGACTGCGACCGGCGATCGCAAAACAGTTGTCCCCATCGCCGCGCAGCGCCGACTTCTCGAGGAGCGTGGTCCACGGCGCGCCTTCGGTCGCGTGCATCGATGGCTTCAGCCCGCGGGCCCCACCTTCGCCCTTCGGGCTACGGTGGGTAAACATGTCGACCGCTTCGATTGAACAATGCGAAGGATAGTTGCCGGTAAAGTGGCTGGTATCGACGTTGACGCCGTGCACGATACCGCGCATGCCGAGCGCGACGATGCACCAGTCGTGGCCGGGGACGCGGCGGCGGCGCGATTCCCAACCATCCATCCACTTCCCTTTCGACGTGTACTTGTCGGGAATGAAGATG
This sequence comes from uncultured Acidobacterium sp., assembly GCA_964513235.1. Classification (GTDB taxonomy): domain Bacteria; phylum Acidobacteriota; class Vicinamibacteria; order Vicinamibacterales; family UBA2999; genus 12-FULL-67-14b. The sequence continues at coordinate 19,565 of CAZEMI010000144.1, forward strand.
GCCGGGCCCGGCTTGACGAGGTTGGACTTCGGCGCGAAGAAGTCGTCGTTGGCAGCAATCGCCCGGCCGCCCACGCGGGCTGACGCGAGATCGGCCAGGTTGGTAAACTCAGGCGCTGTTGCCATCGGAGCCCTCTATGCCCGCCATCCCTCATCAGCCGACCCTGTCGAAGACGTCGTACGGAAAGTCCCGCATCCGCCTCGTCCAGGTGTCGCGTCGCGGCGACCGTCATGATCTCCGCGATCTGACGGTGGCCGTCGGCTTCGAAGGCGACTACGACACATCCTATACGGACGGGGACAATCGCGACGTGCTGCCGACCGACACGATGAAAAATACCGTGTATGCGCTGGCGGCGCGCGACGGGGCCGCCGAACCCGAAGCCTTCGGGATGCGGCTCGGCCGCCATTTCATCGGCCGCAATCCGAAACTCGCGCGCGTCGTCGTGGATCTGGTCGATCACGCGTGGCATCACATTGCCGACGGTCCGCGTGAACATGGCCAGGCGTTCGTGCGTCGCGGACCCGACACGCGGACCTCCCGCGTGGTGACCGATCGCCGCGGCGCGGCCGTGACGGCGGGCATTGCCGATCTCGTGATCATGAAAACCTCGCGCTCGGCGTTCGCCGGATACCCGCGCGATGAATTCACGACGCTGCCCGAGACGCACGATCGCCTGCTGGCGACGGCGCTGACGACCGACTGGACCTATCGCGACGCCGAGGTCGATTTCGGTGCCGTCTATCGCGCCGTCCGCGCCACGTTGCTCGATGCCTTCGCCCGTCACGACAGCCTCTCCGTTCAGCACACGCTGTACGCGATGGGACAGGTGGTGCTCGACACCATCGACGCGGTCGCGAGCATCACGCTCGAAATGCCGAACCGGCACCACCTGCCGGTCGATCTCACGCGGTTCGGCATGGACAATCGGAACGAGATCTTCGTCGCCACGGAAGTGCCCCACGGCGTGATCACAGCCACGCTGTCGCGCTGACCGCCATGCCGTCGTGGATCATTCGGAGCCAGCGCGTGGTGTTGCCGGACGGGATGCGACCGGCCGTGATTCGAGTGGACCACGGCGTCATTACCGCCATCACTTCGGGCAACACCGAAGCACCACATTCTGTGGGTGTGCCTGAAGCCACGATCATCGACGCGGGAGGAGCGGTGGTCATGCCAGGGCTCGTCGACACGCACGTCCACATCAACGAGCCTGGACGCACCGAGTGGGAAGGCTTCGAGACCGCGACGCGCGCGGCGGCGGCCGGCGGCGTCACCACCGTCGTCGACATGCCGCTCAACAGCATTCCGGCGACGACCACCGTCGAGGCGTTGGACGTGAAGCGTCGCGCGGCGGAGGGCCGCTGTCACGTCGACGTCGGCTTCTGGGGCGGTGTCGTTCCGGGCAACGGCCGTGACCTGCAACCGCTCGCGCAGGCCGGCGTGCTCGGCTTCAAGTGCTTTCTGAGTCCGTCGGGCGTCGACGAATTCGCGGCGGTCAACGAGTTCGACTTGCGATACGCGATGCCGATCCTGGCGCAGCTCGGCTTGCCACTGCTCACGCACGCCGAATGGCCGGGTCTGTTCGCCGCGCCGGATCCGCGCCGGCATCCGCGGCGCTACAAGACATGGCTGAACACGCGGCCGCCCGAAGCCGAACAGGCGGCGATCGATCTCATGCTCCAGCTGTCGGCTCGCACGGGCGCGCGCGTGCACATCGTCCACCTGGCGTCGGCGGACGCGCTGGCGGCCATCAGGAAGGCCGTCAGCGTCAACGTCCCGGTGACGGTCGAAACCTGTCCGCACTATCTCACCTTCTGTGCTGAGGAGATCGCCGCCGGCGCCACCGCCTGGAAGTGCGCGCCGCCGATTCGGGAGCGGTACCATCGCGAGCGCTTGTGGCAGGCGTTGCGCGATGGCGAGATCGACCTGGTGGCCACCGACCATTCTCCGGCACCGCCGGCGTTGAAGCACCTGGACGATGGCGATTTCATCGCGGCGTGGGGAGGCATCGCGTCGCTGCAGCTCGCCTTACCGGTGATGTGGACCGGCGCGAAAGAGCGCGGCATTCCCTTCGAGCGGCTGGCCGAGTGGATGTGCGCGGGGCCGGCGAAGCTGGCCGGACTGGCCGGGCGCAAGGGCGCACTCGCGGTCGGTCACGATGCCGATCTCGTGATCGTCGATCCCGATCGCGAGTTCATGGTCGACGCCGCTCGCCTCTATCATCGCCATGCCGTCACGCCATATGATGGCGCGCGGCTGCTTGGCGTCGTGCAGAAAACGATGTTGCGCGGCGAGATCGTGTTCGACAACGGCACCTGCGCCGGCTCACCGGCGGGGCGAGACGTCTTGAAGGGTCGGTACAAGAGTTGACTCATTCGCATGGATTTTCGACCCTTCAAGACGTCTAGCGACCGAACATGAGCGCCATCACCACTCACGTTCTCGACACCGCGCGCGGCCGCCCCGCGGCGGGCATTCCGGTGCGTCTCGAACAGCGCAGCCGCGGCGGCGACTGGCAGGCGGTCGGCCGCGGCGACACCGACGATGATGGCCGTCTCGGCAGCCTCTACCCCGCCGATGTGCCGCTGGCCGCCGGCGTCTACCGCATCACGTTCCAGACGCACGGCTACTTCGAATCGCTGGGCGTGGACTCGTTCTATCCGGAAGTGGTGGTGGTCTTCGAGACCGCGCCCGGAGAAGAGCATTACCACGTGCCGCTGCTGATCGGGCCATTCGGCTTCACAACCTATCGGGGCACTTGAACAATGGCGCGCTCGATCCTGTCGCGCGATCTCGCGGCCATCGCGGCACGGCTGCGCACGGCCAACACCAGGCTGGCGGCCGCCTATCCCGGCGACGCGATCGCGCGGCAACCGGTCCATACGCTGATTTGCAGCGCGGACGCGTTCAGGCGCGATTCGGCGCAGCGGTTCGGCGCGGCCGCGGTGGCGGCGCTCAACGAATTCGCGCCAACGGCCGCGTCCTTCTCGAAGACGCTGGGCCTGCCGTCCGATGCTGCCACGTTGGCCGAGACGGTCCGTGCGCGCGTGGTCGCGAAGCTGAAACGCGAACCGGTGGAGGACCTCCGCCTGGATTTCGAGGACGGCTACGGCACGCGGACCGACGCCGAGGAAGATGGCCACGCGCAATCGGCGGCAGAGGAAATCACCGCAGGAATGATCGCCGGAACGCTGCCGCCGTTCATCGGCATCCGCATCAAGGCCATGTCGCGCGAACTGCACGCGCGCAGCCTGCGCACGCTCGACCTGTTGGTGACCGCGCTGGTGAAGACCGGCAAGCGGCTGCCCGACAACTTCGCGATCACCGTGCCGAAGGTGATGACGCCGACGCACGTCGATGCGGTCGATCGGGCGTGCACCGCGCTCGAGCGGCGGCTGAAGCTGCAGCGCAACAGCCTGCGGCTGGAATTGATGATCGAGACGCCGCAGTCGATCCTCGCGCCGGATGGGACCTCGGCGCTCCGCGCGCTGGTAGCCGCCGGCGCCGGCCGCGTGCGGGGCGCGCATTTCGGCGTCTACGACTACACCGCGCTCGCCGGCATCACCGCATCTTGGCAACACCCGCGCCACCTCGCCTGCGATTTCGCGAGGCACATGATGCAGGTGGCGCTGGCACAGACCGGCGTCGCGGTGTCGGACGGCGCGAGCAACCTCCTGCCGATCCCGCCGCACGTGTTACAACCGGGCCGGCCGCTCACCGACGCCCAGCGGCGCGAGAACGCCGCCACCGTTCATCGCGCGTGGAAGACGCACGTCGCTGACATCACGCATTCGCTGGTGAACGGCTATTACCAGGGGTGGGATCTGCATCCGGCGCAATTGCCGACGCGATATGCCGCCGTGTATGCGTTCTACCTGGCGGCCCGCCCGGCGGCGACGGCGCGGCTGAAGAAGTTCTTCGACAAAGCGGCCCGGGCCGGCGCGGTGTTCGACGATGCCGCGACGGGCCAGGCGCTCGTGAATTTTTTCAGCCGCGCCTGGAGCTCTGGAGCGATCACGCGCGAGGAGCTGATGGAGACCGGCCTGGCGCCGCCCGACCTGGAAGGACGCTCGTTTCTGCAGATCCTGGCCAATCGATCGGGCGGCTGAGGGCGGATGGGGCATCCCATATCGCCCCCGGCTTGAGCCGGGGGATCGCCAGACGGCACGCCAAAGGATCCCATGTCTCCGACGCAACATCCTCGAACCTTCGGATTTGAAAGGCCGATCGTTCGCGCACATCCTGGCGAGCCGAAGTAATTGCCGTCGCGGCACGCGCGTCACGCATCGACGGGCGCGGACCGCATGAGCGCCGCGGTTGAAAAGACCAGCGACGACCATCTCCTCTCCGGCGCGCGCCGGCGCCGGCACCGACAACGGCGTGATGACCGTGGCGGCCACCGACTCGGCCGACAAGGAAGCGTCGTGGAGCAATTACGGCAACTGCGTTGACATCTGGGCGCCGGGCGTCAGTATTCTGTCGACTAAGAAAGGCGGCGGCACCACCACCATGTCCGGCACGTCGATGGCCTCGCCGCACGGCGCCGGCGGCGGCGCGCTGTACCTGTCGACGCACACCGACGACTCGCCGTCGAGCGTGGAAGCGGCGTTGAAGAGCGCGGCCACCGTGACCGCCAACAAGAGCAAGGACGGCCGGACGATTACGCGGCTGTATGTCGGCGGCTTCTAGCGCACCGGAAGCCAGAACGAGGTCTTAAGCAGGAAGATATTTGCGCCGGGGGCGGTGAGCGAGCGGAACGCATCGCTCACCGCCACGCGCGTGCCGAGCGGGTTCGTGCTCGAACGATCCTGCTGCCACACCACGTAGAGCGTGCTGCCGGTGCGCCACTCCCAGCGCAACACCACGTTGCTGCGGAACGAGAGCGTATTGAAGTCGCGATTGCGTAGCGTGAACGTCGATCCGCCGACGTTCACCACCTGGCTGCCGTCGGGGTTCACGGTGAGGATGCTGCCAGTGGTGCCGTACTTCAATCGCTCGCGGCTGGCGGGCTCGAGCAGCTCGCCGTAGTCGTAGTAACGGCCCGAGGCCGCGAACGGCTCCGCGTAGACATCGAGATTCACGTCCGGCTTGAGCGTCAGACCCAGGCGGTACTCCATCGACATCGTGCTGCGATCGATGAACGCGAACACGTAGCGGTTGTCGAACGTCACCGGCCGGCCGCCCGAGAGCGTGCTGATGTACTGCTGCGGCTCGGTGACGCGATCGTAGTACGGCGACACCGAAAACGACCACCGCGGGCCCGGCCGCATCGAGAAGCTGCTGCTGAAGCTCTTCACCGACGCGCCATCGTCGTTGGTCCGTAATTGAACGGCGCCGCCAAGCCGCGTGCGAGAGGTGACACGATTGCCGACGTTGATGTTGGTGGTCCAGCCTGGCCCGCGCGCCATCAGCGGGCCGCCCCTGGTCAGCGACACGCTGCTGGTGGCCAGGTCGCGGGCGACGTTGAGGCTCGAGGTCCAGTAGTTCAGCCAGGTCACGTTGAAGACGCTGCGAATGCGGCCACTCTGCCGCAAGCCGCGCAGCGTGGTGTCGGTCTGGGCGTCGAGCTGCACGGAATAGTTGCGAAACACCTTGCCCGGCTGCGTGTCGCGCCAGCGGATGTTGGCGCTGGTCATCCAGCCGTCGGCGCCGTTCAACTGCGCGAAGTCGTTGACCTCGAAGTTCTCGGAATCGATCTTCGTGCTGGCACCCCACAGCCAGTGGCGGCCGCCGGTCTTGTCGAAGTTCATCTGGATCGACCAGCCGGCCAGCGAGGTCAGCGTGGGATCGAGCGGTGAGTAGTCGCGATCGGGACGCTGTGCATAGTGCGAGCTCGAACGCTGCCATCGCTCGACGGCCTTCTCGCTGCCGTTCAGGAATGAGCCGCCGCCCGACGCACGGAGCTCGTACTGCCCGCCCCTGAATCGCAGCAGGGTATTGCCGGCAACGCCAAGCGCGTTGCGGCTATAGAGATCCGCGACCGGACTCCCCTCGTCGACATCGCGGTGCAGGTAGTTGACGATGAAGCCGGCGGTCGACGCCGAGGGCCCGAACTCCTGCAGCACGCGGCCAACGAAGTGATACGCATGCGGCGCGACCAGCACATCACGCCGTTCGAGCGAGTTCGCCGACGCCACCTGGGCGTCCTCGTCGTCGGTCACCGCGGCGATGAACCCGAGCGAGGTCTTCGACTGCAAGCGTCCGGTCAGCTTGGCCGCCGCAATGATCGAGTTGGCTTCCGGATACTCAACGTAGTCGCCCTCCGCCAGCCCGATCGGCCGCGCGCCGATGCGGCGCGAGTAATAGAAATTCGGATGGCCGATGTTGAACAGCTGAGCGCCTTCGAGAAAGAACGGCCGCTTCTCCGGGAACCGCGTCTCGAATGCGCTGAGGTTCACCTCCGCCGGATCCGCCTCGACCTGTCCGAAGTCCGGGTTGATCGCGGTAGTGAACGTGAGGTTGGGGCCGAGGCCCATCTTCACATCCGCGCCGAGCCGGCCTCGCAGATTCGTGCCGTCGTCGAACGGGTTGCCGCGATCGCGATCGCCGTTGATGGTCGATCCTCCGGCGACGTACGGCAGGGCCTCGATGCGGCGTGGCGGGACGAGGCCGGCAATGCCGGAGAGGTCGCCGAAGCGCGATGACCAGGCGCGGACGGTGCGGGGAATCAGGATCCAGTAGTCGGCTTCATCGAGCGTCGGCCGGAAGCGAAACAGGTTGAGGCCCCAGGTCTGGTCGGTGCGCGGGTTGAAGCGCAGCTGCGAAAACGGAATCCACAGTTCCGCCGTCCACTGATCGCCGGCCACGTTCGTCTCGGCGCGCCACACGGGGTCAAATCCGGAGTCAAAGGACTCTTCCTGATCGCTCGCGTGATAGCGATCGATACGCACGCCGGCGGCGGTCACGCCGAAGACGACGGCGGTGCGGCGATCGAGGAAGGTGTCGAACGAGACGAGGATGTGCTCGGCCTGGTCGGTGTTGTCGCGACGGCCGAGCGGCGCCTGGATGCGGCCATCGCGGCTGTGCATGCGCGCGCCGACATACAACACCTCATCGTCGTAGGCGAGCCGCACGTCCATGGGATCGGTCGGCGCGGCGCCCTCGGTGGGTTCCTTCTGAATGAAGTCGGTGATCGGCGTGGCTTTCCGCCAGACCTCATCGTCGAGCCGGCCGTCGACGCGGATCGATCCATTAGGGACACGCGTTGCAGTCGCCTGCTTGTGATTGGTGGAGCCGTTGACAACGGACTGAGCGAACGCCGGCGAAACCAGCAACCCAAGGAAGATGAAAACGCCGACGACCCGCATGGGACGCACGAGTTTATCCACGGATTTCACGGATTGCACGGATGCCGAGAACACGGTCCGCGGGCGGCCTTAGGCCGTCGCGCACCCAACCGAGACGGGAAAACGATTGACGCCTGCTATGAAGTTGTTCTCTCGTTTTCCCGTCAACTTGGGTTGCGCCACGCGCCCGGCGAAGCCGGCTTTGCCGGGCGCCGCTGACCGTGGTCTGCAGTTCGGCTGAC
>CAZEMI010000145.1:0-6083 GCA_964513235.1 uncultured Acidobacterium sp.
TAGATCAGGTTGGACGTGGCGCCGGTCGAGATGAACAGCGGTCCCCAGATCTCGAGCAGCACGGGACGCTTGATGCTTTGCACGAACCCCCAGAGGTGTCCGTTGTCGCCGCCGAGATCGCGATACCACCGCCCGCCGGGCGTGGGCTCGAGGATCATCGGCAGCGGCTTGCCGTCGGGCGTTTCGTTTTGCCGGCCCAGCTGCGTGATGAGTGATGCAAAGGTCGCCTCCAGCGACGCCTGGACGTGAATGTCTTCCGCGATGGTGAAGGTCGGCGCCTGCTCGGCGCCCGAGAACGTGGTCGTCATTTCTTAGCCTCCGCGTGTGCCTTGATGCGGCGCAGTTGACTGCGCCAGTACTGAGCAAACATACCGCTCCAATCGTGAACCGTGCGTAGTGTGTCGGCGTTGGTTCGATACATCGTGCGTCTGCCGTCGCGCCGCGCACAGACCAGGCCGACGTCGAGCAGCACGTGCAGATGCTTCGAGACCGACGGTTGGTTCAACTCCAGCGCGTCGGCAATGTCGCCGACCGAGCGCTCCTCGGCGGCGAGGAACTCGAGAATGTGCCGGCGGCGTGGTTCCGCGATGGCGTTGAACGGGTCCGAGGTGGTGGAAGCGCGAGCCAACACCAGAGTTATATATTCCGATATAGGAATAAGTCAAGTCCGGTCGGCCGCAGGGGTAGGATTGCGCCGGGAGGACACCATGAATCGTTGGGCGGGCCTGGTTGCGACATTAACCCTGGCGATCTTTGGCATCGGCGTCGCGGCGCAGCAGGCCGCGCCGCTGCAAACTGAGCTGCTCGCAGAGGTACGTCTCTTGCGGCAGTCGATCGAAACGCTCGCCGGCACCAACGCGCGCGTGCAGATTGTCTTCGGCAGATTGCAGCTGCAGGAGCAGCGCACCGCGACGGCGTCGCGCCGGCTTGATGATCTGCGTGGTGCCGTGTCGGGCATTTCGCTGCGCGCCGGCGAAATGGGCGATCGGATCAAGGAGTTGGAGGAAGGATCGAACGACGGCCGGTTCGAACCCGAACAGCTCGAGCGCATACGGCAGGAGTTGATTCGTACCCGACGGGAGCTGGGCCGGATTGAAGCCGAGCGGGCGCGGCTCATGGGCGAGGAATCTGAAGCCGCCGGCATCCTCAACCAGGAGCAGGGCCGCTGGTCGGACCTGAACCGGCAGCTCGAGGAGTTGGAACGCGCGCTGGGGCCAAAGCCGCAATAGGCCGCTAAGTCACGGCGGCGCGAACAGCGAAACGCGGCTCGCGCCATTCGCCGCTTTCCAGGACGCCGCGCAGGCGATCGACGGCGTCCCACACATCCACGAATCGCGTATAGAGCGGCGTGAAGCCGAAGCGCAGGATGTCGGGCGCCCGGAAGTCGCCGATCACGCGGCGGGCGACCAGCGCCTGCATGATCTCGTAGCCGTGAGTCGGGTGCGCAAGCGACACCTGGCTGCCGCGCTCGCCGGCGTTCGGCGGCGATACAAGCGTGAGGTCGTGCGCGGCGCAGCGCTCCTCGACGAGCCTGATGAACAGATCGGTCAACGCGACCGACTTCTCCCTGATCGCCTCGAGGCCGCCGGAATCCACTGCGGCCAGCACCGTGTCGACGCCGCATTCGAGCGCGGCGAGCGACAGCACGGGCGGCGTGCCACAGACGAAACGCAAAATGCCCTCGGCTGGCTCGTACGCGGATGAAAACGCGAACGGAGCGGCGTGGCCAAGCCATCCCGATAACGGTTGCCGCCATCCCGTTCGATCCATCCAGGCGGTGTGCTGCGGATGCACCCAGGCAAATGCCGGCGCGCCCGGCCCGCCGTTGAGATATTTGTAGCCGCAGCCGACGGCGAAATCCGCGCTGGCCACATCAACCGGCATGGCGCCAGCGGAGTGCGCCAGATCCCAGATGACCAGGACGCCGGCCTCGTGCGCGCGTGCGGTCAGCGCCGCCATGTCGTGCATGAACCCGGTGCGGTAGTTGACGTGCGTCAGCATCAGGATGGCGGTGCGATCGTCGAGATGGGACGCGATCTCGGGCTGATCGACGAGCGTCAACTCATAACCCTGGTCACGGGCGAGCGTGTCGGCGATGTAGAGATCGGTTGGAAAGTTTGTGCGCTCAGACACGATCCGGAGACGGTTTGCCTTCGCCGTGCGATCCGCCTTGCCGATTCGGTCCGCCTTCGCCAAAGGCTTCGGCGGATCGTTCATCGCGACAGCAGCGCTCAACACCTTGAACAGATTCACGGATGTCGAATCGCCGACCATCACCTCGCCTGGTCTGGCGCCGATGAGCCGCGCGATCTTGTCGCCGATGCGCTGCGACAGCGTGATCCACCCCCTCGACTCAGCCGACTTCGCCCGGGGCAAGCCCGCCTCGTTCCAGCTGCGAATCAGGCCTTCACCCCATTCGGTCTCCGCGACGGCCGCAATCCGCGCCGGCGTGGCCGCTGGCAGCACACCGAGCGAGTTGCCGTCGAGATAGATCACGCCCTGCCGGTCCACTCGCTCCATCGCAAACAGCGCCCGCAGTGGCGCGAGGCGATCGGTGGCATCGCGAACGGCGCAGGTGTCGCGAGAGATCATGCGAGCGAACGCAGCACCGCGCGCACCGGCGAGGCGCACGCGTGGGTCAGTTTGAGGGGCAGGGCGATCAGCTCGTAATCGCCCTCGGGCACCTCATCCAGCACGAGGTTTTCGAGGACGCGCATGTCGTGCGCGAGCAGTTGCTGATGGCTGTCGAGCGTCTTGCTGTCTGCCGGATCCACCGATTGTGAATCGATGCCGACGAGGCGCACGCCTTGACCGGCCAGCCATGCGATGGTCTCCGGTGCGAACGCGGTGAAATGCGACGACCACACGGTGGGCGCCTTCGCGCAGGTGCGAACCAGCACGCGCGGCGGCAACTGGCGCGCCGCATGCTCGAGATGTTCGGCGCGGATGAGCGGCGCCGTCCCGATTGCGTGAATGACGCGGCAGGGTCCGAGGAACGGATCCAGATCGACCTCGCCGATCGCGGCGGCAGCCCGGTCGTAGTGCAGCGGCGCATCGGCGTGCGACCCGAGGTGTGGCGACATCGTGATGGCACTCACGTTCACTGGACATCCTGGGCCGATCTCGGCCGTCCACCGCTGCTGGTACACCGTGTCGCCGGGAAAGGCCGGCGTCTGATCGGCGATCGGCGGCGAAATGTCCCAGAGCTTGCGCATGCCAGCAAACACGATACTCCGGTCTTGGGTCTTGGGTCTTGGGTCTTGGCAAATGCTAGGCTTACGCGCGATGAGTGAGCCACGAGAGAAGCTGGTTCGCGCGATCGGCACGTTTGGACTCGCCGCGGGCATCATCAACATCACGATCGGCGGCGGCATCTTCCGGCTGCCGGCCAACGTGGCCGCCTCGCTTGGCCCCGCCGCGCCGATTGCCTACCTCGTGTGCGCCGCCGCGATGGGGCTGATCGTATGGTGCATCGCCGACGCCGGCAGCCGCGTCTCGCTCACGGGTGGACCGTACGCATACGTCGGCACGGCATTTGGGCCCTATTTCGGTTTTCTCTCGGGCGTGCTGCTGTTCATGCTCGGCACCTTCGCCACCGCGGCGGTCTCCACCGTGTTCTCGGCGAGCATCGGTCAACTGGTGCCGGCGTTGTCCGGATCCGTGGCATCGATAGCCGTCCTTGTTGCCGCGTACGTGTTCTGGTCGATCGTCAACTTGAGAGGCGTCACGCTCAGCGTGCGTCTCAATTCGATCGCAACGGTGGCCAAGCTCCTGCCGCTCGTGCTGGTGGCGGTTGGCGGCGCCTTTTTCATCAACGCGAACAATCTCGAGATCGTCGTGATGCCGGCGGCCGCGGATGTCGCACGGACGTCGCTCCTGCTGATTTTTGCGTTTGCGGGTATCGAGGTCGCCCTGGTGCCGAGCGGCGAAGTCCGCGATACGGCGCGAACGGTCCCGCGTGCGATCGCGCTCGCCATGATCGTGATCACGCTGCTCTACATCGCGCTGCAGGTCGTGGCACAGGGCGTCCTCGGCGACGCCCTCGCGACGTCTACCGCGGCGCCGCTGGCCGACGCGGCCGGCATGTCGATGGGCGGCTGGGCGCGCTCGCTGCTGCTGGCCGGCGCCTCGATCTCGACGTTCGGCTATCTCGGCGGCATGACGCTCTCGATGCCGCGCATGTTGTTCGCGCTGGCACGCGACGGCTTCTTACCCCGCGCCCTCGCCGCCGTGCATCCGGAACATCGCACACCACAGACCGCGATCATCGTCCAGTCGATCATCACGCTGGCGTTGGCCGCGTCGGGCACCTTCGAACAGCTCGCCATCCTCGCCAACGTGTCGGCCCTCGCGCTCTACTTCGGCTGCGCGCTCGCCTCGTGGCGCCTGCGTCAGCCCGGCGTGACCGGTGAATCAAGGGGGACGCCAGAACTCGCCGCCGTCCACCTTCGCGCTCCGCGCTTCGGCGGACAAGGCGTGGTGCCCTGGCTCGCCTGCGCGGTGATCCTGTGGCTGCTGACCGGCGTGAGCTCCGTCGAGTGGCTCGGCTTCGTCATTTGCGTCGGCGTGGCGTCGCTGGTTTACAACGTCAACCGCACCGCACGACGGCCGATTACGGAGTAAACCGTCCACGTACGACAGCCACGGAGACACGGGGTCACGGAGGAAACGTTTCTTGCTCGGCTCCGTGGTCGTCACAGCACCACGCGTTTGAGGCCCTCACTCAACTTCGCCTTATTGAAATTCAGAAGTAGACCGACTCGCAGGCCGGTGATTCGCAAGTAAGTCAACAGCTGCGCTGTAAACACAGGATCCAAATGCGCCACGCTCTTGATTTCCACGACCACGGTGTTTTCGACGATCAGGTCGGGGATGTACTCGCCTATCGGCACACCTCGATACTCGAGCGGAATTCGACGCTCGCACTCGAAACACAGTCCTAGGTGCCGCAACTCAATGCACATCGACAAGAGATAAGCGCTCTCGAGCAGGCCGGGCCCAAGACCGCGATGCACTTCAATAGCGCCGTGGATGATGCGTTCGGATACCTCGTGGTCGTGGTCCATAGCCTCTTAAACTGCATTCGCAATGCCATGCGCGTTCTGGCCCAAATACCAACCTCTGAGCATCACGGTGATCCGTTTCTGCGATCTTTTCAAACACGGAGGGTTGAAAGAATTGCTTCGTGCCTTCGTGCCTTCGTGGCCAGGGGGTTGCGCAATTTTTCACACAGACTTGACAAATCAGGAACAAAATAGACAGTCTTACTGTATTAGTTCAATAATACAGTAATGCTGTTCCGACCCAACCCTTCATCCGGCGTCCCCATCTACCTCCAGCTCATGGAGCAGGTGAAGCACGCCATCGCCACCGGCGCGCTGCGCCCCGGCGAACAACTGCCGGGGATCCGCAAAGTGGCGGAGGAGCTGGTGATCAATCCCAACACGGTGGCGAAGTCGTACCGCGAGTTGGAGCACGCCGGCGTGATCGAGCTGCGGCAAGGCGCGGGCGCGTTCGTGTCGGAGAACGCGCCGTCGAAGAAGGACGCGGAAAAGTTTCGGGCCGCGCAAGCTTCCGTGGCCGCGACGGTTGAAAAGCTGCGCGACCGGGGCGTGGCCGACGAGGACATCCGGCGGTTGTTCGAAGCGGAGCTGGGCCGCAAGGCTGCGGAGGGTAAACGTGGTGAGTGATCGCCTCGCGATAGAAACAATCGATCTCTGGAAGCGCTATGGCGACGTCGAGGCGCTGCGCGGGCTCGATCTGCAGGTGCCGGTGGGATCGATCTGCGGCTTCCTCGGACGGAACGGCGCCGGAAAAACCACGACGATCAAGGTCCTGCTCGGCATGGCGCGCGCGACGCGCGGTGAGGCTTGGCTCCTCGGACAGTCCGCCGGGGACGCGGCCGCGAACGCGGACATCCGCCGCCGCGTCGGGTTCGTGAGCGACGAGAAGGACCTCTACGACTACATGACCATCAGGGAGATGATCGCATAACCTATGGAACCCCTGGAACCCTTGGAACCTTTGTTGCTCCGGACCTACATCGTCTGTCGGCCGACAGGTTCCATCCTCAGCACAGACGT
>CAZEMI010000146.1:0-5857 GCA_964513235.1 uncultured Acidobacterium sp.
GCATTGTTGGCGAAACAAAGGCGTAAGCGACTCTCAGTCAATCGTTTACCGCACTTCGCCGTTGACTTTGCCCACGCCACACCCTACTATCCGAGTGGATTTTTCTGGAGTGAAGTGGAGTAACAGACGTGCTCCGGGGCAACTCGCCGGCGAAAATTGATGATAAGGGCCGGCTCAAGGTCCCGAACGGATTTCGCGCCGTGATTCAAAAAGATCACGGCGCAGAACTGTTCGTGACGAGCCTGACTGGCCAGTCTGTACGCATCTATCCGATGCCGATCTGGGTCGACATCGAGAGCCGCCTCGCGAAGATGCCCTCCACCCACCCAGCGCGGCAACGCTTTCTCGACCGCGTGAATTTTTACGGCCAGGTTGCCGAGCTCGATCCGCAGGGGCGCGTGCTGATTCAGCCGCGGCTGCGTGAGAGCGCGCTGATGAACGGCGAGGTCGACGTGCTTGGCCAGCAGAACTACCTCGAAGTCTGGAACCACGAGCGTTTCGTCACGCGGTTGATCGCCGAGCCGTTCACTGATGACGACGCGAAGGCGCTTTCAGATTTCGGGATCTAAGGGCGTGACGTTTGGCAACCGCGGCAAACGCTCCGTTGTCGCGTTCGCGAGTATATCGCGGGCGCACTAGTGGAAGAACCGACGCACGTTCCGGTTCTGCTCGACGAAGTGTGCGCCCTGCTGCAACCGGAGCGCGGCGGCACCTTCGTCGATTGTACGGTCGGGCTCGGCGGCCACGCGCGGATGCTGCTCGAAGGCGGCGCCACCCAGTTGATCGCGATCGATCGCGATCCCGACGCGCTGGCCATGGCCCGCACGGCGCTCGCCGGGTTCGGCGATCGGGTGTCGTTGGTGCACGCCGACTACCGCGAGTTGGGCGCGGTGCTCGACGCGCAGGGGATTGGTGAGGTGTCGGGCCTGCTCGCCGACCTCGGCGTGTCGTCGATGCAGCTCGATCAGGAAGGCCGCGGGTTCAGCTTTCGTCGCGACGAGCCGCTCGACATGCGGATGGATCGGACCAAGGGCGACACAGCCGCGGAGTTGATCGATCGCGTCGACGAGCACGAGCTCGCCGACGTGATTTACCAGTTCGGCGAGGAGCGGCGATCGCGGCAGGTGGCGCGCGCCATCGTGGCGGCGCGAAGCCAGGCGCCGATCACGACCACCGGCCGTCTGGCGGAGGTGGTGCGGCGCGGCGTGGCCGCACGTGGCTGGCAGCGGATCGATCCGGCAACGCGTACTTTCCAGGCGCTGCGCATCTGGGTCAACCGCGAGTTGGACGGCCTCGACTCGTTTATCGGCTCAGCTGCGGCCCGGCTGCAGCGCGAGGGCCGGATGGCCGTGATTGCGTTTCACTCGCTCGAAGACCGGGTGGTGAAACACACGCTGCGCGCGTTGTCAAGCGGCGATGACGCGACGCTGAAGGTGCTGACCAAGCACCCGATCGTCGCGAGCGAGGCCGAGGCGGCGGCGAATCCGCGTGCGCGCAGCGCCAAGCTGCGCGCCGCACTGCGAGTTCGGTAAGGAGGGGCGCATGGACAAAGGGACCTTCGAATACGAGATTCGCAAGGACTTTCGCAACAACCAGATCGTGCGCGAGGTCGACGAGCGCCGGTTGCGCGACCTGTGGCAGTCGCTCGCCATCGGCGCGGCGCTGGTCGTGGTGTTGCTGTTTTCCGCCTGGCAGCACTTCGAGCTGCTGCGCCATGGCTACAAGCTCGAACAGATGCAGCGCGAGCGCGCCGCCGAGAGCGACATCAACCGCCACCTGCGCCTCGAGAACGAAACGCTGCGCGCGCCGCAGCGCATCGAGAAGCTCGCCATCGATCGTCTCGGCATGGTCGCCCCGGGTGAGGCCGACGCCGTGGTCCTCGAACGCGTCGCCCCCCAGGCGCCGCCGGCCAAATCCGTCGTCGCCGCCCGGTAAGAGTTACACGTGGTTCAGCCTGATCCCCATTGGCGCCCGATGCTGAAGCGCCGTCTGATGGTGGCGGCGGGCGCGCTCGTACTGTGGGTGGCCGGCATCGAGGCGCGCCTCGTCGTGCTGCAAGTCGTTCAGCACGACGAGCTTGTAGCGCGCGCCGAGCGGCAGCAGATGAGCACGGTGCTGGCGCCGGCCAAGCGCGGCGAGATCTTCGATCGCAACGGTCGGCTCCTTGCATATAGCGTCGATGCCGACACCATTTACGCCGTCCCGACCGAGATCAGCGATCCCGCGAAGACCGCGGCGGTGTTGTGCGACGCGTTGGACGATTGCACCAAGAAGTCTCGTGAAGAACTGCAGGAGCGGCTGTCGCAGGAGCGCGCGTTCGTGTACGTGAAACGGCGCGCATCGCCGATGCAGGCCAGGCGTGTGGCTGCGCTCGATCTCGACGGCATCGGTTTCCGCAAGGAGAGCAAGCGGTTCTACCCGAATCGCGAGCTGGCGGCCAACCTGCTCGGCTATGTCGGCGTCGACAACGTCGGCCTGGGCGGCATCGAAGCCACCTACGACAAGACGGTGCGCGGCCGCGAAGGCAAGCTGCTGGTGCAAACGGATGCGCGGCGCCACGTCTTCAGCCGCCTCGAACGATCGCCGACCGCCGGCGCGTCGATCGAGCTGACCATCGACGAACAGCTGCAGTACATCGCCGAACGCGAGCTGCGTGCCGGCGTGCAGGAGTCGCGCGCGGATGCCGGCACCGCGGTGATCATGGATCCGCACACCGGCGAGATCCTCGCCATGGCCAGCTGGCCCACGTTCAATCCCAACGACTACGGCGCATCGCCGGAATCGGCCCGGCGCAACCGCGCGGTGCAAGACCTCTACGAGCCGGGGTCCACGTTCAAGCTCGTCACCGCCTCCGCGGCGATCGAAGAAGGCGTGATCACACCGAGCGACATGATCGACGTCAGCGACGGGATGATCCGTTTTGGCAACCGCGTGATCAACGACATGCGCCGCCACGACCAGCTGTCGTTTGCGGAGGTGCTCGTCAAGTCGAGCAACGTCGGTGCGATCAAGGTCGGCCTCGAGCTCGGCGCCGAGCGGATGGGCCTCTACATCCGCCGCTTTGGCTTCGGCCGTCCGTCGTCTCCGGATTTTCCAGGCGAGAGCCCGGGCATCGTCTGGGAGTCGTCGAAGCTGAACGACAGCGCGCTGGCGTCGGTGTCGATGGGCTACCAGGTCGGCGTGACGCCACTGCAGATGGCCGCGGCGGCGAGCGTGATCGCCAACGGCGGCACGTTGTACGAGCCGCACGTGGTGCGCGCGGTGGTCAAGGGCGCGCAGCGCACGATGGTGCGGCCGAAAGCGGTGCGCCGCGCCATCCTGCCGGAGACCGCGATCACGCTGACCGACATCATGGAGCAGGCGGTGGCGGTCGGCACCGCGAAAGGCGCGCGCCTGGTCCAGTACACGGTGGCGGGCAAGACCGGCACCGCCGACAAGCTCGTGAACGGCCGCTACGCGGCGTCTCAACAGAACGTCTCGTTCGTCGGCTTCGTGCCGTCGCGCAATCCCGTGCTCACGGTGATCGTGATGGTGGACTCGCCGCGAGTGGGCGGCGATACCGGCAGCGCCATCGCCGTGCCGATCTTCAAGCGCATCGCCGACGCCAGCCTCCGTCGTCTTGGCGTCACGCCGACGATCGATCCGGCCCCGCCGGTGATCGTGGCACGCCAGGCTGAATCACCGGTCACCCCGATCGTGGCGCCCGTGGTGGTCGCACTGGCCTCGGGCGCGACCGGCACCGGACTCCCTGACTTGACCGGCTTGAGCGCGCGCGTCGCGCTGCGCGAGCTCGCCCGCCTCGGACTGAGTGCGCGGATGCGGGGGACCGGCGTGGTCGTGCACCAGGATCCGCCGGCCGGAGCGCCGCTCGAACCGGGTGCCACCTGCACCCTCGTCCTCAACCGTCGTCCCCACACACGACCCACCGGAGCCATTGGAGAACTACGGTGACCCTCGGGGACGCGCTCGATGTCCTGCGCGACTTGACGGTGCACGCACCGTCCGCGGGGGGTGCCGGTTTACCCCGACCCTTCGACGAGCTCAGGGTCGTCCCGAGCGGAGTCGAGGGACGAGCGGAGTCGAGGGGTCATGTTGCGATCGCGGCGATCGCGTACGACTCGCGACGCGTCATTCCCGGATCGGTGTTTGTCGCGCTCACAGGACTCAAGGCCGACGGTGGGGCGTTCGTCGATCAGGCCGTGTCGCGCGGCGCGACAGCGATCGTGTCTGAATCGGCGGCCCCCGGCACCATCGCCGTGCCCTGGATCACCGTTCGCGACGCGCGGCTCGCGCTCGCGCTGCTGGCCGAGCGGTTCTTCAATCATCCGAGCCGGCGCATGCCGGTCATCGGCGTCACCGGCACCAACGGCAAGACCACGACGGCGTACCTGCTGTGCGCGATCCTCGATGCCGCCGGCCTTCGCGCCGGCATGCTGGGCACCGTCGCCTACCGGATCGCGGGTGAAGATCGCGAAGCCTCCCGCACCACGCCCGAAGCCCCGGACGTGCAGCAGCTCTTGAACGAAATGCTCGACCAGGGGTCGCGGTCCGCGGTGATGGAAGTGTCGTCGCACGCCCTGTCGTTGAAGCGGGTGGACGGCATGACGTTCGCCGCTGGTGTGTTCACCAATCTCACGCGCGACCACCTCGACTTCCACGCCGACATGGAGGCGTATTTCGCGGCCAAGCGGCGCTTGTTCGAGATGCTCCCGCCGGGAGCACCCGGCGTCATCAACATCGACGACCCTCGTGGGCCGTCACTCGTCGAGATCTCGAATCGGCCCGTCACTTACGCCATCAACAACAAGGCCGACGTCACACCGGGATCGATCGAGATGTCGCTCGCCGGGTTGCGCGTGGACGTCACGACGCCGGCAGGCACCGTGCACGTGACCGCGAAGCTCGTTGGCCGGCCGAACGTCTACAACATCCTCGCCGCCGCCGCCACGGCCGTGTCGCTCGACGTGCCGCTCGAGGCGGTGGAGCAGGGCATCGCGACCCTGGCCGGCGTGCCCGGTCGATTCGAAGTGGTCTCCCAATCGACAGACGACGTGACCGTGGTGGTCGATTACGCGCACACCGACGATGCGTTGCGGAATCTGCTGGAGACGGCGCGCCCGCTGGCGTCGCAGCGGCTCATCACCGTGTTCGGCTGCGGCGGCGATCGCGATCGGTCGAAGCGGCCGTTGATGGGCATGGTGGCCGCCCGCCTGAGCGACGTGGTCGTGATCACGTCCGACAACCCGCGTTCGGAAGAGCCGAAGCGAATCATCGAGGAGATCGAGCGCGGCATTCCCGCCGGCAGCCAGGCATCGGCGCGCGCGCCGGTGGTGGAGTCGGTGGTCGAGCGCGCCGAGGCAATCGATCGCGCGGTGTCGATGGCCAACCAGGGCGACGTGGTGCTGATCGCCGGCAAGGGCCACGAGAAGTACCAGCAGATCGGCGATCGGGTGCTGCCGTTCGACGACGGCGAGGTGGCGCGCGCGGCGCTGGGCCGCAGAAGGCGCAGATAGGCCACAGAAGGCGCAGGTGGGCTCCTAGTGCGAGGACCAATACCGCTGGCCGCGGGCACCATCGCGGCGGCGATGAACGGCCGGCTGGTGACCGGCGACGACGATCGCTACGTGACGGGGTTCTCGATTGATTCGAGAACCCTCGCCTCGGGTGATGTGTTTTTCGCGATCGTGGCCACGCGCGACGGCCACGAGTTCGCGGCCGCCGCATCGCGGCGGCGCGCGGCGGGCATCGTGGTCAGTCAGCCGGTGGCGCTCGGCGACGACAACGACTCGTTCGTGGTGGAAGTGCCGGACACCACGAAGGCGTTGCAGGACCTGGCGCGGTATGTGCGGCGCGAGTC
>CAZEMI010000147.1:0-3918 GCA_964513235.1 uncultured Acidobacterium sp.
GCCGGCCGGCGGCGCTCAAGTACAACAACCCGTCGGAACAGGCCACCAAGGGGCTGTTTGGCGGGCGCGCCGAAGCCCCGGCGGTGCCGGCCAACGACCTCGTGCAGGACCGCGCGCCCTTCGACTCCGCTCAGGGCAAGCCCGCACGCGTCGGCGGCGACGACGTCATCAAGACCGTGAGGCGGGAAGAACCCAAGATTGGCCGTAACGATCCCTGCTGGTGCGGCAGCGGCAAGAAATTCAAGAAATGTCATGGAGCGTAGATGGCGCTGATTAAGGAACCCGCGAAGACCTCCATCGGCGCCGACCTCCGGACGGCGCTCACCTTTGACGACATCCTGCTGGTGCCGCGGCACTCCACCGTGCTGCCGGCGCAGGTCGACGTCAGCACCCGCCTCACCAAGAACATCAAGCTCAACGTCCCGCTGCTCAGCGCCGCCATGGACACGGTCACCGAATCCGAGATGGCGATCGCCATGGCGCAGCAGGGTGGCATGGGCATCATTCACAAGAACCTGTCGATCGAAGACCAGGCGCTCGAGGTCGACCGCGTGAAGCGCTCGGAGAGCGGCATGATCGTCAACCCGATCACCGTCGCGCCCAACGCGCTGATCCGGCACGCGCTCGATCTGATGCAGAAGTACCGCATCTCCGGCGTGCCGATCACCGAAGACGGCAGCAAGGAAGGCCGGCTCGTCGGCATTCTCACCAATCGCGATTTGCGATTCGAGACCAACACCGCGCGGCCGGTATCGGAAGCGATGACGAAAGAGAATTTGATCACGGTTCCGGTCGGCACCACGCTCGACCAGGCGCGCGAGATCCTGCACAGCGCGAAGGTCGAAAAGCTGCTGGTCGTCGACAAGGACTTCAAGCTCAAGGGCCTGATCACCGTCAAGGACATCCAGAAGGCGATCAAGTATCCGAACGCGTGCAAGGATTCGCTCGGCCGGCTGCGCTGCGGCGCCGCCGTCGGCATCGCGCGCGACACCCTCGAGCGGGCGACCGCCCTGGTCAACGCGCACGCCGACGTGCTCGTGGTCGATACCGCTCACGGCCATTCGCAGGGCGTGATGGACATTGTCAGGCAGCTGCGCAAGGCGTTCCCCGACCTGGATCTGATCGCCGGCAACGTGGCCACGGCGGAAGCCACCGAGGCGCTGATCGCCATCGGCGTTGATGCGGTGAAGGTCGGCATCGGCGCCGGATCGATCTGCACCACGCGGATCGTGGCCGGCATCGGCATGCCGATGATCTCGTCGATCGCCGAATGCGCGGTGGCGGCGGGCAAGCGCGGCATCCCGGTGATCGCCGACGGCGGCATCCGCACATCAGGTGATGTCGTCAAGGCCCTCGCCGTTGGCGCGAGCGCGGTGATGGCCGGGAACCTCTTCGCCGGCACGGATGAAAGCCCCGGCGAGTTGATCCTGTATCAGGGCCGCACGTTCAAGGAGTATCGCGGCATGGGATCGATCGGCGCCATGCGACGCGGCAGCCGCGACCGGTATTTCCAGGACGACTTCGAGCTCGAAAGCGGCACCTCTCCCGCCGGCAAGCCCGGCGGCATGGAGAAGCTGGTGCCCGAGGGCATCGAGGGCCGCGTGCAGCACAAGGGCAGCATGTCGATGGTCGTGCATCAGCTCATGGGCGGCCTGCGCGCCGGCATGGGCTATTGCGGCGCCGCGACCATTGCGGAGCTCCAGCGCGACGCCGAGATCATCCGCATCACCAACGCCGGCTTCCGCGAGAGCCACGTGCACGACGTGACGATCACGAAAGAAGCGCCGAACTACCGCAGCGAGTAACACTGGCCCGTGTGGCGTCCGGCATTAGCCGGATTGCCATGCGTGTTACCATCGTTCCGTTCCCACAACTGAAAGCCAGCTCTGCAAATGATCAACTTCAGGCGAGGTGTATTGCTCTGCTGCCTGCTCGCGGCTACTGCGGGATGCGACCGCGTCACCAAGCACCTTGCGCTCATCACGCTCGCCGGCCACCCCGACCATTCGTATTTCGGCGATACGGTCCGGTTGCAATATCACGAAAATCCGGGCGCCTTTCTCTCGGTTGGCGCATCGTGGAGCCCTGAGATCCGGGCCGTGGTGTTTCAAATCGGGAACGGACTGTTCCTGATCGCGCTGGCCATTGCCGCCAGCCGGCGTCGCTGGTCGCGGGTTGAAACCTGCGGCCTGGCCCTCTTTCTGGCCGGCGCCTTGTCGAATCTGGTCGACCGCATCGCGGTGGGGAGCGTCATCGACTTCCTGAATGTCGGCATCGGCCCCCTCCGGACCGGCATCTTCAACCTCGCCGATGTCGCCATCATGGCTGGCGCCGGTTGCCTCTTCTGGGAACTCATCAGGAGTTTTTACACCTCGGCCGTGTCAAGTCGACACGGCTTAGTGCCGATAACGCCTCTGCCAGTTGCTGACAAGACTCATCCGTCTTGGCAAGCGAAATGCAGTCATGAGGAACATGGAGTTGCTCGGTAGGCTCGGCGTGGCGCTTGGAATCTCGCTCGTACTAACTCTGTTATTGCTCGTCTTGTATCAAGACGACTCGCAGCAAGCACAGTCGGCCGCGATCACCCAGGCGACCGTCGCCATCGAGACCCGGTAAACAGCGAGGCTCCGCCTCGGACCGAGCATGCAGGCTCCGCCTCAGCGTTCGGCCGTGAATACCACGGTCACGAACATCCGCACTTCGACCGCCTCACAGTTGAGGTAGGTCGGCGAGAACTGCCACTGGCTAACCGCAGCCAACGCCTCATCCTCCAGCTCCGGGTGCGACGGCGACACCGCTTCAACACTTGAAATCTTGCCGTCGGTGCCGATGCGCGCCTGCAGCAGTACGCTGCCTTGCACGCCCGCGTCCGCCCAGGTCGGCCGGAACTTCGGGTTCACATGAAGCAGCTTCTTCGGCGGTTTCAGGTTGCCACCGACCGACGTGGATCCGCACGGGGGCGCGGCCGGCATCGGCAGGGCCGCCGCACCCGGCGAGGAGTCTTGCGCATCGCCGCCCCGGACCGTGACCGTCTCACGCAACGTTCCCACCTGCAGCTGCATCGACAGCGTCATGGCGCCGCCGATCTGCACACGTTGGCGCAGCGACGAGAAGCCCGGATACCGCGACGACAACATGTAGTCACCTGACGGAACGACCGGGAACTGGAATGAGCCCGTGCCATCAGTCGTCGCCTCGAAGACGGGTGCGCCGCCCACGCCGGTGAGGCGAACGGTGGCATTGGGCAGCGGCAATCCGGATGGATCGACGACGGTGCCGGACGGTGCCGAAAGCGATTGTGCGGCGGCGATTGGCAACGCAACTGTGAGCAGCAGCGCCACCGTTGCGATCCGGCGGACCAAAGAGACCGGTTGCCGGTTGGTGTGCGGATTCAACATGGCGCGAACTCTCCTCTCGAGCGTGGACGGGCGTGCAATCGACGGGGCGGGCAGCCAGGTGCGGCCGTGCGCGCTGAACGCGCGCGCCAGATCGACCAGGTGCGTCGCATACGACGTTCGGGCAAAACCGAGATCGAGCACGATGTCGTCCGACGCGTGCTCGCTTTCCTGTCTGAGGCGCGCACACGCGACCCAGAACAGCGGATTGAACCAGTGGATCGCGCGCACTATCTCCGCCGCCAGCTGCGTCAGCCAGTCGCGGCGGGAGAGATGCGCCATCTCGTGGGCCAGCACGAGGCTCACGCGTTCGGCGGGCCACGATCCCGCATCCGCGGGTAGCAGAATCACGGGATTGATCACACCCCAGGTGACCAGCAGGGCCGGATGGCGCGTGACGCGGATGCGGACCGGGGATGGCAGTCCGAGTGCGGTGCGAACCCTCGCCTCGGCATCAGTCCACAACGGACCCGCGGGCGTGGAGCGGCTGCTGAGCCACATCAGCCAGGCGATGCCGAACAAC
>CAZEMI010000148.1:0-16217 GCA_964513235.1 uncultured Acidobacterium sp.
GCGATCGGTGTTGCTTCCGAATAGGGTGCACGGGGTGCACGGGGTGCGCAGCTGACCACAGAGTTCATGCATGTCGTGGGCGCGCGGCCGAATTTCATGAAGGCTGCGCCCGTGATTGCCGCGTTCAAGAAACGCGGTTGGCCGCAGATTCTCATCCACACCGGGCAGCACTACGACGAGCTGATGTCCGACATCCTGTTCAGGCAACTGGAGCTGCCGGCCCCTGACATCAACCTCGGTGTCGGTTCCGGCACGCACGCGCAGCAAACCGGCGCGGTGCTGACCGCCGTCGAGAAGGTCCTGATCGAGCATCGCCCGGACGTGGTGGTGGTCTACGGCGACGTGAACTCGACGATGGCCGCGACACTGGCGGCGGCGAAGCTGCACATCCCGGTCGCGCACGTCGAGGCGGGACTGCGCTCGTTCGATCGCACGATGCCGGAAGAGATCAACCGGCTGGTCACCGACCAGCTCGCCACGTATCTGTTCACGCCCTCAGCGGACGGCGACGCGAACCTCAAACGCGAGGGCGTGGCCGAAGAGAAGATCTTCCGCGTCGGGAACGTGATGATCGACACGCTGGTCCGCTGCATGCCGTTGGCCGACGCGACGGGCACGCTCGGCCGATTGAAAATAGCGCCAGGTGACCCCTTTGCGCTGGTGACGCTCCACCGGCCGGCGAACGTGGACACCCCTGCCCTCCTCGACGAGACGATGTCGGTGCTGGCGGAGCTCTCGGCAAAGATCCCGGTCGTGTTTCCGATGCACCCGCGAACCCGGACCCGAGCTGGCGACCGCACACGCCCTCCCACGCTGCACCTGATCGATCCGGTGGGCTATCTCGAATTCCTCGGACTTCAGAAGCACGCGCGCTTCGTGATTACAGACTCGGGCGGCGTGCAGGAAGAGACGACCTATCTCGGCGTGCCGTGCTTGACGGTGCGGCAGAACACCGAGCGGCCGGTCACGATCACCGAAGGCACAAACCAGCTCGTGGGAACGGATCCGAAGAAGCTGTTGAAGGCGGCGCTCGATCACCTTTCGAGACCAAAGGCATCGGCCAGGATTCCCGATCTTTGGGACGGGCATGCGGCCGGGCGAATTGCCGGGGTCTTCGCGAGGCAGATCTCGTGATCTGGGGATCGGATGATCTCGTGATTTCGGGTCGCCGGACGTAAAATGAATCTCCAATGGCGCGGGAGGCTATCCGAAAATTTCCGAGTGTCGAACTAATGGGCGCCGCCGCACAGGCGGCCGAGAAGGCCGCCGGCCTTCGCCTGCTGGTTCTGCACGGGTCGCGGGCACGGGGCGATGCTCGCGGCGACAGTGACTGGGACCTGGCGTTTCTGGCGGACAGTACGTTCGATCCGGACGATCTGCTCGCGCGGCTCGGCGAAGAGCTTGCCACGGACCAGCTCGATCTGGCCGACCTATCTCGCGCCTCCGCCCTGCTGCGGTTCAAGACGGCTAGCGAAGGTGTGCCGCTGTACGAACGTGAGCCCGGACTCTTCGATCGGTTCCAGCTTGAAGCCGTTTCGACCTGGTGCGACATGGAGCCTGTTCTCACGCGCGCCTACGACGCGCAGCTCGCCAGGCAAACCACGTGAGCCCTATCGATCGCGCGCTGCTCGCTGAGCGCAGAGGGGCGATCCATCGCCACCTGGACCGCGTGGCGGCGCGGCTTCCCCAGGACGCCCCCAGTTTTGTCGCCTCGACCGACGCTGCGGACGCCGTGATCCTTCACTTGTGGCAGGCGACACAGGGCGTGCTGGACCTGGCCCTTTCGGTATGTGTGCAATTGGGGTTCGGTGCGCCGTCCACTTACGCCAGCGCGTTTCGCCTGCTGCAGGAGAAAGGCGTGATCGACGAAGCGCTGGCGAATCGACTCGTCAAGGCCGCCGGCTTTCGCAACGTCGTGGCACATGCGTATGAAACGCTCGATATGATCCGCGTTCACAGGGCCGCCGCAGAAGGCCCGGCCGACCTCAAGGCCTTCCTGGACGTGCTAGCCCGAGCGGCGCTGGGGGCCACCGATTGACACCGATTAGACACCGATTGATCGGCGTCTATTCTGGTGTCCTAGCAGGGTGCACAGGGTGCGCAGGGTGCGCAGGGTGCACGGGGGTGCGCAACCGACCACACAGTAAGCGGGTGAGCTAAGATTTAGGAAGGACGCCCCACATGCCGATCGAGCTTCTCAAACGCCGCTTTGACGCCGACGAGTACCAGCAAATGGGACGCGCCCGCATCCTGTCCGAGGACGATCGGGTTGAGCTGATCAATGGGGAGATCCTCACCATGACCCCGATTGGCCCCCGTCACAACGCCGCCGTCAACCGCGCCACTCGCGCGCTGGTTGCAGCGGTCGGCGATTGGGGGATCGTCCAGGTGCAAGGGTCGGTCCGGCTCGATCTTTGGAACGAGCCACAACCCGACCTGGTCCTGCTGACACCAGATCCAGACTTCCACGCGTCCCGCCTGCCTGGACCGGCCGACATCCTATTGATCATCGAAGTCGCCGAATCGTCGCTCGACTATGACAGCGAGGTGAAGGCGCGGCTGTATGCAGCCGCAGGCGTGGTGGAATACTGGCTGGTCGATCTCACCACGAGCACGGTGACCTGCTCCAAAGTCCCTTCCGCCGCCGGCTATCAACGGCATCAGCAGCGCCACTCAGGGGAATCGATTGCCCCGGAAGCGCTGCCGCAATGCAGCATTCCAGTCGACGCGTTGCTCGTTAGCGATAAGGGCTAGAGTGATGCCGGATCGGTAGTTGCGAAATCGTAGGCGAGCACCGCTTCGGCAGCCGTGAATAATCGCGTGCCGAGATCGACGTGAGCGGGGTGATCGAGATACGCGCGTAAGTCGGCTTCGGAATCAAACTCGAGAATGGCCGAGTACTCATAGTGCTCGGCCATTTGTGTTTCATAGCCCGGCCGGTTGAGCAGGATGCGCTTGCCGATGGTGGCGCGGCGGATGGTGGCGATGCCGCTGACCGCATGGTGCAGCGCCGCAATCAGCGCTTCGCGCTCAGGGCCGGTCAGCGTCGCGCGCGGGCGGAACAGCACGACGTGCGAGATCATACGGGATACGGGATCCGGGATCCGGGATCCGGAAGACTATTCATTCTTCTTCTTCCCACCCTGCTTCGATTCCCAACGCTTACGGACGGTCTGCTTGAAGCGTCCCCACTTCGCCTTCTTGGCGTCTTTGTACTTCTGGCGCGGGTCTTTGTGCTCGCCGCCCGGCCTCCAGTTCTTGTCTTTTGGGACTTGGGACTTGGGGCTTGGGGCTTGGGATCTCTTGTACTCCTCTTTGGGGATCCATTTTCGTTTCTCAGGACTTGAGGGCTTGAGGTCTTGAGGGCTTGAAGTCTTGGGTTTCCATTCGGGTCCGCGCTTCGCCGCTCGTTCGGGTTTGAAAGATCCTTTCGGCTTCCACTCGGGTCTCTCAGATCGCGAGGGCTTGGGGGCTTGGGGGCTCGAAGACTTGGGCTTCCAGTCCAGTTTGCCGGAGGGCGCGCGTTCTGCCCGCCGCTCGCTGGCTCGCGGCGCACGCTCGCTGTATCGCTCTCCGGCAGGTTTGAAGGGCCTCCGGCCACGCTCTTCCTGGCGCGGATCGCTGCTGCGGCCGATTTCACCGCGCGCGCGCATGGCTTCCTGCGCGTCCAGGCGCGAGTTCCACAACTTCCCGTTCTGCCACCACATCATCCGGGCTTCAGCATGCCGCTGCTGCAGACGTTTCAGCGTGGGCATCAATTCATCCTGCGAGCCGGAGCGAAAAGCCGTGGGCTCGTCGCCGATCAAGATGGTCCAGTAGGCGTATCTAGGGGGCATGGCGGGCGGTTCTGATCCATCCTAGTTTAGATGGAACTCGTCCACGCAGCCGTACCTGAGCTCAAGAACCTGCTGACGCAGTCGTTCGAGGATTGGGGTCAGGAAGGCCGATCGTGCGCCTTATCGGGCGGCGCGACCGCGCTGATCTTTCTCCCTGCCCTGCGCGCGGCGAAGGTCGACTGGTCCAGAATCACCTTGTTCTGGGCCGACGAACGCGCCGTGCCGGCCGACGATCCCGAGTCGAACTACGGCATCGCCGAGCGGATGCTGCTCTCGCCGCTTGGAGCGAAGGCACCGCGCGCAGTGCGGATGCCCGCCGACATGCCTGACCTCGGCGCGGCGGCCCTTAAATACGACGAGGAACTTGCAACGGAGCTTGAGGGAGGAGTACTGGACCTGGTGTTGCTCGGCGTCGGCGAAGACGGGCACGTGTGCTCGTTGTTTCCTGGGCATCCGGCGCTCTTGGAGGACAACCAGCGCGTTATTGCCGTGGAAGATGCGCCGAAGCCGCCGCGGCGCCGCTTGTCGTTGACGATGGGGTACTTGTTGCAGACGCGCCGGATCTGGATTGTGGCGGTGGGCCCGAGGAAATTGCCGGTGCTGCAAGCGGCGTTCTCGAAAACGCAGCGATCGACGCCGCTCGATCTCCTTCTGCAACAGGCGAAAGACGTCACCATCTTCACCGATCAAGTCATCCGTCGCCGGTGAGCCAGCGCCATGTGTTGAGCTACAATTGCACGATGGCGGCGCCGGATCGCATCGTCACTGTCCGCAAGGGATCGCTCAAAGACAACGATCGGCTCAACGATGAATATTGGGCCGAGGTGCCACACCACGAGCGTCTAGCGATGGTCTGGGATTTGGTGTGCGACAACGCCAAGTGGAGTGGCCACGATGCAGCTGAACCGCGACTTCAGCGATCTGTTCTCCGCGTTGAACGACGCTAACGCCCGGTACCTTCTGATCGGAGGCTACGCGTTCTCTTTTCACGCGGAACCCAGGTATACCAAAGATCTCGATATCTGGGTCGAACCCACGGCAGTCAACGCTGCCGCCGTTTGCCAGGCGCTCGCCGCCTTCGGCGCGCCAATGACGGACCTTACCGACGCCGATCTTGCCAGGTCCGGCATGGTTGTTCAGCTTGGCGTTGCGCCGAACCGCATTGACATCGTGACCTCGATCGACGGCGTCGCGTTCCCAGACGCATGGCAGGATCGCGTCGATTCCAAATACGGTGATGTGCCAATTCACATCCTCAGCAAACACCACCTGATTCAAAACAAACGTGCGGTGGGACGGCCGCAAGATCTTGCCGACATACACCGATTGACACGTTTCTGGCCGACCTAAAACCGTTTCAACTTCTCCACCAGCGTCGTCCGTTTCAGGCCAAGCAAACGAGCCGCCGCGCCCTTGTTATTGTCCGTGCGCGCGAGGGCGCGGTCGATCATTTCCTTTTCAATCTGCGCCACCAGCGCCGGGAGATCCACACCCTGTTTCGGCAAATCGAGCGATGGCTTGACGGTGTCCTCCTCGACCGCCTGGAGATCGGGCGGAAGATCGGCGACCTCGATTTGCGTGCGCGATCCCAACATCGCCAGGGCGCGCTCGATGGCGTTCTCGAGTTGACGAACGTTGCCGGGCCAGGCGAAAGACATGAGCCGCCGCATAGCCTCCTGGGATACCGTCGGGATCCGGGATCCGTGATCCGGGATCCGGGGATCTCTGGAAAATTTCTCCAGGAAAGTCTGCGCCAACAGCGGAATGTCTTCGGGCCGCTCGCGCAGTGGCGCCAGGTGCACGGCAATCACGTTCAGCCGGTAATACAGGTCCTCGCGGAACGTGCCTTCCTTCACCATCTTGGTCAGGTCCGCGTTGGTGGCCGCGACGATGCGGACGTCGACCTTGATGGTGTGGTTATCGCCGATGCGCTCGAACTCGCGCTCCTGCAACACTCTCAGCATCTTCATCTGCAGCGCCATCGGCATCGTCCCCACCTCATCGAGGAAGAGCGTGCCCTTGTCGGCCTGCTCGAGACGGCCCTGGCGCATGGCCACGGCGCCGGTGAACGCGCCGCGCACGTGGCCGAAGAGCTCGGCGTCGAGCAGCGTTTCCGGAATGGCGCTGACGTTGATGGCGACGAACCGCTCGCGATGACGCGGGCTGGTCTGATGGATCGCGCGCGCGACCATCTCCTTGCCGGTACCGGTCTCACCGCTGATCAAGATCGTGGCGCTGGTCGGCGCCACCGTTTCGATCAACTGAAACAGCGCGCGCATCGGCGCGCTCTTGCCGGCCATCGATCCCAACCCGAACCGCTCGTCGAGCTGCTGATGCAGATAGGCGTTCTCACTCTTCAACCGCTTCTGCTCGAGCGCGTTGGTGAGCACGTGCATCAGCTCGTCGAACTGAAACGGCTTGGCAATGAAATCCGCGGCGCCGCGCTTGATGGCGTCCACCGCGTCCTTCACGGTGCCGTAGCCGGTGACGACGATGGCAACGATGCCGGGATACCTGGAGAGGGCCGCGTCGATCACTTGACGGCCATCCACGCCAGGGAGGCGCAGGTCCGACACGATGACGTCGAAGGCAAACCCGTCGAGCGCCTCGAGCGCGGCCTCGCCGTCGGCGGCCTGTGTGACGTCAAAGCCCTCGTCCGCGAGGCGCTCGGCAACGACCTCGCGCAGCGCCTCTTCATCGTCTATGAGGAGCAAAGACCGCTTCATATTGTGCGTCAACATATTGACATACAACCTGAAAGTGTCAACGGCCGCGGGGCGCAGATCCGGTTTCTTCTTTGGGCTGCACGTCTAATCTCAGGCTGGCAAACACCGATACACCCCTTGGAGGCATACCCCAGTGGAACGGCAAACAGTCAGCATCATGAAGGCGTGTGAGATGGTCGGGGTCAGCCGGCGTACGATCTATAACTGGATTGCGGCGAACAAGGTCGAGTACCTGCGCACCGCCGGCGGCAGTATCCGAATCTTTGTCGATACGCTGTGGCGCGAACCGGATGGGACCAAACATCCAACGAACCATACTGTTGCGTAACTGGCACAGGCACAGTCAGCAGTCGACAGTCGGCAGTTAAGAGTTCTCAGTTTGGCAGTCGGCAGTTCAGTCAGGCAGTCAACAGTTGCAGTCAGGCAGTCAACAACTTGCAGTCATGCACCTACACCCAATGAGCACAGAGGACCCCAAGGCCCTTCTGCACAAGCTCAATAACCAACTCGGCGTGATTCTCGCGCACGCCGAGTTACTCGAGACCAAGGCGCAGGACGCGGCCCAGAAGGCGCGCGCGTCGCAGGTGGTGAACGCCGCCCTCCAGGCGATGGCGGTGTCGCGAGAGCTTCGCGAGACGGTTGGAGAAAAGTGACCCCTCTATCCGCCTAAGAGCGGACACCACGGAAATAGGGCTCCCCCCAATTACACCCTTCGACCCCGGAACGAGTCGGTCGATATCGTCCTTCGATTACGTTTTTGTTGCTTCGCGTTCAAAAACAAATGCGTCAGTCAATAGTTTGACAACGACATCAATAAAAACGTCATATCGTTGACGCTGTTCGAATGATTTTTAGACGGAAAAATCTATACGCCGCGACGGGCAGATTCATGTAAGTAGCTGACAACTCAGCAACTTAGTTCTAGCTCGACTGTACGATTCACATCCTGACGCACGCTTACTCATCGATGGCATCCTCGTTGCCTTAGGGCATGCAACGGAGACACCCAAGCGATGAAAACCGCCTCAATGAAGGCTACCGCCTGCGCCAAGGTCACGGCGGGCAAGACGCCGGTCATGTCCGAGTCGAAACGGGTCGAAGCCGGATTACCGTTTGTGGAAGCGCTCGCCAGGCGCATGGCCGCGACGATGCCACATTCGATTGACCTGAGTGATCTGGTGCAGGACGGCGTCATCGGATTGATCGATGCGGCGCATCGCTTCGACGATTCGCGCGGCATCAAGTTCGAGACCTTCGCCGAGCGGCGCATTCGCGGCGCGATGATCGACGCGCTGCGCAAGGACGCGTGGCCGCGCGGCGTGCGGCGCGTGCGGCGCGAGCTCGAGGCGGCGCGCGAGAAGCTGCGCGCGACGCTCGGCCACGAGCCCTCGCTCGCCGACCTCGCCCACGCGATCGGCTCCGACGAGAAGCGGCTCGGCAAGACCATCGTCCGCATCAACACCATCGAGTCCACCTCGCCGTTCTCGAACGCCGACACGGTGGACGAATCGCAGCTGCCCGCGGTGCTCGTGCCGGCGGAGCCGGAACGCCCCGATCTCCAATACGAGCGCGATGAAGTGCGCGCGCGCGTCCGCAACGCCATTGCCACGCTGCCGGTGCGCGAGCAGCGCGTCATCGCCCTCTACTACTACAACGAAGTGACGATGAAGGACATCGGCGCCGAGCTGGGCGTGAACGAATCGCGCGTCTCACAGCTGCACGCCAGAGCCATCCGCAGGCTTCGAGAGTCACTTGGAGCAGAAATCACTCCCATTGCCGCATCAGCTGCGCTTCGAGATGCCATGGCGGCGTTTGAAGTCAAACCCCGGATGGCAAAAGCCGCGCTCGGCGCACGGGGTGCGAAAGTCGCGCTGCCGGAATCGGATACCCGAGTTTCACAGGCGGCCCAGAAGCGCGCGGGCCTGGTGCTCGTCAGCAAGGCGCCTTCGCCTGCGGCTTCGGCGGACCAAGCAAGCAATCAGGAGAGCGTGTCGCGCGCCGAGCGGAGCAAGTCTCCCAACCTGAACGGCTTGGAGAGCCAGCGGCAGCCGGTCTCTTCGAGAAAGCGTTCGGCAT
The DNA here is from genome assembly GCA_964513235.1 of uncultured Acidobacterium sp. Classification (GTDB taxonomy): domain Bacteria; phylum Acidobacteriota; class Vicinamibacteria; order Vicinamibacterales; family UBA2999; genus 12-FULL-67-14b. Next base: position 8,639 of record CAZEMI010000148.1, read on the forward strand.
CGGTGCCGGCCACGTCGCCGGTGACGAAGATCACGCGCCGCGCCAGCGCCGGCGTGGCGGCGGCCATCGCGCGGTAGAACTGCATGCCGTCGATGCGCGGCATTTTGAGGTCGCAGACAATCAGATCGTAGTTGGCTTCGGTGAGGCGGGTCAGACCCTCCTCACCGTCGCTCGCGCGGTCGACATTGAATCCCGCATCGACGAGCGCTTCCGACACGGCCTGCGCCAGCGCGGGCTCATCCTCCACCACCAGCACACGCAGTCCCTTGAACGCCTCGAGCGAGATCGGCTGTTGCGCCGCTCTCGCCGCCGGCGGATTCAGGTGTTGGCCGGAGATCGGCAGCTCGACAAAAAATGAGGTCCCCGCCTTCGCGCTTCGCGCTGCGGCGGATCCTGGCGCCGTCGTCGGTGTTGATTCGAGCCAGATTCGTCCACCATGCTCGCGCGCGATCGCATAGGCCACGGTCAGCCCGAGGCCGGTGCCCGATCCCACTTCCTTGGTCGTGAAGAACGGATCGAACACCTTCCCTTGACGGTCCTCCGGAATGCCGGGCCCGTCATCGCTCACTTCCAGGACCGCCGACCCCCGCTCCTGGTCGTGCATCGTCCGCACGACGATGGTGCCGCGGCCGTTGGCGCCGAGGCAGGCCTGCTCGGCGTTGATCACCAGGTTGAGCAGCACCTGCTTGATCTGATGGCCGTCCACGAACACTTCGGGTAACCCGGTGGAGAGCGCTGCGACCACCTGGATGTTCGAGACCCTCTGCTCGTAGGCGCGAAGGGCGAGCGTTTCCCGGACGACCTGGTTGAGGTCCACCATCGCGCGCGTGGTCTGGCGCTTGCGCGCGAAGGTCAGCAGGTTGCGGACGATGCGCGCGGCGCGTTCGGCCTCGCCGAGGATCACCTCGAGGCCCTGCTTGGTTTTTTCGTCGACGTTTCGTTCCGCGAGGCGTTCGGCCCAGGACAGGATCGTGGCGAGCGGATTGTTCAGCTCGTGGGCGACGCCGGAGATGGTCTGGCCGAGCGCGGCCATCTTCTCGGCCTGGAGCATCTGATAACGGCCGTCGCGGGCCTGGTCATCCCTCTTCTTGCGCTCGCTTACATCTCTGACGAGCGCCTCGATAGTAAGGTCTTGGGTCTTGGGTTTTGGGTCTTGGGCGTACGAGGCGGTTGCGGAAACTTCGACCCAGATCGGAGAGCCATCCACTTTACGCAATCGCAGCAAGTGCTCGGTGACGCCGCCGTCTTTATCGAGCTTCTCGATGAAGTCGTGCCGTGCCTGCGGATCGACGAAGCGCGAAATATCGAAGGGCTGGACGAGGGATTCCGCGGCGTCCTCGGGATAGCCGAGGATGGTTTTCAGGTGCGGGTTGGCGGCAAGCGTCGTGGTGCGGACGGCACCGAGGGTGCCCATGTAGACACCCTCGCGAACGGAACTGAACAAACGAGCGAACGCTAGTGCGCGCTCGTCCACGACTCAGTATCGCCTTGCCCGCCTCCGGCGGGCGAGACGTCTTGAATGCCGGCCGTGAGAACGCGATCTATCATCCGCCGGCCTTCAGGACGTCTTCTTCGGCGGGAATGGCGTGGGCGTTTTTCCGGCGGCGTTCCCGGGGGTCCACTTGCGCTCGATCGCGGCGCGGATCGAGACGACGTCGGCGCCAGACGTATACATCTGCATCGCTTCACGCGCCACGTCGACGCAGATCGTGCAGCCGAAGCCGTGGGTGTCCCACTCGAGCACGTTGCCCCTGGCATCGCGCCGCGCGACAAAGCACGAGTCGTTCGCCTTGTGACCCTGGCTGCCGCAGCCGCAATAGCACGGCACGTAGCTCAGGATCTCGGGATGTTGCGCGGCGAAGTCGTAGGTCGCCCGCACGATGTCCATCGGGCGCACGGGCGCGAAGCCGACGTTGGGCAGCGGCGGCACAGTCTTTCGAGGGACTTGGGGCTTGGGGCTTGGGGCTTGGGCCTTCAATGCCGGCGTCGTCACTTGGGACTTGGGTCGCACTGCAGACGCCGGCTGCCTCTGGCCGGTTTGGCTCGCAATAGCGACCGTCGTGGCGAGGGCCAGTCCGGCAAATCCGAGCAAAAGCGTAACTTTGGGATGCGCTTGCATGGAACCACTTTACCAGACGCCTGCCGGGATCCGGGAGCCGGGATCCGGGATTCAAAGAATGCAAAAGGCGGAAGGCATACGGCTGAAAAAAAGGCATACTGCCGAGACCCGACAATGAACTTATTCGGCCGTCAGGACATGCTCCTGATTGCGGCGTTCACGGCCGCAGTGGTGATGATTTTTTCGACGTCGATCTCGCGGCTGCTGGACTACATCCGCGAGATCGAGAACCGGAGCGGGCTGACGCTGCTTCCCGCACTGGTGCTGCTCACGGGCGCGTTCGTGTTTCACCAGATCCTGAGGCGCCATCAACAACAGGCGAAGGCCGTGGCGGCGGAGCTGACGGCCAAGGAAGCGGAGCATCGCGCCGAAGAGCTCGAGCGGCTGGTGACGTTTGGCCAGGCGCTTGGCCGGGCACTCGACTTCGACAGCATCCGCGTGGCGGTGATGCAGCACCTGCCAACGATCGCCGGCACCGCCAACGTCTGGGTCCTGGTGCAGCAGGGCGTCGAGTGGCAGGCGCTTCACGGCGACACGCGAGGCGCCGAGCACGTGCTGCAGTGGGGCGACCTCGCCGAGGAGTTGCTCTCCAGCGGCCCGGACAAGACGCCGGCGAGCCTCACCGATCGCGCGGTGGGGTTTCCGTTGATCGTCGGCGGCAGTCCGCTGGGCGTCCTGGGCGTGCGTCCCGAGGGCGGCGGCAAGCTGCCCGAGGATCGCAAGCGCATTCTCGAAGCGGCGGCGGCGTTGCTCGCCGTCTCGATCAAGAACGCGCAGTTGTTCCGCGAAGTCCGCGAGAACAGCGTGAAGGACGCGCTCACCGGCTGCGTCACGCGCGGGCACGCCCTCGAGATCATTGACGCCGAGCTGCGCCGCGCGCGGCGCACGCAGATGCCGGTGACGATGATCATGTTCGACCTCGATCACTTCAAGGACGTGAACGATCGCTACGGTCACCTGTGCGGCGACGCGGTGTTGATCGCGGTGAGCAAGCGGATGAAGGAAGTGCTGCGCGGCTCGGACGTGAAGTGCCGTTACGGCGGTGAAGAGTTCCTCGTGCTGCTGCCGGAAACTCCGCTGCACGGCGCGCGCCGGGTGGCCGACACGCTGCGCCGCGAGATCGCGGAGCGGCCGATCCCGTGGGCGGGTGACGGCGTGACGGTGACGGCGAGCTTCGGCCTGGCGCAGACGATGCCGGGCGAAGTGAATGTTGAAGCGGTGATCGCGCGCGCGGACCAGGCGCTCTACCGCGCGAAACACGATGGGCGGAATTGCGTCAGGATCGCTTCGGAGTCGCCGCTGGTGGTGTGACAATTCGAAGTTGACAGTTGACAGTTGACAGTTGACAGTTGAGTTGCGAAGTTGCGGAGTTTCAGTTTTAGTTTCAAGACAGTTTCCTTCCTTTAGTTTCGGGAATTCCAATCCATAACGCGGCGGCGATCAGAAACGCGACCGACGTCAGCATGAAAGCGGCGCCGAAGCCGCGGCGTTCGGCGAGCGAGCCGATCACGAACGGCGCCACGGCGCTCAGCAGCCGGCCGCTGTTGTAGGTCACGCCAAGCGCGGTGGCGCGGATTGACGTGGGAAAGATCTCCGCCGCGACGGCGCCAAAGCCGCTGAAGTATCCCGTTCCGAAAAATGCGACGAACGGTCCGAGTAACAGGAGCAGCATCGGGTCGCGGACCGTGCCGTACACCGCGACGAGAATCGCCGCGAGCAGCAGGTACGTCGTGTAGGTGGGCCGCCGGCCGAAGGCGTCGCTGACGAAACCGAATGTGACGTAACCGAACCACATTCCCACCTGCATCGCGACCACGAAGAACGCCATCGTCTCGGTTGACAGGCCGACGCCGCCTTGGCTTGTTGGCAGAGAGAGATAGGAAGGGACCCACAGGTTAAGACCCCACCACGCAAACATGGTGGCAGCGTTCATGAGCGTCAGGAGGATCGCGAGACGCCAGGGGAACGCCAGACGGGACGGCACTTCTTGACGGGGCGGCACTCCTTGACGGGGAAACACCTCTTGACGGGGCGACATTTCTTGACGCGAGTTCAACCACATTTCGGGTTCTTTGACGCTGCGGCGGATCCATAGCGTGAAGATGGCCGGGATGATGCCGACGAAGAACACCGCGCGCCAGCCGAAACGCGGCAGCACGATCGCCACCACGATGGCGGCCAGGCCGTAGCCGATGGCCCAGCAGCTTTGCATGATGCCGAGCGCCTTGCCGCGGTGCTTCTCGGGCCAGGTCTCACTGACGAGGGTGGCGCCGCTGGCCCACTCGCCGCCCATGCCCAGGCCAAGGAGGAGGCGGAAGATAGCGAACTGCCAGACGTTCTGCGCAAAGCCGCAAGCGAACGTAAAGACCGAATAGAGCAGGATGCTGAGGTTCAGGGCCCGCGTCCGGCCAAGCTTGTCGGCCAGGACGCCAAAGACCAGGCCGCCCACCGCAGAGGCGCCCAGGGTCAGGGATGCCATCAACCCGCCCGTCTCACGAGACAGCCCGAGGTCCTGGATGACGGCCGTCAGGATGAGGGCGTAGAGCATCACGTCAAAGGCATCGAGCATCCAACCCAAGGACGCGGCTACCAGCGCCTTCCTCGCGTCTGGACCCGCCTCCTTCCAAAACCCAAAGAAATTGTCTAATATTCTGTTCACATGGCCTCAGACAGAACAATCGACGAAATTGATGGCACTTTACTTGATATTCTTCAGTACAACGCCAGAACGACCCAGGCCGAGTTATCGAAGGCCGTTGGTCTGGCGCCTTCGGCGGTCCTCGAGCGCCTGAGAAAGCTCGAGGCGAAGGGCATTATCAAGGATTACGTCGCGCTAATCGACCCTCACGTGGTGGATCGCGGGCTGCTGGCATTTGTCGCGGTGCGAACGAGCGAGCATGGCCCCGACATGCCGTCGGCGATCGAGCTGTCTTGCATTCCCGAAGTGCTCGAGGTGCATCACGTGGCCGGCGACGATTGTTACCTGCTCAAGGTGCGGGCGCGAGACGCCGAGCATCTCGGACAGATCCTCCGCCAGCAGATCTCGGCGACCAACGCCGTCATCTCGACGCGAACGACGATTGTTCTCGAGACGGTGAAGGAAGATCCTCGCGTCGCTATTCCCAAAGAGAAGACCCTCGGCGAGTTGACGCGGGGATGAGTTCCGAGCGCGGTCGAGGGAAGCTCGCTTACTTCGCGTTCGTCACTGTGTGCCTTGTCTGGGGCACTACCTACCTGGCGATCACCGTGGCGCTGGAGACGGTGCCGGTGTTGCTGCTGGCCGGACTGCGCTGGATGGCGGCCGGCCTGGTGATGTCGGTGTTGATGCTCGCGACCGGGCGCGGTTTGCCGCGGCCGGCACTGTGGGGCCCGCTGCTTCTTCTCGGGTTCCTGATGAACGTGGTCGGCAACGGCCTCGTGGTTTACGCGCAGCAGTATGTGGCGAGCGGCTTGACCGCGGTGCTGATCGCGACCACGCCGTTCTGGTCCGCGCTTGTCGAGCGGCTGTTGCCGAACGGCGAGCGATTCTCCAGCCGCGCGCTCTTCGGCCTCGGCCTCGGTTTCACGGGCATCGTCATCCTGGTCTGGCCGGAGATGACCAACGGCGGCGCGAGCGGCCGCGCGTTCGTGCTCGGTGTGATCGCGATTCAGCTGGCGTGCGTCGGCTGGGTGATCGGCACGTCGTACGCGAAGCGGCACGAGCTGGGCGACAACCCGTTTCGCTCGACGGCGCTGCAGATGGTATTCAGCGGGACGATGTTGCTGACGGCGGCGACGATCAATGGCGATTGGGAGCGCCTGTCGTTCACGCCGAGGACGATTGCGGCGATGGCGTATCTGAGCCTCGCGGGATCGCTCCTCGCGTACTCGGCATATATCTACGCGATTCAGCATCTACCGCTCTCGTTGGTGTCGCTTTACGCTTACATCAACCCGATCATCGCGGTCACGTTAGGTACGCTGTTGTTATCGGAACCGTTCTCCACGCGAGTCGCCGTCTCTGCAGCCCTTGTGCTCGCAGGCACTTGGGTCGTCGGTGGCGGGCGGCGGGTGGGGTAAAGTCCGCAATGACGAATTAGCGATTGACAATTGCGTGACTGTTTCGCGATTGCCAATTGGCAATCGACCGAATCGATCGATCGAATTTCAGATCGCGCGATTACAAAATCGCCAAACAGTCACCAATTCAGTCAATCGTCAATCGTCAATGCATCGGCCCTTTGCGTTAACCTAGCTGCAGATGCAGAAGCTTCCAAAGCTCGCAGCGCTGACGGCTGAAGACACCGGGTGGGGATTTTTTCTCTGCACCTATAAAGAGCTGCGTGCGGGACGGAGCGGTAGCGAGTTCCTGTTCCTGTCGATGCAGGATTCGACCGGGCAAGTCGTCGCGAAGCTGATGGTCGACGTCGACCGTTACAAGAACGAGTTCGAGGCCGGCGAGTTCGTGCGCGTCGAGGGGCGGGGGAGCATGTACAACGGCGAAGTGCAGCTGGTGCTGTCAACGATTCGCCGTGTGAATCCCGATCAGGACCGCCGCGAAGGCTTCCGCGAGGAAGACGCGATCCTGAGCGCGCCGCGGCCGATCGACGAAATGTGGTCGGAGCTCCAGGACCACCTGAAGAGCGTGAAGAACGATCACGTGCGCGTGCTGCTGAATCGCATGGTGGCCGATCACGAAGCACAGCTGCGCGTGTGGCCGGCGGCGCAGGTGATCCATCACGCGTATCGCGGCGGGTTTCTCGAGCACATCACCAAGATGGCCGAGGTCGGCCGCTTCGTGAGCAACGCCTACGGCGCCGACTGGGACCTGGTGCTGGCCGGCATCGTGCTGCACGACATCGGCAAGCTCCAGGAGCTGGCCTACGAAGGCGGGGCGGCCAACTACACGCGCGACGGGAACATGGTGGGACACATCGCGCTGGGGATCGTGATGGTGCGGGAAGCCGTCAACGGGATCGCCGGCTTCCCGGATGATCTCCGCGCGCAGATCGAGCACTTGATCGCGTCGCATCACGGCATTCGCGAGCATGGATCGCCGGTTGAGCCAAAAACGGTGGAGGCGTTCATCCTCGCGTCAATCGACGAATTGGACGCGAAGCTGAGTCAGGTGCGAAAGGCGATTGCCGAGGACGCCGGCGCCGAGGAATTCACCGGTTGGCACAAACGCCTTGGGAGGGTTCTCTACAAGGGTGGTTCCAAGGTTCCATAGTTCCAGTGTTCCAGGGTTGTTCAACCGTGGAACTCTGGAACCCCGGAACTCTGGAACTATTCTGTGCCAAGCGCAAACGTCATCGTGCCGTTGACGACCACTTTACCATTCACGGTCGCGCGGCCTTCGAGGACTCCCATGCGCGAGCGGAGCCGCTTCACCTTGGCTTCGACGATCACCGTGTCGCCCGGATAGACCGGGGCGCGGAAGCGGACGCGCTCCATGCCGCGGAAGAAGATCAGGAAATCCTT